>NZ_JBFUCY010000002.1:0-382101 GCF_056404995.1 Mucilaginibacter sp. P2_A5
GTTCCTGATCAGCACGGGTAAGCATTTTTTCGACCGGCGCCATGATCAGCGAAATCGGTGTTCGGAACTCGTGGCTTACGTTGGTCAAAAATTTAGTTTTCAGTTGATCAAGATCTTGCATTCGCTTAATCTCCTGCCGCTCCTGTTCAATTATCAATTTTGCTTCCTGTTTTTCTTTCTCTGCTATAAATTTTTCTTTCTCTGCTAGGAACTGTCTTCTTATTTTTTGTATTCCGCGCCGGCGTATAAAAAACAGGGTCGCGGTTATCAACAACAGGTAAATGACATATGCTAAAGTAGATTTCCAGAACGGGGGCAATACCTTAATYTTTAAAGAAATACTATGCKGACTCCAAACACCTTCAGMATTGGACACACGTACCTTAAAAGTATAATCTCCCCCATCCAGATTGGTRTAACCGGCTTTTCGCGTTTTATTATCTACATTTACCCATGCCTTATTAAAGCCCTCCAGCATATACTGATATTTTAMTTTACCCGRATTGATATAATCGAGGGCGGCAAATTCTATCGAAAAGATATTTTCGTCGTGATTAAGRACTATYGWATGTACTWCTGATATACTTTTTGGAAGGATAATATGGCCGTTAACCGCCTCATTTGCTGATATGCTCTTATTGAACAACTGAAAGTCGGTAAAGATTAATCGAGGCCTGGCGGTATCGGGTTCAATGCTTGCGGGGTCGAACAGATTAAAACCATCCGGGCCCGCAAATATCAATTCACCGGCGCGTGTTTTTAAAGCTGCATTTATGTTGAACTCCCGGCCCTGCAAACCATCTGTATCGTCAAAACTGTCGAAGTGAAAATTGAAAGAATCAGCTGTTGGTGTTAATCTGACGCGGGCTAACCCGTTCGAAGTGCTTAACCACATTACCCCTTTGTTATCTTCCAACGTATTGGTCACTGAATTGGCCGGGAGCCCGCTTTTTTTTGTCAGCGAGATAACAGTGTTTGTTTTGCGATTCAACACACACAATCCGCCCCCGGCCACTATCCATATCAAACCCCGGCTATCCTCATTGATATTGCTTATTTCATTGTCAATTAAACCATCTTTTGCGGTATAGTGGCTTGTCCGCCGGCCGTCCTTCCATATAACATCTACCACCCATCCTCCCCCTATCCAGATATTGCCTTGTTTATCCTCGAAGATTGAGAATATTATAGTAGAACTGATATCAGCCTGCGTTAATGGATGGTAAAATATTTTTTTTGCACGGTCGAAAATTTCGAGGCCCCCAAAAAGCGTTCCTATCCACAAACGGTGAGACGAGTCTTCCAAAATGCTAAATACCCGGTTATCAGCAATACTGGTGGCMACTTTATCGTTGTGTTTATAATGGCTAAACGTTTTCCCGTCAAAGCAATCCAAACCGCCAAAATAGGTACCTATCCATAATTTTTGTTCATGATCTATACAAAGGCTAATAATTAYATCGCTCGATAAGCTGTTGCTGTCGTTAGGATTGTTTTTGTATTGGGTGTATACGCCCGTTTTGCGATTAAAATAAATGAGGCCGCCGCCATTGGTGCCGATCCATAAATTCCCCAGTTTATCTTCTACAAATTTATTGATATCGTTAAACTTTAAACTAGCCGGATCAGAATCTAAATGCTTGAAAAGCGGGAACTTGATAATATTTTTATGATAATAACTTATTCCCTTTTTATTAGTACCGGCCCATATAATACCTAAGTTATCCTTATAAAGTGTTGCGGTGTTTTGCCTTAATGATGTAGGGTCATCTCCCTTATTTAGCAGGTAGGTGATTGTCCAATTCTTTTTATCCAGCACATTTACCCCGCCGTGGTCAGTTGCGATCCATATTAAGCCATCATTAGCCTGAACAATGTTGGTAATAAAGTTCGTTTTTAACTTTATCCCGGGTGATTCTTTATCAATATGCCTGAAAGTGCCTGTTGAAGGCTGGTAATAAGATAGGCCCAAATCATTGTACGGCAAGTAAAACCATAAATCACCATCGCGGTCGACGAGCAGTGTATAACGATCTTTCTTATTATTAGTTCCCTTGTTAAATATGCTGGTGCGATAGCTGATCCTGTTAAGTTTAACATCAAGCATCTCCACCATTCCGTCAGTATAAACTATCCAAATATTGCCTTTAACGTCAGAGGTGATATCTGCAATGGAACCTGGGTATAACGAGGGAACCCCGTTAACACTGTGAAAATAACGTGTCGTCTTTTTGCTTATGGCGTTATACCTGTAAATGCCCGAATCGGCATATAAAAACCAAAAGTCTGCAGCGCTGCTGCGTTCAATTTTTTGAGGATCATTAACGGGTAGCTTCAAAGGACGTGACAATAATGACATATCATTGTTAAACCGTTCGGTTTCCGGATCATAGAAACAGAAGCCGGTGGTGGTTGATATCCATAATTTTTTGTCAGGCCCTTCAAAAATACTTCTTATATAATCGAAATTAATAGAATTCTTATTATTTGCGTCGTGCCTGAATACTTTAAAGTTATAACCGTCATACCTGTTGAGACCTAAAGAAGTACCAAACCACATAAACCCCTCAGAATCCTTAAAAATACTGGTGATCTGATTGTGCGACAGTCCGTTACTTATATCAAGGTGCGAAAACCGGTATTGATTGCCTTGCGCAAAATTGTTCGTGTAAGCAAAAAACAACACTGAAACGACAATATAAAGTTTTAAACGCATTAAAATTTAGTTGAGATCTTCGAAATCGGGAACCTGGCCCTTTAGCAAGCCGGTACTCTAAGATAGCATAAAAGTAAGATAAAATCGTAATTAAAGAGATAAAAGTGGCAATTCCTTATCTCATCACCAAAACATAAATAACCAATCTCTGAAGCAAACGAGTTGCCATGCTATGGTACGGACCATGCCTGAACTTACTGCTATCTTTTCATCGAAAAATCTGCCCTGAGGGCATAAAAAAGCCCTTTTATCGCTGTAAAAAGGCTTTTTAGAAAGGGGTCGATCATGGGTCTATTTTCAAATAATTTTATAGCTGATTTAAAGAAAATAGCAAGAATTTAAACACCTTAACGGGGCAATATCGAACCGGTCGACTACTGTACGAAAATCGAACAAGTTTATTGCTGATTTAAAGCGAAGCTCCTCATAATTTTCCAGCGGGCTTAAAAAGCTCCATCTACACTCTCCACCAATGAAATTAATCTTTTAAGCTGTTAGCTGATTTGATTTTTGTAGCTTTAGCTATGGAAGCAACTTATTTTACACATAACCTGCAGAAAATTCCTTATTCCATTAATGCACGGCGTTATGAATACTCCGGTAAAAGGGTAAAAGTGCCCTATAGCCGGAATGATTTTTTTAAGATTTGGCTGATTGAAAATAAATGCAAACTATATTTTAACGATCAGGAATTTGATTGCGACAAACCCGCGCTTTTTTTTGCGCACCCATCGGCTACCTATGCTTATGACAGCCTGAAATCTATGCGATCAGGATATTGGTGTGTATTCATCCATGATTTTCTCAATGCTTCAGAAGCTGCCGGCAAAATATCGCCTTCTTCCCTTTTTGGCGCTGTCGGCACCAGTGTACTTTTTCCGGAAGAAAAACAATTGCAGTTCATCCGGCTATTGTTCGATAAATTAATTGATGAGATTAATTCCCCTTTTTCATTCGGAGATGAAATTGCACGTCATTATATCAGTTTGCTCATTTATGAAGGATTAAAACTTAAAACGGATCCGATCAGGATTCAACCCGGTAACGCCGGAGCCCGTATCGTTTATCTTTTTTTTGATTTACTCGAAAAACAATTTCCTATCCAATCGCCACAGGAACCGGTCAGCTTAAAAAAACCAGGTGATTATTCATCCAAACTATTTGTTCACGTCAATCATTTAAATTCGGCCGTAAAAAACCTTACCGGAAAGCCCACTTCCAGCCACATCGCAGATAGATTGCTCAATGAGGCTAAGGCACTGCTTAAACATAGCAACTGGAGCATCGCGGACATTGCTTACGGGCTTGGATTCAATTACCCCAATCATTTCAATACCTTCTTTAAAAAACACACTACCGTCACCCCGGTCACGTTCAGACATCGTTATATTATTTGATTTTCGTATCTTTTACTTTGCCTGAGGTACGTTCTTCATCAGCTGATCGGTCTAATTTTGTTTACCAATCAAACAAATGTATTCAAAGCCATGACAAAAGAAAACGACAACCAGACCAATGTATTGAACTATGAAGTTTTCACTTCAAGACGCCCCGGTTTAAACCGCGACCCCAACACTCCTCCGGGTCTTGATGACCTTAAATGGGTGCCCAATAGCGCTACGCTCATTTATGGCAAAACAGACGCCGTATTAGTAGATGTATTTCTAGCCATTGACCATTCAAAGGCATTGGCGGATGCTATTGCTGCTACCGGTAAGAACCTCAAGTACATTTACATCACCCACTCGCATGGTGACCATTTTTATGGTCTGCAATTGTTGCTGGACCGTTTTCCTGATGCAAAGGCGATAGCTACCAAGGCTACCGCGGAAGATTGCCGGGAACAGGTACAGCCAGCGGTCATAGAAGGTTTTTGGGTGCCGCGCTATCCCGGACAAATACCTGAAAAACTGGTGGTCCCTACCGCATTGCCTGGCGACGAATTTGAATTGGAAGGACAGAAATTGATCATAATCCATACCGGTTTTTCTGACACGCATAACACGACCAGTCTGTATGTGCCATCTATCGGACTAATCGCAGCTGGAGATGTTGCTTATAATGGTGTGCACCAGTATTTGGCTGAAACGACAACAGAAACCCGCAAGGAATGGATAAACGCAATTGATAAGCTTATTACCCTTCATCCTAAATCAGTAGTTGCAGGCCACAAAGTACCAACCAATACTGATGATCCCGAAATTTTATTCACGACAAAAAAATATATAGAGGATTTTGATCGCCTCAATAGGGAAACTTCCACTACGCTCGAGTTGTATAACGCGATGATGGAGCTCTATCCTGATCGTTTGAACCCGGGTTCACTTTGGGGAGGTGCACTTGCCGCAAAAAAAACAAACGAAACTTCCCGGCAGACCGGCAAATAGCAGCGGGGACCTCAATAAGCTGAAAATTAATGCAAAAAAAACCTCCCATTTTAGGTGGGAGGTTGTGCGGGTCCGAGACTGGGCTCGAATCAGTTATTTATGAAAGCAAATTCCAAATTCTCTCAGTCATATAAACTAAAACTATGGTAACTCGTTTATCAAGAAATATTGTTGTATGCCTTCAGACACTTATTTCAAATTCCGAGGCCGGTTTGAGTTAAACCCTCATCGTTACGATATCGGCTGGCCGATATTTACAGACAGAGTTTTCGGTTTAAATTTCTTTGTCAATAAGATTTATAAGATCAAAAAAGATGAGTACGCTACGTTTTACAATTACCAGTTAAATCATTACCTTAAGGGTAACGTCGGACAGGAAGAGGCTTTTTTCGATCATGTTTATGATATTGTAAATACCAGGATTAAATTCTACAAAGGCCTTAAGCCATCTGCTCAGGGATTGAAATTTACGGCCAAACTGGAAGCTTTTTTGGTATATCTGGAAAGTATAGATCAGTGGCACAAAACACAGCCCTTGGAATCAGTCATCGCTGATAAAAACAAACAGATTGACCAGTTAGAAGCAAGAATCAAAGAACTGGAGAGCCAGATTAAAGATTACGTTAAATACGAAGCCGGTGAAAAGATCGTCATCAGCAAAGACGGCCTGCCTGTGTTTATTGACTTAATTGATCAGGTGAGGGAATTGAAATTGCCGAATGGCAATAAGCTGGTGAACAGCCAAACGGCAAGTCCCTGGTATAAATTGATCGCCAAGCACTTTCTCAATGGTGATAAACCCATAGCAATCGGCACCGCCCAGAATTATTTCCCGGCCGACAAGGATAACCCGCCGCCGAAATACACGATTATCACTGAAAAGGATAAGCTTTTCAAAATCATTCAAAAGCCTAAAAGATAGGCTTTTGTCTTTTCATTCGTGACCAAACGCCTCCAATGGTCATTCATTTTGCTGTTTTAGCCCTCACTTTTGAACCATTGTATTCAGTGGCTTGCATTTTATTGTTCCGCTGAACGGGTTTAATAAAGAAAGGAGGTCCCCGCCATGCGAAACTAAACAAGATGTAATAAACAGAAAATTGGGGTCACCCTATTAAAGTCCCCAAGCAATAAAATAGGGCTTGCCCAAATTTGGGCAAGAATTATTCACGATAAAAAATATCAACTATGACAGCAATCGAATTGATCACCAAGGAGGATTTAAGGGAGTTTAAAAGTGAGTTATTGACGGAGATCAAACAACTGATGCAGCCGGGACAGGGGCAATCTAAGAAATGGCTGAAGAGCGTCGAAGTGCGGAAGCTTTTAGGCATATCGCCCGGCACACTTCAAAACCTGCGCATCAACGGTACGCTGCGTTTCACGAAAGTGGGAAGTATCATGTACTACAAACTGGAAGACATCAACAAGATACTGGAAGGAGAAGGCAAATGAAGTTCCAAAAGGAAATTGTCAAAGAACTGGCTGGTTATGCCGGTTTGGTCAGGCGCATGGAAAAAGACAACCGGTTATTGCCAACCCATCTTAGCTTATTCACGGGTTTATTTGTTTGCTGGCAGCGGAATGGTTTTACAAGCCCTTTTGGTGTGACCCGAAAAACGCTCATGGCGTTTTCCAAGGTCGCATCCATTGCAACGTATCACAAGTGTATCAAAGAACTCGATCAATATGGTTACATCCGTTATCAGCCGTCTTACCATCCCAAACTCGGCAGCCAGGTTTACTGGCCCGTCGGTTGGGAAGTGTAGCCCGACACTTTGTATCGGTATATCTATATACCATCCTATACAAATAACTTCATATCGGAATAACTGGTTATTCCGATATATGGATAGACAGATATCCAGCTATATGAATCCGGTGCAGCCAATGGCTGCACCGGTAATGATTTGCTTTGCAAATCAGGAAGAAGAGCGGCGGTCGCTTCGCGAAAGCGAAGTGAGCAAGCGGAAGTTGGGCAGAGCCCTACTTTGCTTGCCCTACGCTTCGCTACGGGGGGTTTACGTATCCTCCGGGGATACTTTAGGGCGTTTTCGCCTATGAAATAAAAGAAAACAGGATACCCGGCGGTATCCTGCATACAGGAATAAAGGCATAGCTGCATAGACAGCTATTTGGTCAGTTTGAAAAGATCAGTATGGAAGATATCAATGTTAGATCAGTGAGATACCCGGTTATGGTAGATCAAAAGTTTGAAAAGATCGCCCTTAAACTGGGCAGGACTAAGCGGCAGGTGTTTATCCAGATGGTCGATTACTTTTATAAAAGTAAGAAAGATCCCCTGGACCTGAATGATGAATTATTAAAAAATGCGCTGATGAAGAACCACCAGCAGTATATCAGTTTTATCAAAAGCCAGGAGAACATGCTGCTCATTCCGATCAAAACGGAAATGGACAGGGTATCAGTATCACAAGCCAAGATCATCGAACGCTTTAATACGCAAATCCTCAAGGCGAATGCGGACTTGCTGAATAACCAGCATGCCCTGGTCCAAAAGTTAACCGGCATAGATGCGCTGATGGAAATCATCTCGAAAAACCAAAAAAGTAAGGAACACCTGAAAAAACAGTTCCTGTTCATCCTTGATGGTTATATCAAATCAAGGGAAGCTTTCGGGATGATGACATCGGGCCGGGAAAAAGATGAGCTGATCGCTGTTACCAGATCACAGGTCAGTTTACTTTAATCATGTATTTTAATTCCCCCTTTAGGGGGTTAGGGGGCATTATGTTTATCAATATCACCGATAGCAAAGAAGCGGCGAACAAAGGCAGCAGCGCGGGGCTGGTAAATTACCTGGAAAAAGAAAACAGGATAGACCATAAACTTGAACCTGAATACTGGTTCAATGGTCAGCAGATCAGGATCGAGCCTTACCAGGTCATGCGCAGTATCGATAATAATGTCGCCAAGCTGGGTAAAGACGATGCTAAGTTTTTCCTGGTCAATATCAGCCCGAGCCAGAAAGAGATCAGGTTTTTAAAAGAGCAATATGGGGAAGAGGGTGCTAAAGAACAAATGAAAGGTTTCGCGGTCAGAGTGATGGATGCCTATGCAAAAAACTTTAACCGGGATGGTGTGAGCAGTAACGAAGACCTGTTATGGTTCGCCAAGCTGGAAAACTACCGTTATTACAACTATACTGACCCGGAGGTAAAACAGAGCCTGAAACAACGGGGTGACCGTAAGGAGGGCGAGCAGATGCATGTGCAGGTTATTGTAAGCCGTAAGGATATAACCAATAAGATCAAGCTTAGCCCGATGAATACCTCAAGGGGAAAGAATGCAACGCATTCTAAAAAGATGGGACAGTTTGACCGGGTAGCATTTAAACAGAGCGGCGAATCTCTTTTTGACAGCCTTTTTGAATTTGACAGACAGTTAAAAGATACCATGGCATATGCCAATGTGCAGAAGAACGGCGAGTTATCGCAACGGGAACAACTGGGCATGTTAGCCGAGGGTTCCTCGCAGAATTATGAAAGCAGGTCGGTGGCTAATGAACTTGCCCAGGGAGTCGCGGAGGGCATATTTACCTCAACAGCCGGTATGTTGTCCACAGCAGGTAAGACAGCGGCAAGCTTTTTGGAAGTGATGCTGGAACCGATGTATACTGGAGGTGCTAACATTGTCCCGGAAAGCGAGATGGAGAAAAAGAAAAAAAAAAAGAAGAAATACCATGGCCAACAAGTGTCGCGTTGAGCAAGGTTGCTGATGCTATAATAAACAGATGTTTCTTGTTTTTGATAGAAGAGAGTGGCCATGCAGCTGTGGCAGGCGACTTCATAACACCACGCGCTTCGCTCCGGTTCCATTACGCCGCCAGTCTCGCCGCAGCACGTGCAGGAGTATATTCGTACCTCATACACACCTGCCTTTCCCGTCCACGGGTTGTCGGTTAGTCACAGCACCGCAGTCACAAAATTAGCTCACGCAGGAAAACGGTAAAGGGTATATAAACGGGGCAGGGTTGTTTTCTTTTTTATTGGCTTGCCCCGCCCTTGACCGTTTTCCTGCGTTAAGCTACAGGTGTTTAAGCGGTGCAATGACTGGGGGTGGCTGTAATAAAAGATAACTTATAAACCTTTCGACTGTTTAAGTAACTCTACTTTTTCTCAACCTCTAATTAACTCTAATTAAATAGCCTGCTATTTATACTTAGAATTACTAATATCTCTAATTAAACTCTAATTAACATCTTTAATTAGAAACATTAATTAGAACTCTTTTATAACAACTATTCTTTTGATCTTTTTCTTTCCTCCTTCCCCAGCTTCCACTGTGGCTTGGAATCACTTCCTTCATTCCAAATCGATCCTTTCTTTCGCATCTCTGATATCAGATTGTTTATTTTAATTTTTTTCTGATGTTCATTCATCCAATCCGGTAACTTCGTCCACAACAATTCATCTATATCCTTCCGTTCTAAATGTCCATGTTGATGAATTGATTTCTTGACAAGATCAATGTAATAGGCTTTATCTAAAGCCCTGTTCTTAGAATATTCCGCTTTTTGCCCTGTTTGACTGGCGACATCAAGTGAAATGTAATAATTAGGTTTTCTTCCTTCTATTAACTTCTTCATCCGAAGGTGCTTTTCCTCTACCGGCGTAAGTTTCTTCCTTTTTTGAACTTTATCCAACAGGATAATCTCATCTAAAGTCAGGTCTTTATGACGTGCCAATACCCTGGCGAAATCCATATCTAAAACTTTACCAGCCAAAGTCACTTTAACTTTACCACCAGTTAAATCATAATCAGGTAATGGGAACAATCGTTGCCTTTGGAAGTTAAAGATTTTCTTGATACCTCCTCCCGCCGTGTCCACCATCTTCAAATTGAACATAGCGGTTGCTAAAAACTTATTACGGTAATGTTCTTCCGGTGCGTCATCCTTTACTACGCGTTCTACAGAACCGGGAATAAAAGAACCATAATTAGTGAATATCAGAGCTTCGTCCTCAATCTCCACTACATTAATTCTTCCACCTAATGTATAATCCTGGTGAGCAATACAATTGTTTAATGCTTCCCGGATACTATAAGGTTCGTAACGTAAAGTTTCTTCGGGAAATAAAGTCGTCTCTGTAATATATCGATATTTGAGGTTCCTTATCTTGGCATATACCTTGTCTACAGCCAGCAGTAGTGGGCAATTAAATATTTCGTAATCCTTGTCTGTATTGTGGGTGTCTTTCAGCACCCACCTGATCTTGATCTCTGCAGGGCTTAAAAAGTGTTCGGATTCTTCGCGCCCTAAAATAATGAGCGCTGTCCTGGTAATTTTATCCTTGATCGTTATTTTTGCTTTATTTAGAAAAGTAACATCATTCCAGGTGTCAATTTCTTCAGCTTTATCCGGAAACTTGCTTCTATAGTTTTCCCTTGCAATTTTTATTGCTTCAGGATCAAGATCTGCAATAATCGCTTCTTTAATAATACCTGCACTCCAATCCTCGCTGCTGCGTTGTGTACGGATACGCTCAATCTCTTCTATATTCAAAGGCACTAATTCTTCGCCGTCCCTGCCGTAATAGTGACCGTCGAAACTTACCGGCAACCCTCTGGGCGCTGGTGGGATTTGAAACATCAACACTCGTCCTTCAGGTAAAAAAACTTCATGGATTTCCATGAAAGTAATCCGATTACTCGTTTTATTAGCAATCTCCCCTTTAAGACTGTCCAAATCTTTTCGGCTGGGTCGAAAAGCTGTTCCTACAACGGTCTGATCATTTTTAACTCCCATGATAAACCAGGCATCAGCTCTGCCGTTAAGGTTGGCTTCATTGGAAAGCGCTGAGAAATATTTACCAAGCTTAGTTAGATCATAGGTATTCTTCGCTTCTTTAAATTCGATGGTCTCGGTTTCGGCTGGAAGTGCTATTAATTCAGCAAACTTTACTTGAAGCGATTTTTGATCCATTATTTTTATTGTGCTGTATCCAAAGTTACGTTAAAAGCTACATTTATGAAAAGACCCATATTTGCTCAAAGATTACTCAAACACAAAATATAATATTTTAAAGTAAGTCAGCAGGTACCCTTCAGAGGTATTGTAAGTCCATTTAAACCGGTTACCTTTCGGTGCCTGCCCGCGGATCACCCAACTGGTCTATAATCAAGCACATTGTTTAAAGTTTTCCTGTTTACCCCATTGCACCTTTATAATAAAACCCTCGCCAGCAATCCCGGTACAAGTAATCAAAGATCGCATTACCTTAATAGATCGTATCGCCGGTATATTCTCCCTTTTGTATACCGGATCAACAATGTGCTTTTTCCCTCGAACACCTCGTTAAGGAATTCAATTAGTAAATCACGTTTAGGACAATACCGAAAATCCTCTCGAAGCCGAAATGGATCATTAAATCAATATATATTGTTTTTTTAGGCATGGTTAAATAATTAAACCGTTTCTATTCAAGGGAAATAGAAACGGCGAAATAAGCTATTGAATATTGAAAGATTTGAATCAGGCGGGCTTATACTTCTTCCGCAACATGGCCATGTCTGAGCCTACCTTGATATCAAGTACCTTAGCATAGTGTTGAGTCGTTTTTATACTGGTGTGTCCAAGCATCTTGCTTACACTCTCTATGGGCACGCCATTGGCTAATGTAACCGTCGTAGCGAAAGTATGCCGGGCCATATGAAAGGTCAATAGCTTGCTTATACCACAAACGTCCGCGATCTCTTTTAGATAACTGTTCATTCTTTGGTTACTTAGTACCGGTAACACAAGATTCTTATTTACGCATTGCGGATGATCGGCGTACCTTTTTACGATATCTTCAGCCGCCGCTAATAAAGGTATTCTTGATGCAGTATCCGTTTTCTTTCTGTTCGTAAAAATCCATTGTTCACCATCAACGCCTTTCGCAATCTGATGGCGCTGTAATTTTTGGACATCAGCATAAGCCAGGCCCGTATAGCAGCAGAAAACAAAAGTATCCCGAACCTGGATCAGACGGTCAATGGTCACCTCCTTATTCGCTATTTTCTCCAGTTCATCCTCAGTTAAAAACTCTTTTTCCTTAGCTTTCGCTTTTGAGCGGTAATTAATAAAAGGATTCTCAACGAGCCACTTGTTGTTTAAGCAGTTGTTGACAATTTTTCTAAGGTGTTTGATATATTTGGCAGCGGAAACGCCGCTGCATTTACAGGTGGTCTTTAGATAAAACTCGTAATTGAGTATAAAGGCATGATTCAGACTTTTAATGTCAACATCTGCAACACCATATTTATACTTTACAAATTCAGCGAGGTGCTTAAAAGAGCTACGGTAGCTTTTTAACGTATTCTCTTCAAATCCATTTCCGATCAATGCTTTTACCTGATCGTTGTGCTCACTAAATAATGCCACCACGTGGTAGCGCTTTTCAGCCCGTCCTATAAATTGATTACGCAATTTATCCGCAGTGATCGCTTCACCTGCAATCAGCAATTGCTGATGAGCACTATTTACTTTGGTGTGTAAGATATCCAGATAGCTGTTCAGCGCCCTTATATCTTCTTTAGTGCCAATTCCTCGCCCGGAATGGCTATTCCAACGGGACGGATCACACTCCCTTCCGGCAGAAAATTCTGACCTTTTACCGTCAACGGTGATCCGCATATAAATGGCAGCAGCGCCTTCTTTGTAGTTTTTTTGCTTCCTTAAGTAAAAAAGCAGATGGAAATTACTTTTCATAACAACGTACTTTAAATGATCAAAAGTAAGTTTGCAAGCATCTTCCATCAAGATGTTCAAAAGATGAACATCTTGAATATCAATTAATTATGACATATTCGGTGAGTAGTATTTTGTTCTGGAGGTACTCACCGAATTTGACACCTTTTTGTTAAAAATCAGTGCATTTTTTGGTGTTTTGACCATAAAACAAAAGCCTGCAATCATTTGATTTGCAGGCTTTTATATCATTTTAATACTATTTCCAGTGGTCCCGACGAGAATCGAACTCATATCTAGAGTTTAGGAAACTCCTATTCTATCCGTTGAACTACGGGACCGGATATGGCGGATAAGGGCAAACCCTCAATCAGCTTGCAAAGGTGCAAATTATCAATGAAAAATCACATGCCTTAATGGCAAATTTTTATCGGCAAAAATATGCACATCCGTAATGTACACATCTACCTGATTACTGCCCCATTATGAAAATCATCCATAGGTGCAACAAAGCTTAGTTTGCCTTCGCTGTTTTCGGCCATCAGGATCATTCCCTGGGAAATGATGCCTTTAATTTCGCGTGGCTCCAAATTTACCAGGATGCTCACTTTTTGGCCGATGATGGCCTCCGGCTCGTAATATTCGGCTATGCCCGATACTACCGTCCGTTGGTCGATACCAGTATCTATGGTTAGCTTCAGGAGTTTTTTAGTTTTGGCCACTTTTTCGGCAGCCAGGATAGTCCCGGTACGGATGTCCATTGCCGCGAAGCTTTCGAAATTAACATTCTCTTTCGCAGGCTGCACATTTATAGTTTTTTCCGGGGCGGCGGCCTCTTTTTTGTCCTGCAGCTTTTTTAGTTGGTATTCAATCGCGTCGTCCTCAATTTTATTAAACAATAACGCGGCCGGGTTTAGCTGATGGCCATTATCAAAAGTGATCTCCTGGTCGTAAGTAATAACCTGGTCGGGCAGGTTTAACATACCAATGATCTTTTTAGCCGTTGCCGGCAAAAAAGCCTGCGCGGCAGTAGCCAAATGACCAATAATGAGCAAACAGTTGTGCAATACTTCCTTTGTGCCTTCTGGATCGGTTTTAATAGCTTTCCATGGCTCCTTTTCGGTAAGGTAACGGTTACCCAGGCGGGCAATATCCATTACCGCCTGTAAGGCCTGGCGATAGCGATAAGCTTCAAGGTTTTTTTCTATCTCATCATAACAAATCCCAATCTCGGTATTCAGGTATTCATCCTGCAACTCGAGTTTATCAGACGCGCATTCAACCTTACCATCGTAAAATTTGTGCATCAGTATCATTACCCGGTTTACAAAATTGCCCAGTATAGCCACCAGTTCGTTATTAATACGGGCCTGGTAATCTTTCCAGGTAAACTCGCTGTCGCTGGTTTCGGGCAAAATAGAGGTTAATACATAGCGCAGTTCGTCCTGCCTGCCGGGAAACTCCTCCAGGTACTCATGCAGCCAAACCGCGTGGTTGCGCGAGGTTGATAGCTTGTCGCCCTCTAAATTTAAAAATTCGTTGGCGGGTACGTTTTGCGGTAAAATGTATTCGCCGTGGGCGTGCAGTATGGATGGGAAAATAATACAATGAAACACTATATTATCCTTGCCAATAAAATGCAGCAGGCAGGCGTCGTCCTGTTCATCGGCTTGTTTTTTCCAGTATAATTTCCAGTCTTTATTGTTATCGATCGCCCATTGTTTCGTGGCAGATATATAACCTATCGGCGCATCCATCCAAACATATAGCTTTTTGCCTTTGGCTTCTTCCAACGGTACATCTATACCCCAATCCAAATCGCGGGTCATGGAGCGGGGTTGCAGGCCCGATTTTAGCCATGATTTACATTGGCCAAATACGTTGGTTTTCCACTCGCCTTCCTTGGCATCTATCCATTGCTCCAGCCAGGGCTGGTACTTATCCAAAGGGAGGTACCAATGTTTAGTTGGCTTTAAAATGGGAGTTTTACCACTTAGGGTTGATACCGGGTTAATCAGGTCGGTAGGGTTTAGCGAGGTGCCGCAACGCTCGCACTGATCGCCGTAGGCATTTTCATTGTGGCAGTTTGGGCAGGTGCCGGTGATATACCTATCTGCCAAAAATTGCTGGTAATCCTCGTCATAATACTGCTCGCTGAATTTTTCGATAAACTCGCCTTTCTCATAAAGATTCAGGAAAAACTCTTGCGATAAATCATGATGTATAGACGACGATGTACGGTGATAAATATCAAACGCTATCCCAAACTCTTCAAAACTTTCTTTTATCTGGGTATGGTATTTATCAATGATGGCCTGGGGTGTTGTACCTTCCTTTTTTGCCTTTATGGTAATGGCCGCACCATGCTCGTCAGATCCGCAAACATATAATACATCCTTTTTTTTAAGCCTCAGGTGCCTTACAAAAATATCGGCAGGCAGGTAAGCCCCCGCAAGGTGGCCAATATGGAGCGGCCCATTAGCATAAGGCAATGCAGATGTAACCGTATATCTTTTATATTTGTTGAGTTGTGACATTAAAAGCGACGTTATAAATAATTTGCAAAGATAGGTTTTTAGTCGGAAAGTCGGGGGAGGAGTCGGAAAGTCCGAAAGTCCGAAAGATAGGAAGACAGAACATTTTTAGTATAGATATGGAATCACCTGCCAATCCCGGGCCTTCGCCCCTCCAAACTTCCGGACTTCCCGACTTTCCGACTTCCGGACTTCCTCCGTACCTAAAAAAGGGCGACAAAATAGCTATCACCTGCCCTGCAAAAAAATTGCCCAATCCAATGACGGATGCGGTTGCTCTTTTGGAATCGTGGGGACTGGAAGTTGTATTGGGCGAAACTATCGATGCATCGTACCACCAGTTTGCCGGAGACGACGATTTGCGGGCCAGGGATCTGCAGCGGTTTATTGACGACGACGGCATTAAAGCCATCATAGCGGCGCGGGGCGGCTATGGCACCATCCGGATGATTGACAAAGTTGATTTTAGCCGATTTGCCCAAAATCCTAAATGGATTGTCGGGTTTAGTGATATCACCGTATTACATACCCACCTGTTTGCCAATTATGGCGCACAAAGCATCCATGGGCAAATGCCGATAAATATTCCGGACGCATCTGCAAGATCATTAGACACACTGCGTAAGGCTTTGTTTGGCGAGGAATTGACTTATGAGTTTCCCACGCATGCCACCAATCGCGCGGGTACTAGCAGCGGCGTCCTAACAGGCGGAAACCTGTCCCTGCTTGTTGCGGTATCAGGTTCAGTATCCGATGTAGATTATGATGATAAAATATTATTCATCGAGGATGTGGGCGAATATCTTTACAGCGTCGACCGTATGATGCGCTGCCTTGACAGGGCGGGCAAGCTTAAAAACCTGGCCGGCCTGGTGGTTGGCGGATTTACCGATATAAAGGACAACGACATTCCATTTGGCCAAACCATACCCGAAATTGTTATGGATATTGTACAGCACTATAACTATCCTGTCTGTTTTGATTTCCCGGCAGGGCACATCCCCGATAACTGCAGCCTTATATTTGGGCGCAATGTAAACCTGAACGTACAGGAGCAGCACAGCACTTTAAAATTTGTTTAACACGGGCGGGGGCTAAAAATTGAGGTGCCCGTAATCACAACTAAAATATTATCTCAATCATCAATACATGGCACTATTTAGCAATTTAGGCAACTACAAAAACACCGGCCTTTTAATTATCCGCATAGGTTTGGGTATTATGTTTATTTATCACGGATACCCTAAATTGATAGGAGGGGTAAAGAGCTGGGAACACTTAGGCGGATCAATGAAGTACGTAGGCATTTATTTTTTGCCTGTAGTATGGGGCCTGCTTGCAGCGCTTACCGAGTTAATGGGAGGGTTCCTGCTCGTTATTGGGCTTGCGTTCAGGCCGGTATGCATTTTACTATTTATCAACATGGTTATTGCGGCATTAATGCACCTGCGCACCGGTGGCGGCCTGGGCGAAGCCGCTCATGCTATTGAAGATGCTGTAGTATTTGCCGGTTTAATCTTTATAGGGCCGGGTAAATATAGTGTGGATAAAAAGTAGCCCGAATGCATGCGTGACCTAACCAACATCCCGCTTACTCATTTTATCTTATTGATTCAGAAAATTGCCAAGGGCAGCCAAAAAGGTTTCGTCAATATCGTCATCCTTATGATCGGTAAAAAATGTCTTTACCTTATCCGCGGCGGCGGCAAAGGCCTGCTTAATCGCTTTGTTTTTTAAACCTATTTTTTGTGGTGCCGGCGTTTTAGCATCAACTACATAATAAGCAGGTTCATCAACATACTCGTCATATTTGTTACCGCTTGATGATATGCCATCGTTTTTATAATCTGCTTTAATAAACTTGGTTTTAGTAAGCTTATAAATTTTGTATTTTGCCCCGGTTGCCAATACTTCGCAATAATGAGTGGCATCAATTGCAGGCACATATTCAAACGCCATAGCCTTATCGGTCTTATTGTAAACCACAAAGTTTTTAACATGTTCTTTATCAACGGCTATGGCTGTCTGTTTATCCTGGCTCAATAACAGCGTGCCAGCTATTTTATCGTAATTAAATGTATAATTTTCACTGTTAATAGCATTGCCTTTGACATCTGTAACGTAACCCTTTGCCCAATCATCAAACAAATAGCGGCTACCTTTGGTATTTTCTTTACTGGTGAGGTTATAAGCCATACTACCCGATGTTATACCGCTTGCCGATATCCCGGTTTGAGCCTTAATATCACCGGCCGCAATGCACAGCCCAATTGTCATAATAAGTATTTTTTTCATTTAAATATTGTAATAATGATCTGCCTTAAACTGCTTTCCAATAAAAAAGGCCGTTAACATGTCAACGGCCTTTTTTATAAGATATTGCAACTGGCTTTAATTCAATGAATCAGCCAGGTTTGCCAGGAAGGTATCGTTAATATCATCATCAGCATGATCGCTGAAATAGGCTTTTACTTTATCCGCATCGTCGGCAAAAGCCTGTTTGATGGCTTTTCCTTTTAACGAGATCTTTTGCATGGCCGACGTTTTAACGTTAAGCACATAATAAGTTGGCTCATCAACGTATTCGTCATAGTGGTTGCCGCTTGAGGTCATGCCATCAGTTTTAAAATCCGACTTTACAAACGTTGTTTTTGTGTACTTATAAACTTTGTATTTGCTGCCATCTGATAACACCTGGGTATAATGGGTTGGGTTTATAGCTGTGATTAGCTGGTATGTTTCCGGCTGATCCAGTTTATCATATATAGTAAAACTTTTTATTCTATCACGGTCTACATCTACTGCCGCACGCTTATCCTGGGTTAATAATAACGACCCGTTGATTTTATCATAATTATAGTTATAGTTTTCGTTTGTAACCTTAGTGCCGGTGTTATCAACTACGTAACCTTTGGCCCAACCGTCACCTACTAAGTAACGGCTCCCTTTTGTATTTTCTTTAACACTAACGTTAAAGAACATCCCGCCGCCCCTGGACGACCTATCTGTTCCGCTTACATTTGTATAAGTAAACCCTTGCTCTCTGTTTGTTTTAGGTGTACCTGAAACTATTTTATCAGGATCTGCCAATGTTAACCCGCCACCAGATGATTTACCTGTTTTAAGAATGACAACAACATTATCTTTGAGACTCACTTTCTCATCTTTATAACCCTTAGCGCTAACTATAATTTCAACGTTATCCTTTAGCGGCAGGCTAAAAAAGCCAAGTGAGTCTGTATAAGTTGCTGTTTTAGTATCTGCTTCCTGTACTAAAGCCGACTGAACGGCCTTTCCCTTTTCGTCTTTAACGGTACCCGATGCGGTTACCGACTGCGCTATCGAAGCATGGATAGCTGCAACAGACAATATCGCGGTTAAAATGTATGATTTTTTCATATTAAATAATTATGTAATAAAGTTAAGTATAAAGCCATTCAAAGTCAACCCCTTAACAGCACTATTTGCCTTTAAACCCAAAGGTCAATAAATTAGCCGCCGTTATTTATTGACGAGATAAATCGTCTAAACGCTACATAATAAAAAACTTTTTTTGCCGCAATAAGTCAATTACACATAACCGAAAACAACAATATAGGTATTATTGCCCTACTTGAACTCAAATACTATAATTTTATTGTGTCGATACAAAAAAAGGCCGGCTTTTTAATTGAGCCGGCCTTTACTGTGCATTACTGCTTTTTTTAATTATTTTTTATATTGATCGTAATTATGCCTTGCACCCGAACCGCCAAGTATATCGTATTGGAAGCCTTGCACATCAAACATAGTTAACGCCTGTGCAAAAGTATATTCTTTTTCAACATAATCAGGTATCGATGGTGCTACAGTTATAGTTGCATTGATACTACCCAATATATTTGTTACATCCGCTGGATCAATTTTCAACGTAAAGTGTGAATATGTACCGGCTGGAGATTTTTGGAAAGCAACTACATAGCGAATTTTTCCGGTGTAATAACCACCCATCATTTCAAACTCCAACGGTGAATTTGGTAAAAATGCGGATGTTTCACCATCAGCGTAGGTAAAGTTACCGGCTGCTGGTGTACGGGTAAACTGGTGTTTATAAGTACCTGCAAAATCATTACCAATAAAATGGTAATATTTTATGCTGTAGTTGGCACTTTGCGATGCACCGGTAATATTGCTGATCTTAATGGGCAGCATATAACTTTTCGACGGGTCTAATTTTGTTCTGTCAAAAGTTACCGGAAGGTCGGCCAAACGGGTACCTGCTTTTATAGTTACAGTTGTGTTTGTAAATGTAAACGATCCAGCAGGCATTGGTACATATGAAACTACTGTATTAGCAGCATTATAGGTAGCGATTATAGAATTGTCAATGCTAACTGAAACTTTAACATCACTGGTTGGCGGATATTGGCCGGTTACGTTAATCTGCAAGGTTCTTGATATCGCCTTTCCGGTATCGGTAATACCCGCCTCACTAAAATAAGGCACTCCGCTATGAACAATCTCGGCAAATGCGGTGAGATTTGAAAAATCCACGTTTGGCTTGTCTTTTAAGCAAGACGTAAGCGAGACGGTAAGGACTCCTAATAGTATAATTAATTTTTTCATTTCTTTTTTGTTTTAAATTGTTTCTTAAACCTAAGCGCAAGCTTATTTCATCCAAAATATTTTAGACGTGAATAAGTCTGTACCTGTGCCACCTGCCGGTACATTGGCTCCGTTCAACGTGGTTTCGTTAATAGGATAAGGCAAACGGTATGGTATATGTGGCACCGTAACACCCGGATACTGAGAAACAGGTAAACTTGCAGGTATATTTAACCTTCTCCAGTCGCTATACGATTCTAACGGATCAACCGAATTCATTGCAGCCCATTTTTGTGTAATAATAAGCGTGATTTTATCTGGCGATGAAACATAGTTAGTTAATGCGTCAATCTGGCTTGTATAAGCCGCAGCACCTGGCGCACCAAGGAAAGCGAAACTCGAAGCAACGGCGGCGTTATAAGCGTCAGCGGCAGTTGCACCGGTGATATATCCACGTTGAACGGCCTCGGCCTGTAAAAACTTACTTTCAAAGGCAGGGATCAAAAGGGCACCTTGTCCGGCGCCTTTTAATTTACCAGCCGACGTAAATCCGGTACCAACAATAGCAGATATTGCTGAATTTGATTCGCCATTACCATTTGTGCTGCCATAAGCGCGGCCTTTTACCATTGCCCGGTTTGCAGCTACGGTGCCATCTATTGGCGTTGAATACGCGGTAACTGGATTTACAACCACCTCACGGCCTTGCGGAGCATACAGATAATTAACCCTTGGGTCATTATGATTCTGATAAAAAGTCACCGCATAGCTGTTTGCACGATAATAAGTAGTATTCAGGCCATTTGATCCTACAGCATTAGCTTGTATATCATAGTAAAATGGATTCAACTGCCCATCAGTATTGCTTGAATATCCAGGGTTAACAGCTGCATCAACATCTAAGAAATCAGTAGTTTTCATCCCGTTTAACCCGCTGGTTACCGCTGCACTGTTCACTTCTGTTTGGCGCAATAAAAGCTTTAACTTTAATGTTTTGGCAAACTTTGTCCAATTGGTCATGGTACCACCAAAAACAATATCATAATTGCCCGGGTTTATTGCTGCTGTTGGGGCAGCGGCGATAATTGCAACAGCCGAATCACATTTAGCAACAAGGCTTGCGTATATCGCTTTAGGATCGTCATCATATTTATAAGAAAAAGTAGCATTAGTTGATAACGCCTGCGAATATGGGATTTTGTTATATAAATCAACCAGGCGCTGATAAAGAAACGCCTGCATTATCATCCCTATAGCCCTGTAATTTGACTGCAGAGGGTCTTTGCCTGCGGTTTTTAACAACAGGTTATAATTTGATAAAATAAGGTAAGCGTTGTCAAAATTACCGGTGTAGTTACTGCTGGTAATCTGATAAATTACATAAGTGGTACTTGGTGTAAACCCACCACTTTGTGTCCAATAACCCATCCAGTTATTTATCATATCAGAGTTACCGCCTTGCACCAAATCAGCTGTGGCTTTCAATGAATAGCTGAGTGAATATTGCGGGGGTACTGAGGTTGGGTTGTTAGGGTTCACTTTGTTAACATCAAATGTACCTTTCTGACATCCTACAATACCCGTTAACATCAAAGCCGAGAAAAGCAAACTCAGGTTAACTTTTCGCTTAAATATTGTTTTCGTTTTCATTTTTTCTATCAATTTCTTTGTTAAAAAGTTACAGCTAATGTTCCGCTGAATATTCTTGTTGGAGGAGCCTGGTTTAAAGTTGTTCTACCAACAGCGTTGCTGGTATCATCGTTAAACTCTGGATCAGTAAATTTATTAGTTGACGGACGGAACATTAACAGGTTACGACCGGAAACTGCTACGTTAACATTTTTAATGAATTTAACATCTCTTAACCATGCTTTAGGGAAGTTATAATTTAAAGAAGCTTCGCGTAGTTTCCAGGCAGCTGCACTGGTTACATAGTTGGCGTCAACCCCTAAGTAAGTAGTTGGGAAGAAGTTAAAGTTACCATCCTGTGTAAGCACAGTGGTATTATCAACATAATTGCCCTGGGCATTTTTGTAAACTGAATTTGGGAATACAAAACGTTGACGGCCTGTAAGCGTAGATGTGATGCTGTTACCAGCGTGATCAAGCGTATTGGCAATTTGGTTAAAGATTTTATGACCGCTTCTGTAATCAACAGTTAAGTTTAATGTAACACCTTTATAAGTCAATGAAGAAGTGATACCTAAAAGGTCTGTTGGGTTAGCGTTTCCTAATGCCAAAGTAGCAGAGCCCCTTGTTGGTAAACCAGTATTAGCATCAACTATTACTTTGCCGGTTGCCGGGTCTCTTGACCAATCATATCCTTTAATTTGTGGATATGGCAATCCTCTCACTGCAAAAGTATTTCCGCCTAACGGCAATTCATTTACTCCTGATACAATGCTAAGTACTTTACTTTTTTGTTTTGTATAGTTAACACCTACGGTCCATCTCACAGCCTGTGAGTTAACAACCGTTCCACGTAAATCTAACTCCAAACCTCTGTTTTCAGAATTTGCGGCATTTAATAATGCTGATGTAAAGCCTGATGTGCGAGAGATTTGAGCTGTTACTATACCATCCTTAGTAACTGAATGATAGGCTGAAGCAGTCAATGTTAAACGGTCTTTAAAGAAGCCTAAATCTAAACCAACCTCGTCTTCAGTAACTTTTTCCGGCTTAATATCTGGGTTGGCAATAGTGCCATTTAATAAATAACCGGATATGTTGCCGTAAGGGAAACCTGCTGCGCCAATAACAGTTGGCTGGGTGCGGTAAGCGCCGGCAGCTAAATATGCAGAACCGTTTGCTAATGCAGATGCGTTACCTGTCACCGAGTGGGCGTAACGTACTTTTACAAAGTTAAGGTAATCATTATCAGCTATGCTTTTAAAAATTTCACTAAGTACGATTGTACCGTCGATATCGTAATAAGGGATGTATTTATTTTTATCAGACAGCCTTGAATCTAAGTCGGTACGGTATGAGCCATGTAAGAACGCGTAGCTCTTATAGCCTATAGTTGCTGTACCAAAGTATCCCATTTTACGGGCTTGGAATTGCGACTGGCCTATTGATGACAATGAAATACCAGTGAAGTTAGATACATTGTACGGCGTAAAGTTTATCGAGGTTTGATTAATGTTTGTTCCTGTAATTTTATTGTCTAGATAAGAAACACCCAATGTACCATCAATTTTAAAATCTGATGGAAGCTTAAAGTTATAGTTAGCAAGGAAATCCGAACTAAACAAAATATTACTATAGTTACCTGTTCCATATGAAGGTAATACGTCTGTAGCATTATTTTTCTTACCTGCACCATCACCCGGAACAACATCTAATTTTCCATCTCCATCGGTATCAGGATAAACCATTGTGTTAGTGTTAACATCCTTGGTGTAAGCGCTGTAAAATCTGCCTGCATCTTTATTCTCTGTCCTGGCATTATTGTTATCAAGCGATGTCCGGTAAGACAAAGTTAAAAACTTAGCCACTTTTAAATTTAACTGTAAGTTTGCCTGAATATGGCTTTCAACACCAAGGAACCTTGATTGGGCAATTATCTGTCCCGGACTAACGTAATAATCATTATAATATTGATCTGGAGTACCATATTTACTGGTAGGGTCCTTTAAATCTGCCAATGGTATGTTAACAGGCGACTCGATCAAGTCATTGTAAACCGCTCCTGTATTGGTTTGGTTTGTAGTTTTATAAGTATAAGTTGCTGAATAAGAAGTTGAAAAAGCACCATACTTTTTATCTCCGCCTACACGAAATACATCCCTCCGGCCTTCATCTTTAGGCATGATAGATTTACTCTTGATATCCTGACCAGAGATATACATGCTACCATTCTCATCACCAGAATTAAAAGAAAAATTGTGCTGAGTAGTGATGCCGGTATCAAAAAAGTCTTTTTTCTGATTTTTAACGGCCGAATAAGGAGCGAGTTCAGATGACCCATCAGGCAACGGACGGCCAATAGGCACTAACTTACCATTAAATTCCGGGCCATAGCTTTGATTCTCATAAGGGAAATAATAGTAATTACCATTTCCGTCGCCAAATTTGGTAAAGTCAAATACTTCGCCTTCGCCACCATTTGCACCAAAGCGCGTTTGGTATTCAGGAACGTAAGAAACTTTTTCAAGCGAGTAAGTAGAAGATACTATTAATGACGATGTTCCTTTTACGCCGTGTTTGGTAGTAATTACAATAACGCCGTTTGACGCATCAGAACCGTAAACTGCAGATGCGCTTGATCCCTTCAATACAGTAGTTTCGGCGATGTCTTCAGGGTTAAGCGTGCTGATATCACTATAAAAGATAGACCCATCAACAACATAAAGTGGCTGATTATTACCAATTAATGACCTGTTGCCACGCAAGGTTACACGGGTAGGGGCAAACAAGCCGTTATTTGTAGTAGTAACCTGCAAACCCGATACTTTACCGGTTAAGCCGTTTACAACACTAATAGGTTTTGCCTGCGTAATATCCTTGCCAGACACCTTGGATGTAGAGTAACCTACCGAGATAGCCTGCCTTTGAATACCCAAGGCTGTTACCACAACCTCATTTAACTGGCTGTTGGCGCTTAAAAGCACAATCTCAATGTTGCTTTTGGTTCCAACTGTTACATCCTGGGAATTATACCCAATGAAAGAGAAGGATAACACTGCGCCCTGTGGTACGCTGAGCGAGAATTTACCGGCAGCGTTGGTTTGCGTGCCGCTTGAAGTTCCCTTGATCTTTACTGATACTCCCGGAATGGGTAAGCCATCGTCTTTGGCTGTAACCGTACCAGTAACTGTACGGTTTTGTGCGTGCACCTGCGTTAGGCATAACAACAGAAAGCACAAACTTGCTAGTAGAAGTTTTTTCATTTTGTTAATAATAAGATCAGTTAATAGTTAATTAATGTTAAAAGTAATGTTACGTTATCAAAAAGTCAAGTAAAATCTTTAAAAAGATGACTTTTTTTTAAAAAAAGCATCTTTTATAATAAATATTAATAATTTTAGTACTATGTATTGCATAATACAATCTTAAACATATATCTTTGTATTATGATCGTCGAAAACACACAAACCCAAATGAGGAAGGGCATACTGGAGTACTGCATCCTATCCATCATAGCCAAGGGCGAAACATATGCATCAGACATAATTGCTGAGCTAAAGAAAGCCCAACTGCTTGTAGTTGAGGGTACTCTGTACCCATTATTAACCCGTTTAAAAAACAATGGACTGCTCACTTACAACTGGGTCGAGTCGCTTTCAGGCCCGCCGCGAAAGTATTATGTCCTGTCAGACGAGGGCCGTAACGTACTGGAACAGCTGGATAAAACCTGGCAGGAATTAGTTTACGCTGTGCAAACGGCCATTGGAGACAGAAAATAAAAAAACCTGAAATTATTACCCATCATGAACAAAACTATCATCATCAATATAAATGGCATCGTTTTTCACATCGAAGAGGATGCTTATGACGTACTTAAACTTTACATGACTGATGTAAAACGTCATTTTTCTACCTCGGCCGACAGCCTGGAGATAACAACCGACATTGAAAACCGCATTGCCGAAATGTTTAACGAAATTTTGGCAAGCCAAAGCAAGCAGGTTATTGTTGAACAGGATGTAAAGCTTGTGGTTGAGCAAATGGGCTCGGTTGAAGATTTTGAATCGGCCGAAAACGATGCAAAAGCACCCGGAAACAATGCCTATACCTACAACACCGAACGCCGCAGGCTTTTTCGCGATCCGGACGATCATTTGGTGAGCGGTGTTGCAGCGGGCATTGCCAATTATTTTGATGTGCCGGCCGTTTGGATCAGGCTGGCCTTTGTTTTATTCCTTTGCGTAGCGGGCAGCGGCTTCTTTTTATACGTTATACTGTGGATGGTGATCCCGAAAGCAATAACCCGCGCCGACAGGATGGCCATGAAGGGCGAAAAGCAGGATTTAAAAGGTTTTAAAAAGAACTTTGAAGATGAATTAAGTTCGGTTAAAGAAAACCTGCACAATTTTAAGCACGAAGCCAGGCCTTTTGTATACAAAACCCGCGATTTTATAGGCGATTTTTTTGACCACCTTGGCGTGTTTTTAAGGGGCGCCGGCAGTTTGCTTGGTAAAATAATAGCGGGCGGTATATTATTAACCTGTTTTGGCTTTGCTATTGCACTTATTGTGCTTGTTATTATGTTTTTAGCGTTTGGCAAAACAGATATCTATCACATATTTCCGTTTAATATAGTTAACCATAATACCAATCTTGTATTTATAGCCGGCGGCTTTTTATTACTGGCCATCCCTTTAACTGCCATTATATTACTCCTCATTGGCTTTTTGTTCAGGAATGCATCATTCAACCGCTCGGTTGGTACTACCTTACTATGTATATGGCTGGCAGCCCTTGGCGCAACTGTATACTATGGCGTAAGGGCTTCTGTTGATTTTAGGCAGGGTGCGAGGTTAAACACCACCATCAATCTAAAAGCCCCTGTAAACAACACCTATTATCTGCAGCTTAACGATGCCAAATACCTGAGCAACGAGGATAGCACCCGCCTGCGCATCAAAGAGCGCTTTAACGGCATGGTTATTTTAGATGACGACTTTAACGGCAACGACGAGATGGACGGCCCAAACCGGGTTAGCATCGATATTGAAAAAAGCGACGTGCCGCAACCTGTGCTGGTTGAATCCTTTACCGCCCGCGGCCGCGATTATGAGGACGCACTTACCAATACAAAAAACATTACCTATCGCTTTATACAAAAAGATTCGGTGTTGAAATTTGATCGTCACCTGGAAAGGACCGCCGGTACATTGTGGCGCGGCCAGGAGTTGCACCTTACCTTAAAAGTGCCGTTAAATTCAAAACTGGTTATCGATACCAGGCTGGATGTTAACATAGGCTTTAACCCTTATGATTGCCAGCAAAGCAATAAACCGCTTAACCCGCTTGGCGCAAAATTTATTATGAAAGAAAATGGCATCGAGTGCGATATCCCTCCTGTGCCACAGACAACTATCGACAGCCTGAGAAGGCAAGAGGTAGCAGATAGCCTGAAAAATGCCATGCAATAAAACCACGTCATTATAAAACGTAATGAAATTACTCATAAAATATATAAGCCTGCTATTATTTAGCGGGCTTATTATTCCTTTTTATTACACCACATTTACCCAAAGCCCACAACACACTGCTAAGCCGGCATCATTTGTTACAGCCCCAAAACAGCCAGGTAACGACCAGACAATAGCCCGTACCGTTATAACCAATATGGCCAAAAATATATTCCCTGTGTTAAAAAGTTTAATTTCTCTGTAACCAATGCACCCCATTGTGCATCTTATGTAAAAAGACACAAAAATTACAGATCCAGGCCCGAACGAAGACAATTACAGTAAGCCGGCCCTAAACTGACATACACTATGAACAAAAAAGCTTATATCAAATAATTACTAAACACACTTAAGGCCACCGCCAAAACAGCTAAAAACTTATTTACTAAATTTTAAAAGGAGCATTTTCCTTAATGGCATTGTATTGCCCAAACTTTTAATAACACAATAATGAAAACTAAAATCAACTATATATTATGCACACTCCTGCTTGTAGCTATCAGCTGGGGTGTATCCTTTGGCCAAACCGGCAACACGGGCGCCGCCAAAGTATCAGGATCATTAGTGAACGACCAGGGCAAGCCACTTGACTATGCCAGTGTAAGTATCATCAAAGCAACCGACTCCACTGTAGTTAAAGGTGCTTTAAGTAATGATAACGGTGTTTACACCTTTGAGAAAATACCCGCCGGTAAATACCTGGTTAAAGCTACCATTGTTGGTTATGTAAAAGCCGTGAGCAAACCTTTTACCGTTACCGAAGGCTCAACTAAGGTCGAGGTTCCCGTTTTAAACATGCAACCAGGGAATACCACCTTAAAAACGGTTACCGTTACCGCCACCAAGCCGCTTATCGAACGCAAAATTGACCGCACCGTAATGAATGTGGAAGGCAGTGTACTTGCTGCCGGTAATACGGCCATGGAAATTCTGGCAAGGGCTCCGGGTGTAACTGTGGATAAAGACGATAACATCAGTCTTAAAGGCAAACAGGGCGTAACTGTAATGATAAACGATAAGCTTACTTACCTTACCGCCGCGCAACTGGCTACACTGTTACGCTCAACTGACGGTAATACCATCAAATCGATCGAGATTATCACCAACCCTTCGGCAAAATATGATGCTGCCGGCAATTCGGGCATTATCAACATCAAACTTAAAAAGAATACGCAATCGGGCACCAACGGAAGTATTACTGCCGGCATTGCCCGCGGCTGGTACTGGCGCGATAACAGCAGCCTAAACCTTAACCATAAGGATGGTAAGCTGAATATGTTTGGTACGTTTAGCCATGGCGATAATAAGCGCGGGCATAACCTCGGTATTAAACGTGTTACCGATAGCGCCGGCTACAAAACATATTTTGATCAGCAATCATCAATGCCAGGATCAAATCATTATAATAACTATCGCTTAGGTGCAGATTATGACCTTACCGACAAGCATATCATCGGTTTTGTAGTGAGCGGCTATAGCAACAGCGGTAACGACGTCAATGATACACACACCATTATTGGCAAACAATACGGCGAGGCCGATTCATCGTTGCATACGGTATCCACTATACCTCAAACCTATAAAAACTTTGCGCTTAACCTTAACGACAAATATAAAATAGATACCAGCGGGCAGGAAATAAGCGTCGACCTGGATTACTCCAAGTTCAGGAACTTTTCTGATGCCCGCTACAATACCGATTATTTTTTGGCAGATGGCAGTCCGCAAAGGACGTCGCAGATTTTGCTGAACCAAACGCCGTCAGATATCACCATATATACCGGCAAAGTTGATTACGCCAAACCGCTCACTAAAACCATCAAGCTTGAAGTTGGCGCTAAATTCAGCAGTGTTAAAACTGACAACGACCTGCGTGCGCAAATAGATAGCAACGGTGTTTTTATTAATGATAAAGGCCGGTCCAATCACTTCATCTATACCGAAAAAATTCAGGCCGGGTATTTGAATATCAACAAACAATTCAAAAAAACATCGGTACAGCTTGGCTTACGTGCCGAAAACACCCAATCGAACGGAAACCTGATGGGCAGCACACCGGTAAAACGCAGTTATCTTAACCTTTTCCCAAGCGCGTTCATCAACCATACTATTAATGATAAAAATGAAGTTAGCTTTTCGTACAGTCGCAGGATTGACAGGCCCGGATACGACAATTTGAACCCTTTTATTTATTACCTCGACCCGTATACCTTTAGCAAGGGCAACGCGTTCCTTAATCCGCAATACACTCAAAATTTTGAATTAAACTACACTTATAAAAAAACGGTTAACGTGAGCCTGGGCTACAGCCACACTACCAATGCCATTACCGAACTGATTTTAACCGAAGGTAAAAAGACGTTTCAAACCAATGCAAATTTGCAAACACAAACAGGTTATAACGCCAATATCAACACCCCCTTTACTATAACCAAATGGTGGGAAGGCAATGTTAATGTAACAGCATTTTACCTGGGCTTTAAATCAGATACGCTGGCCGGCCAAAATTTTAAAGATGGGCAATGGGCTTACCAGGCCAGGATGACACAGACCTTTAAATTTGCGGGCGCTCGTTTAGAGCTCATGGGCGATTATCAATCGGCATTAACTTATGCCATTTACAAAATAAGGCCCCGCTACTCGGTAGATTTGGGTATAAGCAAATCATTTATGGATAAAAAGCTGAATGTTAAAGTTGCCTGCGATGACATTTTCAACATCCGCCGTAACGATTTGAGCAGCAACGCGCTTGGCAATGAGTTCACCATTAAACAGAAAAACGACTCGAGGGTAGGGCGTTTAACCCTTACCTACAACTTTGGCAACAGCTCTATCAAAGTTCGCCAGCACCGCAGCGGCGCCGACGATGAAAAAGGCAGGGTGAAAGGGAATAATTAATTAGATGTGCAAATTTCAGATGTGCAGATATGCAAATGATTTTTAAATGTTGCGGAAAGCATCATTTGTTAAAAAAAGCCGATCATATAATTGTACGATCGGCTTTTTTCATCTGCACATCTGAAATCTAAAATCTGCACATCATGACCCCATCACACCGATGGCTCCGCATCCTCAACAATGGCTTTCTTCTTTTTTATCCTGAAGCCTTTAGCCAGTTTGTTTTGTTCTTTTTCCTCGTCGCCCAGGATAATGCCCCAGGGTTGCAGACTTTCTACCCGATCGAAAATAATTTTTAGCACCGCTATGCTGGGGATTGACAGGAACATGCCCGGTATGCCCCATATCATTTCGCCCACTACCACGCCAAGCACGGTTATCAAAGCGTTGATCCGCACTTTGGAGCCAACAACAATGGGCAGTAGTACATTGCTGTCAATTAAATGGGTAACAACCAGCGTAACCATTACCCAGATAACTTTGGTACTATCCGGCGATGTGCCCAGCGTAACCACGGCGCTTACCACCAGGGCGCTAAAAATACCCACGTAAGGGATAATATTAAACACTCCGGTAATCAAGCCCAGCAAAATGGCATACTGCAGCCCCATAAAACTGAATGCCACACTTACGCCCGTAGCTATAATGCTCATTTCAATAAGCAAACCAATAATGTACTTACGGATAATGCGTTGCACCTGTTCAATTACTTCATGCACGGTGGTTTTATTTTCGGGCAAAAAAACCGATACCAGGAATTTCATGATTAGCCGGCGGTATAGCAAAAAGAAAAACGTATATATAAAGGTAAACACCAAAAACAGCAGAATAGACGATAACGACAGCACCGTTGCCCCCAATATCGCAGGATCTGGCGACATTACCTTACTGGCCGCCGAATTTACCACCCTGAGCTGCTTACCGCGCGTTACATGGAAGGTATCCTGCACCCAGCCCCTGAATTCCCACATCGATTGACTGATCTGCGCCTGGAACCGCGGCCAATCCTTTGCCAGATCGGCAATTTGCGAGGCGATGACATAGATTAATAACCCTATCAGCGATAGCAGCAGCACCACAGCCGTCATGGAGGCGGCACTTCGCGGCAAACGCAGCCGCTTCTCTAAAAAGGCGGCCACCGGCAGCAACAAAATCGAGAACAGGCACGAAAATATCAACGGCGAGAGGATCTCTTTGCCAATGATCACCAAATAACCAATGGCAAACAGGCTGAACAATACGCAGGCCAGTTTAATATAAAACGGAAGTTTATTAAGGGTTTTCAGGTCCATGGTTAAGGCAGGCACATGTGGTGCATTGGCGTAAAGTTATGAAATAACATGCATCTGCGCAGCCGCTATTCTCCAAAATGGCAATGCCTGCGGCCCGGGCTATGCACTCATACACCTGCAGGCATTCCGCGCCCGGCCGGTAACCGTTTCTATCCCTATTGCGAACATCCCGGAAGGCGAAAAGGCGTTGGAACATCCACACATACGCACCAGCTTAGCTGCAAAAAAATAATGACATCTGCTGGATCTCTTGTAGAGGCGCATCACATGCGCCTCCCGCCAAACAGGCGAGTGCCTACGACATGATTAGTTTACAAAAGTTACAAATGAACCCACGGCATGCAGCGGCACAACATTTGCGCCAAGGTGTGATCTATTCTTCGATGTCAGTTGAATCCATTGGCATATCATCCCAACGTACACCATAAGGGAGACCTCCACTGGTATAGCCCGCAATAAAGGCGAACTCACCATCCTGAAATTCCTTCAGTGTATCTGCATTTTGTTTCGCCTCTTTCTTTTTGCGGTTTTGCTCAGTCCTGTCAGCCATAGTGTGTTTCACTGCGGTTTCGTATTCTGTTGTTACGGTTACGCCCAGCATCCTTAATTCGTTTATAGCAGCAAGTAGGTCAACACGAAAATGCTGGGCATATCCGCGAACAATATTTTTACCGGTATAGGTGCCGATCCAATCCTTTGCCTTTAATAAGCGCCGGGGGCGCGGTAATGTTGTTCGCTTAGGCGCAAGATTTTTCCTCTTCTTTTTCATGAACGTCCGTAAAAATAAATAAATTCTGACTGGGTAGGTATTATCATGTCTTAAGTCAACAGGTGTAGCCGCTTCATTCGTCCCTCATTCAGCCCTATGATGCTATTAGTTTACAAATTCACAAGTGATCCTCCCGCTTGCAGCCCCTCAACACTTGCGCTAAATGAGGCTTTCTTAATTCTTGATTCTAATTTCTTGACTCTTCCCCCGCACCAAGCCCAGCACCACTTCAAAAGCCGTTTTTTTCTCCCGGCGCGCCATTAGCCAGGCTATAAAGCTTAAGGTGAAAATATCATGATTTTCTGCCTTGTCGGCCAGGTTTAAAACCTGGTCCCGGTAGGCTGGTTCAAAAACCACATCGGGTTTTTGCAGGTATTTTTCAACCAGCTTCAAAAACAATAGTACCCGCTCCTCCGAAGTTTTCAGCAGGTACTTCTTATAGCGCCGCCTGAAGCTGGTTAGCCGCGACATGGCAACGTCGATGTTGGAGAACTGCGCATGCACCAAAATTTCCATCAGGTTTTTGCGGATGGTCCATAGCATGCCCATCTTTTTTTCGTACCAGGCATCGGTGCGCGTTAGTAAAGTGAGCTGTTTTAAACTTTGCTGGTTGTTGCACAGGGCCAAAAACATGGCCAGGCATATGCGCACATCTTCTATATCTTCAGGTTTGCTCCTGTTGTTGGTTTTGGCGAGCGATTCCTGCAATATGGCCGTAGCATCGTTGGCAAAACCTGTAAAAAACAGGTTAAGGGCGCGGAGTAACTGGTAACGCAAATAAAATACCGCATGGTAACGGCTATCTGTTTCCATTAAATCAATCATTTCCTTTAAATAGGATGCACTCCTGGCAAAATCCTTTTGCCGCAGGTGAAAGTTGGCCAAAAAATAGAGGATAGATATATGGTAAAAAAGGTACGACTGTTTTTTAGCCGCCTGGCCTTGCATAAACTGATCCGTCCGGTTCACGTAGCGCTCTATCAATCCATAATTTTGCTGTATCGCCGCGTATTCATTGGCGATGAAAAGGATCTGGTAGATGGATTTATAGGTCATCAGGTCCTGTGCCGAGATCTTGTATTTCCTAATCGTGGTGATCACCAGGCTGGTCAAATTCACTATCTTCCCTTGCAGGTGTATCGCCTGTAGTTCCTGTCTCAAAAAGGCGTAGGCCATGTTTAGCTTAGCCTCGCGCTGCATGTGTAACTGGTTCTGCATAAAGCGCGCGGTGAGGGCATCCAGGTCTTCGGCTCCCTCCAGATGGACATATTGCAGCTTCAGCAGCAAAAGCTCATTCAATAAATTAAACTGCTCCAAATGGTTGGCCAGCCTTTCGGCTTTATCCAGGCATTTGAAGGCTACCTTATACACATCGTTCTCCAACAAAAAACGCCCCACCACCACCAGGCGCAAGGCATCGTAAGTTTCGGCATGGCTGCTTTCAAAGGTTTTTTGTGATAAAAACAGCAGCAAATTATCCTGCAGCCTTTTGCGTAATGCATGATAGGCGTCTTTATTTTTTTCGGGCTTGTACAGTTTGTTTATGCCTACTATGTCGTCAGTTTCTATTAAATGAAGTAAGGCCAGGTTTTTTACGTCGCCCCTTTTGTTTTTGCGCTGTAAAAACTGCCTGAATAGTGCTTTATCGGTATTATTGAGCAGGTTAACCAACTCCGAGAGTGAGTCCATATAGCTATGTTGATGCTCGTAAAGGTACGTTAATTACAAATCTATATCGTCAGTAATTTACATATTTTGATTTTAGCAGGCCGGTTTTACACCGCACATTTGCTTCCATATTAACAACTAAAACAACACAAACATGGAACCGCTACAAAACAAAACAGAAGAAAATTCAGCCTTTGGAAAATATGGCGACAAGATTAAAAGAAACCCATTAAAACCCACTGCCGCCTTTATAGGCGCCTCGTGGTTTGCCTTATTGGTGGGCGTGATAGGCTACTGCGTTGGCTTATGGAACGCAACTATACAGCTGAACGAAAAAGGCTATTATTTCACCATTTTATTATTTGGTTTATTCGCCGTTATCTCGGTACAAAAAAGCGTGAGGGACAGGTCCGAAGGGCTTGTAGTTACCGACCTGTACTACGGCCTCAGCTGGTTTGCCACCATCGCGGCAATGGTTTTATTAACCATCGGCCTGTGGAATACCGACCTGGCCCGAAGCGAGAAAGGCTTTTACGCCATGGCATTTTGCCTAAGCATGTTCTCGGCCATTGCCGTCCAAAAAAATACCCGCGACGCCAAATTGATAGACGATAAAGAACTGTAACGTAGCGGTTACCACCCCGCAGCGCCCTTGTTTAACAAGGCCTGCGGGGTTTTTTTAAATGAATTTAATATCGAACACTGAATATCCAATTTCGAATAACGAACCGAAAACTTCGGTGTTGGACATTCGATATTCAGTGTTCGATATTATTTGTTTCTCCGTTTTCCCTTCAAAATCTTACTACTTGATACTTGCTACTTGATACTAAAAAGGGGCAATACCTGCGGTCCGGGCTATGCGTTCATACGCCTGCAGGCATTACGCGCGGGGCCGGTACCCACTCCTATCCCTATTGCGGCAGAGAGGGGGGATCCTCCCACTTGCAGGCGCACAACACTTGCCCCCAAGGGGTATCATTTTTTATTATATTTATAGTATTTGCACACTTTGCTAAGCAGATCGAATTGCAAGTACCCACCTTCTGTGCCTATGTAAACGTGACGGGCATCGCCGACAGCGATTGAATTTAGGCTAAAAGCCCGATTAAGGGTATTATCAAATATAAGTTCTTTTTTAAAAATAACCTCTTTCTGCAAGTTGTGTATTCTGTAAACGTAATTCCAGGATACTGCCAAAATATCTTCATTTACCATGCATAATCCCAAAGGGAATTCATCAAACTCAAAGATTTTTAAATAGCTATATTCATCATTTTTCCAAACGAGTTTATAAAGGGCGCCCTGCGGTATACTTTCCAGGGAAATTGCGTCTTGTTTTACGGGAGCAGAAGTATCAATAAAATACACGTCATGCTTATAATTAAATATAAACGGAAAGTTACCACGTTTTATAACCGTCATCCTATCTGCATCATCAAAAAACTTTAATTGCCCCCAAAATTCCCCTTCGTCAGTTCCTACTATCCTGCCATTTTCTACACTGAGTTCCACCTCCCTATCCCGGTCGTTTGTATCGTAATATTCTATTTTTAACTTGCCTCTTTTTATGGCAACTTTAAAACCAAAAGTGTTTTTTAAAAATTCATACCATTCATCAGAACCGGGCCTGGGTAATGTAGTTTCTGTAAAGTCGACCAGCTGGTATCTCTGTGCTTTCAGGTCACAGGGCAAAATAACAACAATCAAAAAAAACAGGATGGTTTTAGTTATCGTCATTTAAAGCTTTCAGGTATAATTGCTGATACTAACATACTAAAACAATCTTAAAAAATCTTTTTATTTAGGTTTTATACTTGAAAGTAAACCCATGTTTAACCTGTGGCCGGTGTTATCACCGCATCACTTCCAGTTGGCCTTGCGGAAGCCCGTTATTATATAGATTTGCAACCTAAAGCATATGTAAAATACAAGCTTTGGCTGGTGCGGCGCTAATACCCGGCCATAAACTACCAATTCCGGACGTACCAGGAAACCATCACCAACAAAATCTATAATATCGCCGAGGCCAAAAGGCCATATTTTTTTGCAAATCGCTCCGGCTTATGGCAGTAGTTACCCCGGGTAATTACAACAACTGGAAAATTAAAAACAATACTTATGCTGCTTTTTGCAATTATATACTTCCATCCTTTTTTTGATTGATGTGCTTCAGGAATTCCAGGGTACACTATGATTTCCTGTAAACAACAAACGGCAACGGCCGGCTGGTTTTAGTTTTTGTCCACGTCGCAATTATCGAATCGGCGGTTACTCTCCCCGAGATATGCGGGTTGGTTTTAAACCGGGTGTTTTCTTCCTCTAAATTTATTTGCCCGTTTACAATATCGCCCCGCACGGTGATGCCCCTGCCATATTTTTGGTAACAATAAATACCTTCACATGTCTTTCCCTCGGGCCACAGCACAAATAATATGGCGAATGTGTCGATTTTCCCCGTAAAAAGCTGGTGAAGGGATTTTGACTTGTATTGGGCTACCGGGCCGCTTTTTAGTCCAAACACACATTTTCCGTAATCACTCAGGTATTTGCTGAACGAGGGCAAGCTAAATTTAACCACCATATCCCAGCCTTTTTGATTTTTGGATAGGCAGTTATCGCCGTTTAAAATGATGGAGCTGCCTTTGATATAAAAATCGTCGGTAATATAGTCGTGCAAATCACCGATAACTTCTTGCCATACGCTGTCCTGCTCGCCGGCGGCATGAATTTGGTCTTTAAAGGCACTTACGCTTTTTTTGATGGCCTGGCTTTTAAACTGTTTAAATCCGGTTGGTGTAAACAGGTCTTGCAGTTGCACCAGGTCGCCATTGCCGGGGTTAAAGTTATAATAACGAACCCAATAGGCAGTGGTCATACCGCTGCTTGATTCATCAAAACCAAGGCTCAGCACCTTGTTGTTATTGGTGAATACGGTGTAAGTCATTTCCCATTTCCCGCCGTAAATTGTACCATTATTATAGTTAACTTTTTCGAATACGGTTTTGGTTTGATAGCCTTTCAGCATCTCCAGTTCGGATAGCTGTAATAGCTCGTTTATTTTTGCAGTGGGCAACGCGCGTGCCGAATCGCTATAAAACACAGGAAAATGAAGGTCGCGGCCGTCCTCCACATATTCAACAGGTTTAACTGCAAAATAATGGGTTTGACCGTTGGCGCTTTTAGGCGCAAATGTGCAAAACAGCAGGATGACAGGCAAAAGCCATGATAAAGGTTTCATGTTGGCGATTCCCGGTAAAGGCCGTGAAATATGATTTAAATATAGTCAAATTTAAACGGCAAATATTGGCCTCCGGGGGGAAATTTTCCGATCGAGGGCATTCTTCAATTTTGACAAGCGCCATACAACAGATTACTATATATTTTAGCCTATTGTCGGTGTTATTACCGCTCCACTTCCAATTGGCTTTAGGGAGGCCTGATATTAATAGATTTGCGACAAAAGCATATGTAAAATACAAGCTTTGGCTGGTGCAGTGATAACACCGGCCAGAAACTAAACTGATAGACGATAAAGAACTGTAACGTAGCGGTTACCACCCCGCAGCGCCTTTGTTTAACAGGGCCTGCGGGGTTTTTAAATGATTTAATATCGAACACCGAATATCCAATATCGAATAATGAATTATAAAACTTCGGTGTTGAACATTCGATATTCAGTGTTCGATATTATTTTTTTCTCCGTTTTCCCTTCAATAGGTAACTATATTAGTCTATTTTGATAATCAGCCTACCTTGGCCCTGGGCCTTTGTACTTAATTCCTGTGCCAGGCCAACCTGATCCATAGAGAATACACGTGCAACAGGCAGGGAAAACCGTCCCTCATTGAATAACCCCATAGCTGCTTCCATCGCCGGTGTTAAATTCCGGGGTACGAAAGATGTTTTGATCCCAAATTCATGTGCTGAAACGTCGACGATAGTTAACACTTTATTTGGATCTCCTGTGATTTGAATAAGTTCCGGAATAATTCCCGAACCGGCAATGTCAAGTGCCGCCTGTACGCCATTTGGCGCCAGGGCTGCTACCCGCGCCGAAAGGCCGGGACCATAAGTTGTAGGTATTGCTCCCATAGATAGGAGATAATCATGCCTGCTTTCACTTGCCGTCCCTATTGTATTAATGCCTGCAGCCCTTGCAAACTGAATCACTGCTGATCCTACACCACCTGAGGCCCCACTTACCAGCAATGTTTCTCCTTTCCTGATACCTACTTCATCAATGATCCTGAAGGCTGTTTCAACAGGGATAGGGTAGCCAGCCGCTTCTTCAAACGAAATGGAATCGGGCTTATGTGCCCATTCCTGAAGTATGGCATATTCCGCAACTGTATTTTTACCCTTTCCAAACACAGCATCGCCTATTGCAACACCAGTTACACCTTCACCAATCGCGGTGACTATGCCCGAAGCATCGAGCCCCACTCCTGCCGGAAAAGAAACCGGCATAAAATCATGTAAATAACCTGCCCGAAGCGTTCCGTCGATTTTATTAACACCAGCCGCCTTCACAGCAATAATAATCTGACCGGGCCCAGGTTCAGGAATATTTACTTCTTCTATTTTTAAAACTTCGGGGCCACCGTATTGATGAAATCTTACTGCTTTCATATTTCTTTAATTTTTTTTGTAAATGTAATCCCAACACTATACTTTTACAAGTAGTATAATAAAACTGTATTAGTTAAAATAACTGTAGTATTACTGATAATGAGCACAATAAAATTTAATACTGATGAAGAAATTAGCTGCCCGGTGAATTACGCAATTAATTTACTGAGCGGTAAATATAAATTGCGGATTCTGCATGCCTTACTTAACGGAAGTCCCAAAAGGTTTAAAGTATTGGAGAGAGAGATCACCGGTGTGTCGCCAACCATGCTCACCATGCAATTGAGAGAACTCGAGCGCGATGGCCTGATAAGCCGGGAGATTTTTGCTACGGTGCCCCCAACTGTAGAATACAGGCCTACCCCATTGGGGCAAACAACGCTTCCCATGCTTACCGAGATATACAAATGGGGCTTAGCCCATCAACTACATCAGCATAGTTTATAAAATACACCGTTTATGTAAATGTGATGTTGTAAAGCCCAATTACGGATTTTGGCCCCATTTTTAGCCTGTGACCGGTGTGATAACACCGACCGGAAGCTAAACATCCACCAGAAGCTAAGCCACCCTGTCATTCTGAGGAACGAAGAATCTACTGTCCGCTATGCAAGCTACGATGGCACAAGTGAGCCTCCCGCGTGCAGCCGCATAACACTGCGCCAAAGAGGGCTTACAATGTGGTTAGGCTAACAATCCAAATTCATTACAAAAATGTAAATAATTTACATTTTTGTAATGAATTTTCTTATCTTTACATATTGCATGAAATATAATGAAAGTTAAAAATGTACAATCAGGTGTCGAATTTGAAGCCGAGATCCTGCTTGTATCGAAAGAAGATCTCAAAGCTATAAAAAAAGACATAAAGAGATTTTCGAAGTTTGATTGGTCATTATACAAGAGTAAAGAAGTTTATAAACTAAAGCTTAAAAATGACAACGAAATTTTAGGCTTGATGTGTATTGTTGATCATACCGACCCTCAAACAGATGCAATTGAAATCGGGTTACTGGAAGTTACTATCGAAAATGTTGGTAAAGACAAAAAAATAGAAAATATTGGCGGTTGCCTTATAGCCTTTGCATGCCGCGAGTCCATTAAACGGGGACATGATGGATTTGTTTTTTTAGTCCCCAAAACTAACCTGATTACTCATTATATTAAAATTTATGGTTTCGAACGTATGCCAATCAGAACCCCAACCAGGCCCGAAGGAATTCTTGTACTTTACGGTCAAACAAGCAGGTTGTTGATTGAGAAATATCTGAAATAATTCTTCGTTACATTTAAGCACAGAAACAATGAGCACACACAAAGATTATACTCTTAAAGATTTAGCAGAATCTTACGTTTTCCCGGATGTTGTAACAGGACAAGAACGAGATGAGCTTTTAAATGCATTTCGTGATTTTAGAAAACAAAAGTCTGATGCGGAATCCGCAGAAAGCAAATCAAAAAACCGTTTATTACAGTTAAAATTTTTGATGGAAGATTATTTAGTATCTCCCAGGTTTGAAGAACGATACGACTTTGGGTTTTTCCTGCACCAATATATCAACTGCCTTGAAATGAACTATGCCGATTTTGCCAGGGATATCGATGTTGGAGCAAGTACCATCAGCCAGATTATTGGGAAGCATAGAAAACCAACGGATAGAATCATTTTGAGGTTACATATTCACTCCAACAAGAATTTTCCTGTTGCCTTATGGTACCGTTTGTTGGAAAAGGAAAAAATCAATGAAATAGAAAACAATAAATCTATTTTAGAAGCGGAAAGTAAATACGTTAAACATAGTATCGCCTTTCATTTGTACGAATAATCTTCTTCGGATTTAAAAAAGTAAACGGCCTTAATAATTAATATTAGGGCCGTTTTAGCCTGTGATCGGCGTTATCATCGCAGCACTTCCGGTTGGCCTTACAGAAGCCCGGTATTATATAAATTTGCAAAAAAGCATATGTAAAATACAAGCCTTGGCTGGTGCGGTGATAATACCGAACAGAAGCAAAAAAATGTTATGTTTACATTATCACCTCACTTACCAAAATGACAGGACTGATATTGGTATAATTTGAAAAATCAGCACGAATGGCATCTCTGTTTGGCGCGATAGCAGCTTGATAGTCGCTTAGGCTTTTTATATAAAATGTGCCAATAGCCATAAAAGGCAGCGGTTGGTTTGGAATACCACTGGCAATCCCTTTTTCGATGGTGTATTTAACCAAATTTGATCCTAAAAACCGCGCTACCATTGGCATGTGCTTCGATTCATAATATTCCATATTAAAGGTCTTACCTTCGGCATAAGGGTACATGACAGATACTTTAATTAAGCCTTTTTCAACAATAGTTACGTTCTGCTTTTCCTGGCAAAACGCAGTAACAGAAATGGTTAAAAGGAGAAATGATAAAATCAGCCTTAATTTCATAATTGGTTTATTTAACTGAAGGTGTTCAATTTAATATACAAATATTAACATATTGTATTTATTCACAAAACGTTATGTCGACTAAAATTTAAGGTTTTTATACCATCGTTCTTTGCCCCTGGTGTGTTTTCAAATAACGGTGATCGTCACTACTTCCCTCCGCTGCCTCCAGGCTTGCGGCAGCGCAAAAAAGTACTCGCTGGAGCGGGGCAAAGGGTTTTGGCTATTATAACATTGTAACGGGTTTCGGTTTTTTGGGAGATAATTCCAACCAAGTGCAGCCCTGTTTTTTTGGCTTAATACTTTAAAATCATAGTTAACAGGCAACTGCCTACTCAATTTTTAGTGGCGGCCCTACCAGCTGCATTTCATGGTCGGCAAAAATCTTTTCAAGTTCGGGGTGCGATGGTTCATGATCTAACGCCTGCATCGCCAAAAAAAACTCCTCCAGCTTACCCGCGGGCTGAAAAGTAACTGTCATCTTTCCTTTTTCGCTTACCTGTGTCCAGGCATGCGGAACAGCACGGGGCAAAAAAATACTTTCACCGGCGCTTAAATGAAATTTATCATCGCCAACTTTAAAAAAGTAGGCCCCCTCTACAACATAAAAAACTTCGTCCTGCTTTGGGTGAATGTGCAAGGGCGTGCCACGGCCTTGCGATAAACTGGTTTGTTCAAAAATAGCCAGGTCGCCATCGGTATCTTTCCCGGATATCTTCACATCAAGTATATTTGAATTTACGCCCTTAAGTTTAATATGGCCGTGAACCCTCCCTTCGCCGGCTTGTACTTTAAACCCTTTATTGGTACGGGTATCGCCATACTTTTTTATACCATGGGCAAATGATGTAAATGGAATAGCCGCGAACGTTAATACGGTTGTTATAAATCTGTTTCTTTTCATAGGTATAAGGTTAATGTGCAGTGGATAGACAGACAACGAAAAATGTGCTGATATAAAGTTAATTATAATTTATATTATAAAGTTTAAATTAAACTTTTGCATGCCGGTGCATCCTGATATATCAATTAGGGGTGGGTTGCGGCAGCGAAGAAAAAAGTGCTTGCGCGAGCGGGAGGAGCTGGGGATAACACCAGCCATAAGCGAAACTAATTGGCGGAAGGATCTTTCATTTTACCAGACTTCGTCTCATCAATCTCCGAACCTCCTGGCTTGTGCGCCCGCATGCTCAATATACGCCATGCCTTTAGCACAATCAACTACACAACTTGTTAATCTCAATCTTTTAATATTACCCTTTCGCCCCGCTTAAAATAAAAATCCCGGATATATATTATAACATCCGGGATTTGCGTGGCGTATACTTAGCATGGCGTTTACCTGTCAGCGGGCACACAAGCCTGGAGGCGGCAGCGAAAAAAGCTCTTGCGGGAGCGAGGGGCGGCAGCGACACGTAGTGCGCCAGCGGAAAATTACGCGTGCGCCAGTTTGGGGGCCTTATAGATTCTTAAGTTTTAGAACATCGTTTGTAGCTTTTCTGATACGCCTGATTAACGCATTAAAATCTTCAATGGTGTACCATTTGTATTTTGTACTATCTCTAAATTCCGCTAAGCCAATAACATATTGGTTTTTGTCGAAGTCACTATTACCCACCAGTGTATAGTGTGCAAAATAATTTCTTTCATCATTTAATCTTCTTATTTCGTCAAGAAATTTACCATGTGGGTAAGTATTACTTTTAGTTTTTGTGAATCCACTATCGATCGCCTTCTGTTCCAAAATAGTTTTAAATGAACTTCTTTTACTTTCAAAAGTCATTCTGTTAAGAATAATTGAGCGAAATGAGTTCTGCATAGAACTATCAAAAACGAAATGTTCCGCTAAATAATACTCTATTGCGATTTCGAGCACTGTAAATTCGCTTATTAATTGCCCTCTGTGTAGATGTGCAATTGTTAACCAATCTTCTAATTTCATTTATTTATGAATAAAAAAAAGCCCACAAAAGGGCTTAACAATTATAACATTTTACAGCCGTTGTTGGAATGGTCTTTAACCACCCTATTTCTATTAAACTTACACGTCCTTGGCGCAGTCTTGAGCGTTGGAAACGACGGCACAGTGGCTTGTGCCTGTTTGCCGAATCGAAGAGTGGAGCCGAGGATTACGACATGGTTAGTTGTTCTACAAGAGCCACAAGTGATCCTCCCGCTTGCAGCCGCACAACACTTGCGCCAAGGGGGGCTTGCGATGTGAATGGCTTACAAAGTCACAAGTGAGCCTCCCGCATACAGCCGCACAACACTTGCGCCAAGGGGGAAAAAAAATCGAGGGTTGGCCCCCATTATCCTAACAGCCGCTTTCTAATACTTTGAAAGAAATTTTGATTTTTCTTCTCGCTTTACGATTAAAGCTGAAGATTACAAAGAGCAGTTTTGAGTTAACCCTCAACTGGTAAGCTTTGTCCGTTTTTACTGCCGCTTCGGTTGCAGATTTAAAAAGAGGTGTAAGCCTCTTTTTTTTTGCTTTTATATTACCTATTCTTACTTCCGAAGCCGTTGTTGGAGTTGTCAGGCTGACCGAGAATTATTTTAAGTGCCCTGAGAATCGCGTAAAAGCAATTTGTCTCAGATACCTATCCGAATACTCGTGTGTTGGATTTGAATTCTCGGTCAACCTGTTGTCTCCAACAACTTCGGTCCCGGCGGCAAACTAGTTAAAACGTAAGCTGTATGCCAATTCCTATTAGACAACGACCCTGCCAATTGATGACGATAAAATCGGGGTCAGATGGCTTTGGCTATTGCGACATTTTAATGGTCGACGAATTTGTTGGAGACAACTCCAACAAAGTGCGGCCGGGAACACCAACAAGGGCGGAGTTAATTATTTCTTTGGTTGAATTTTAGTCGATAAAACAACTTTCATATTATTACTAGTAGCTGCCTCTCCGCTAACATTAAAAAACAAATACTTAACCCCACCTTGTGCCTTAAGATTAACGGAACCACTAACTTCAATACTCACGTTACATTCTTCTGTTACATCCTCAGATATAGATTCTATTACTGAATTTAGAAGTTCCTTGAGCTGGACGGCAATCGTATCTTCAGCTCCGCCCAATGTAGCGAGAGTTTCAGAGTTTCCTATTTTTACGTTACTTGAATTACCAGATTCAGAAGTAATTGCATAAATTTCTAATGACATGTGCTTAAATTTTAGTTAACTGAATAAAAAGGATCACCATAAATACAATAAAACAACCAAAATAGATTTCTTTTTTTAGTTGCCGTCCTCTTGGCTGCAAGAACTGCCTGTCCAACATTTGAATCCCCTGAAAAAAGTTCTTTATAAACATCTTCGGCGAAACTAATGGCATAAGTAATAGGTACCGCTCCTAAGGTGCCAATAAAAACATCTGCACCATTTAGATAAAATTCCCAGCCAAATGAACTGAACCGACCAAATTTTAGTATTGGTGCCGAGGACGAGCAAGCATTTGCAAAGACCATACTTCCTTGCTTCAATGGAAGCAATTTTATTGTATCTGGCGGTAAGTTTAATATTCTTGATTTATCTAATGCAATTTGCAGCATATGTGGCTCAAGATGTCCATGGCATGTGCAATGAATGGCATCGGTTTCAAGTAATGCTTTTGAAAATACAGATACGGGCTGTTCGGTGAGTATTTCAATGTTCTCCTTAGAAATAATTGTGTCAAACAGGTGTCTTGCTCGTTCGGCCTCTATTTTAGGAACCCCCCCGCCAATGACATTAACTACTCTATTAATCTTTTGTTTTAGATTGCCTTGATGTCGGTCTTTTTCTGGAACTCCACTTGCTAAAGTTATTCTAGGATGCCTGGCAACGATAAATTTACTTCCCCAAAAATCCTCGCCATCAAAAATTAGTTCCCAAGGAATCCATTGCTCATTAGTGGAAACTATAAGAACTGTGTCGGGGGGCCATTTTTTTATCAATATCGCTAGTTCTGCTGGTATTAGTTCCAGAAATAACGTATTACCTAACCCCTGCATATTTACGGAAATTGAATCCCAATAGTCGTCATTTGGGTTTGCTTGTGTTGCAACTTCATATAAAAAAGCATTCAAATCGCGTTGATAATCAGAAATTTGCTCTATTGAAGGGGGATCCATTTTTTCCCAACTTAAGTTTTGTTCGCTATCGATCGACAAAACACGGTATGATAATTTTCGCTCCTTCTCCATCCATAGTACATTAAGGGTATATTTAGGAACCGATGCTGTGTGGTTTTCTGTAATTGCTAGAACAGTTAACGGGTCCTGAATAATCTTGAAATCAGAGGGGGTATCTACACCATTCAAATAATAACCAACCTCGGTTTCTACAATAACGTAGCCAACCCTGGCAGCTTCAAAAAAAAATTCAATTTCAATTGCGTGTTTTCCGGTATCTAATGCGACCAAGTCAAAAACAGCAATTTCAGAATCTTCACTTACTAAAAACCTTAATTGTTTATGCCAGTCTCTCAACGCGAAACCCTTAGCGCTAATGTTAATTTCTAAGCATATTTCTCTTGTTTCGGAATTGATTAATAAATCGAGTTGTTTTAATACTCGAGTATAAGACGGTATAGCTTTTGTTAGCTGAACGCGCAATTGTACTTTTTTATTTATTTGACATTTTGAAGGAAAGTCAATGAAGGTAAAGCGTTTTTCATTCGATGGCATTTCTTGAACATTTTCCTTAGGAGTGGCAATTTCTCCGTCCATTTTAATATTAAAGTCGGATCCAATCTCAACGTGATAATCTAGTATTCCGCTCACACTTTTCACTCCCCCTATACTGTAAATTACATCACCGCCTAAACTATATGACTCTCTATGGTTTTCTTTTTGTTCTTCGTGCTCTAAAAATGCTATTAATGACTTTTTGGTGTATTTTTTATAAAAATGTTGATACTTATTTATTGATAATAATAGCTGTTCAAAATGTTTTGCGTGATTTTTAATCGTATAAAATCTTATTAAATATGCCTGCGCAGACCTTCCAACCTCTTTGAAAAATAAGTCTAAAAAAGCAGCAAATAATTCGAAGGCGAAATAATCATTAGGTGTATTTTCGTATTTTAATAACTGCAGTATAAGTTCAATTTTGACGTTTTTATTATTTGTATCTAAAAATACTGCAGTTGCTAAAAGCATTTCATCTCCCGGAACGTACCATTTCGCATATTTATATTGTTGATATTGGATAAGCAATTGGATTTGATCTTTTGCCTTTCGTGTCTCTAAAACTATAAAATCGCGAAGATTCTTAGAAAAAAAAATGCTTTTATCTAGGAACTGAGTTTTGTATTCTTCCAAGCCGTATGAATCAAACAAAAATTGATATTTTGACAAAACCCACTTACGCCCATCGGGTTTTATTATTAATATTCTATCAAATACATAATTCAATTGATCAAGGTTTAGAGGGTAATTTTTTTGAATTATCTCCGCGGCATGTGCAAGAAGTGTAAATTTTATATCAGGTGTCGAAATAGCTTCTGCTAAAAAAAACGCGCCAAGTTGTTTTAATTCGCTATCGTTCCTGTCCCAGTAACATTTAGCAACCACTATCTCTGCGTAATTTAAGAGCTTTTCAGGTTCACTTTTGATCTGATAAAGACAAGTTAGTATTGAATTAATAAGTAATTTATCTTGGCAATTCGGCTTCGCCACAATTGCATATAGCGCGCGCCATGATTCGTCAATAGTTAGTGGATCAAGTATTAATTTTGATACTATCAAGATGGTTTCAATATATTCGCTCGGATCACTGCTTGAAAATTTATCACCTCCCATTTCGTTTGGAATGAAGCCCAATTGTAACATCTTATTAACAAAATCTCTAAGTGATAAAAATGATTCGAGGTTCTTTTTTATTAATAAATTAGCTCGAAGCAAATCTTTTTGACCAATAAGAGCAATACTTTGGGTAATATTTCTTTCAAGGGTAGCGGGATAGTAATCTGCAAGACAATATGCCTCACCATACTCTTTGTCATTTAGCAAATCGATAATCGGATGAATCCAACTTTTTTCTGATAAGGGGTTAGGTTGCATAGCTTGTAATATTTTTTTTGCAACTAATTGACTGCAATATATTTACATCGAATTTACAAATTTTATTGATTTAAAAATCCAAATAAAAAAAATAGTTTAAGTCTGGTTGCTTATTAATGTGTCCCGTATTTTATTCCCCCAGCTACCGCAAGGTCCCCCTTGTGGTCCGCATGCTAAGTATTGAATATGCAAATTCCGGATGCTTAACTGGATTGGGATTTTGTGTTATTAGGCAGGGTTAAAAGGGTAATGCGAATTTATATAGGTTATCCTCCCTGCCAAATCTTAACCCTATGATCTCTCGGTTAAAGCCCATGCCCTTCGGTGCCTCTTTTAGTGCCAACAAACACAAACATTTTACAAGCTCCCAAACTGCGGAAAGCACCAATTCAATGTTAACCATGTTTAATTACAAACATTTGATTATCAAATATTTATAATTAATTTACATAAAATGTGTTAAGTTATGTTAACCATGTTTCAGCCAGTTGTCGGTGTTATGCCCCGTTCATTTAGCCTCAGGGAAGGCCAAAGGCAATCACCAAATAGGTTTCCAACTAAGGCTATTTTAAAACGCAAACCCTGGCTGGTACGGTGGGTAACACCGGCCAGAAGCTAAAAAATCCCGGATGCCTGATAACATCGGGGATTTCTTGTTTAACGGTTTTCGCGTTAGTGATTGTATCCCGATTTTATCGGGACCTCGCGCCTAATGCCTTGTGCGCGTATGAGGGGAAAGCACGGCCCGTTTCTACCAACGGGAACGCCCATGAATTAGCTTGGTTGAGGTTTTCTGCAAGCGAGAGGGTGCAGGGATTGAGCGCCTTATTTAACCCCTATCTCCCCTTCCGCAATGTCATTAATTCAAGAAAGTTAAAATAGAATTAATATCGAACACTGAATATCCAATTTCGAATAATGAACCGAAAACTTCGGTGTTGGATATTCGAAATTCAGTGTTCGATATTATTTTTTACTTCTACTTTTTTCTCAACAACAATTGAGTTCCCTCCTACCAAATCTTAACCCTCTGATCTTCCGCCTTATAATTTTTATCGCCCGGCTGCACGTTAAATGCTTTGTAAAACGGGGCGAAATTCATTAACGGGCCGTTTACACGCCACATGGCTGGTGAATGCGGGTTGGTGTTTACGTAGGTGCGCAGGAACTCGTCCCTGGTTTTTACCCTCCAGATTTGGGCTATCGACAGGAAGAAGCGCTGGTCGGGCGTAAAGCCGTCAATTTTAACGTTGCCTTTTCCCTGTTCGGTCATTTTAAATGCGTCGTAGGCTATGGCTATGCCGCCATTGTCGGCGGTGTTTTCGCCCAGGGTGAGTGCGCCTTTTATGTGTACGGTATCTAAAACGGTAAAGGAGCCATATAAATTGGCCAGCTGTTTTGTTTTGGCCCTAAACTTTTCGTAATCTTCTTTTGTCCACCAGTTTTTTACGTTGCCGTCTTTGTCAAACTGCGCGCCCTGGTCGTCAAAGGCGTGGGTCATTTCGTGGCCAATCACCATGCCGATGCCGCCATAATTGATAGCGTCATCTGCCGCAAAGTCGAAATAGGGAAACTGTAGGATGCCCGCCGGGAAAACAACCTCATTAAACGAGGGATTGTAGTAAGCGGTAACCGTAGATGGCGTGGTGCCCCATTCTGTTTTATCAACAGGCTTGTTTAGTTTGGCCAATTGAAACTGGTAGTCGTTTTGTTTAAGCCACAGGATATTTTCGAAGTATTTGGTGCGGTTTATCTGCACCTTATCGTAATTGCGCCATTTATCGGGGTAGCCCAATTTTTTGGTGATGGCGTATAATTTTTCTTTTGCTTTTTGTTTGGTGCTGTCGCTCATCCAGTCCAGGTGGTTGATCCTGTTTTCGAAAGATTTTTGCAGGTTGTTTACCAATACAAGTACCCGTTTTTTTGCATCCTCGTTAAAATATCGTTTCACATACAATTGCCCCAAAGCCTGCCCCAGGTAATTGTCGACGTTTTGAGTCATGATTTGCCTGCGGGTTTTTTGTACGGCCTGCCCGTTTAATACTTTATTAAACTCAAACGTGGCATCTACAAATGGCTTGCTCAGTATTTCGGCGTAGTTTTGGAGGGTGGCGGCTTTTAAATAAATTTTCCAGTCGGTTATGGATACCGATTTCAACAGTACGTTCAGCTTATCGTAATAAGCGGGCTGGCCCATATCAACCGAGTCGGTTGTGGCGCCCAGTTCGGCAAGCAATGTTGGCCAGCCTATATTAGCCTGTGTTTTGCTGATGGCCGCAACCGCTACCTTATGGTAATTGGCGTTAACATCCCTTAATTCGACATTGGTTTTATGCGATGCCGCGTTTTGCTGCTCGATGCCGTAAGCGATAGCCGCGTTTTTTGTGGCGGCGGCAGGGCTGCTCCCGGTTAACCGGAACAGGGTGCTTATATATTTTTTGTAGGCCTGCTGAATGCCAAGCGTAGATGAATCTGTTTTAAAATAATAGTCCCTTTCTGGCAAACCAATGCCGGTTTGTGATGCATGGGCAATATTGATGCTGCTGTTTTTATTGTCGGGATAAATACCAAAGCCAATAATCAGGTCGTTACCGGATTTTAGCTGCGCGGCTACAAATTTGATGAGTGAGGGCACGTTGGCAATGGCATCAATTTGTGCCAGTACCGGTTTAATGGGCTGGTATCCGCGTTGGTTAATAGTTGCGGTATCCATGCCTGAAGCGTAAAAATCGCCCACCTTTTGGTCGATGCTGCCCATTGGGTTCCGGGCTTTTGAAACACTATCCAGGATGCTTTGCAGCAGTAGCTTTTGCGGAATGTTCATGAAACTATAAGAACCCACGCCCGATTGATCGGCAGCAATTTTGGCGGTATCGTACCAGCGTCCGTTAACAAAGCGAAAAAAATTATCGCCGGGTTTTGTCAGGGAGTCGATCCCGGCAACGTCAACAAAACCTTTTTTATGATCGTCCTGGTATTTCCAGGCACCCAAAACAACCAACGCTACACACAGGTAAAATACTTTATTCATAAACAGTCAATTTGTTTAAAGGTAATAATTTAGGAATATGTTGGGGAATGAAAAAGAAGGAAATTGTTTAAATGGTTGTGCCTCCGCCTCCGTTGGTGCACGGCTGTCGCGTATACCTTGCTGACAGGTAAACCACCGCTAAAACAAATTAGCAGCTTACTCAAAGTTCATCAGTACCCCAATTTCGCGTAAGTGATTGTACCGGATACCGGCCAATGAGCGTAATGCCTGCAGGCGTATGAGGGGAAAGCACGACCCCGCTTCTACCGGCGGGGGTACGCCATGTTTAGATGTGAGATTTGAGATTTGAGACAGAAATGGTGGGTACCATACGTCGGATTGCTATATATTTGCCCGCTACCCGTTAAAATCAACCACCATGGAATACTCAAAAACTTACGTTGCCAAGGACGAGCACATAGATGTGCAGCAAATTATGGATGGCTTATACTATCCGTTTTATATGGAATATTGCCGGCATGATTATATCAGGGAAGTGCTGGGCTTCGATTTTGAAACCGAGGCTAAAAACGGCGTTCATATGGTGCTATCAAACTACAGCATCAGTTTTTTACGGTCGTTAAAAAAAGGGGATGAATTTTCGGTTACCTGCACGCTATATACTGATAAGGCAGGCCTGCCTAAACTACACTTTAAACAATCCATCATTTTTAATAATAAGGTAATGACCAAAGCCGTATTCACAGGCACCTGCGTACCCGCAACAGGCGGGCGGCCTTATTTGCCAGCATCAATACTCGAGAAAATTAAAGACGCCCCTGTTGGTGAGTGGTGAGTAGTGAATGGTGAATAAATTGTTAGGGAAAGATTAATGGCGGGTATTTAAGCCTGCCATTAACATCTGATTTGCTAAAACGCCTGCCGTTTAAGCCGACAGACGTTTTAGCAAATCAAAAGCTCCCCCTTCAGGGGGCTGGGGGGCTTACTGCCCCACCATAAACACCGCATTGCTAAACAGCAGCTTGCCGTTTTCCCAAAAACTGCGAAACAGCGGATCGTCAACCATATATATAACCGAGCCGCGGCCCATGGGTTGAACGCCAAGCAGCAAACCGTTATTAATTTTTTGCTTGGCTGCGGCTCCGGCAAAGCCCGATACATAACTATCTTTTTTAATGGTGCCTACATTCCAGCCGTCCTCGCCGCCAAATAACTCATAAATATCATCGTTCATTTTTAGTGAATAATAATAGTCGGGCAGGCCAAAACCAAGCGGGTGGGTATTGTCCAGGTTCAGCTTAAATATAGCCCCGGGGATCATGCCGCGGATGGCGTCCCGGTCACGGTCGCCGTAAATTTTAACGGTTTTGTCTTTATCTTTATCGTCTTTTTTATCATCCTTCTTTTTAAGCAGGATGCCTTTTTTATCAACCAGCGCTGCCACTGCATTATCAATGGCAATCAGCCTGCCCCCATCGCGGATCCAGTTTTGCAACTTCTCCGACAGAAAATCATCGTAGCGTCCGTCCGGGAAAATAGCCACATCAAAATCGGACAGGCGGGTGCGGCCAATGTCCTGATACCTGATCAAGGTAATAGGATAACCTAATTGCGCCTCAAACAAATGCCAAACCTCGCCCATGCCTTCGGAGTTTACGCCATCGCCGGCAACCAGCATTACTTTGGGCTGGCGGATATACTTAACCGCATCAGATCCCAGGTCTGAGCCCTTATCCACAAAGCCCGATGAAAGTGGCGTAACCTCCTGGTTAAGCTCAGCAGCGGTTTGGGTAACCACCTGGTCAAAATCGGCACGGTCATTACCGGCCCGCGTTATCAATAACGATCCGGGGGCAAAAGTTTTGCCTGCGGCCTCAAATGATTTTTCGGCATAACGTACCCTGATCTTCTTTTTAAACAACGCTGCAAGGAATTTAACATCCCCCAACGACTGCCATGACGATACATAGGCGTAAGCATGGGTGTTAACCAAAGGCTTCGGCGCGGTAATACCCCACTCGGCGCTTGCCGGTTTTAGCGATTCTTTTACACCATAAGCCTTCAACCCAAATGCATAGGGTAACGACCATGCTGTAATATCATACGTATTTGAATCGGGGATAATAGTTTTTGGCTCCAGCAGCACATGCAGCAATACCGCTTTGGGCTGATAGGCGTTTACCACCAAATCATTAGGCCCAACGGTATATGCTTCGGTTTTACCGCTCATATAATCATAGCCGGTAACCGATTTATTGGCCAAACCAAAACCATATTGAATACCATTGCGGGCAAGCAGTTTGGCCATGGCATTTATTTTATTGTTGTTGTCGTTTTTAACAACGTAGGTTTTGTATTCGCCCGGCGGGTTGGCGCGGCTGTTATCATAAAACTTTTTAAACTCGTCTTTAAATTTCTGGGCGTTGGCCGATGCCGTTTCAACCGTACTTAAACCCGTGGAATGGTGATGCGCCACCCGCTGAACCAGCGTAAGCGTATCGCCGCTGCGGTTAACAACGGCCAGGCCCGCGCCAATACCGCCCTGCTCATAAGTCATCCCGATTGAGCCGTTATATAACGGGTAGGTGTCGCCATAGGATGGGTACAGCAGGTCGAACTCGTATTTGGTAAAGTACATCCAGCCATTTTGGTCGAAATATTTGGCGTTGTTTTTACCGATAAGTACCTGGGCATCGCGTTGCCATTGGGTAAGGTCTTTATGGTAAGGCTCGGCAGCTGGGGCAAAGTAGTATGGGGCGTTGGGGCCTTGCTCGTGGTAATCTACATGTATTTGCGGCAGCCATTGGTTATACAGGCCTACGCGTGCCTGCGTTTCCTTTTGCTGCTGCCAGGCCCAATCGCGGTTAAGATCAAAGTAGTAGTGGTTTACCCGGCCGCCCGGCCATGGCTCGGCATGCTCGCGCGAGGTTGGGTAAGCATCGGGCGACAGACCGTGTACCGAATTATAAAAATTAACATACCTGTCGCGTCCGTCCGGGTTCAGGCAAGGGTCAATAACCACCAGCGTGTTTTTAAGCCAGCCCTGGGTTTGCGCGTTTGATGGATCGACCAAATCATATAAAGTCCACATGGCGGCTTCGCTTGATGCCGGCTCGTTGCCATGCACGTTATAGCTTAACCAGGTAATTACAGGTACATTGGTAATAACAGGCCCGCTTTCAACACCGGCTACCCGCAGGTTATTATGGCGAATCTCCTCCAACCTGCCAATGTTTTCATCCGATGCGATGAACATAGCCAGCAAAGGCCTGCCCTCGTTGGTAGTACCAAACTGCTGCAGCTTTACGTTTTTTGAAGCCTGGGCAACATATTTAAAATATTCAACAATACGGTAGTGCGGAGTAAACTGTGTACCCAGCTTATAACCCAGGAACTCCTCAGGCGATTGTATTTTTTGGGCAAACGCAGCTGATGCGAAAACAACAGCCAATAAAACAACAAGTAGCTTTTTTATCATAAAACTGAATAGATGGTAGTAAAAGCTAAATATGCGGAAAATATGTGCAGATGTGCAAATTTCAAATGTGCAGATGTGGAGATTGTTACAAAAGAACATTTGAAAATTTGAGGATTTGAAAATTTGAAGATGACTTGCCTGAACCTGGATTAAGCAGATTATCAGATTAAGAGATTACCTGATCTTTCCGCTATGGGAACCTGAAAATCAAAATCCAATAATCCGAAAAATCCGCTTAATCCAGGTTCAGACAACTCCCCACCTACAAAAAATCTAAAAATATTAGCAATCTCCCTGATAATTTGTAATTTGCCCCTGAAAAAGCAAATCAATCTGCACATCTGAAATCTGTAATCTGCACATCTACCATGAATCCGCAAGAGGCTCTGCAAAAATATTTTGGTTATAGCGCTTTCAGGCACCAGCAGGAAGCCATTATCCAGCATATATTAAACGGGCAGGATGTAATGGCGCTGATGCCAACCGGCGGCGGCAAATCATTATGTTACCAGTTGCCCGCGGTATTGCTTAACGGCTTAACCATTGTTATCTCGCCGCTCATAGCCTTGATGAAAGACCAGGTAGATAGCCTGAATGTAAGTGGTATCCCTGCAGCGTTCCTTAACTCGGCCCAAAACCCCGATGAGCAGCGCCAACTGGTAGAAAAATTAAGGAACAACCAGATCCGCCTGCTATACCTTGCGCCCGAGCGTTTGTTTGGCGCCGAGAACAAACTGGTTCCCTTTTTAAAAACACTGAATGTAGTACAAATAGCCATCGACGAAGCCCACTGCATCTCGTCATGGGGGCACGATTTCCGCCCCGAGTATTTGATGCTGGCCCAACTGAAAACCGAGTTCCCGAATGTGCCGGTTATTGCGCTTACCGCCACTGCCGATAAGCTTACACAAAAGGATATCCTCGAGAAACTCAATCTTAACAAGCCCAAAGTATTTGTATCATCATTTAACCGCGAAAATATTACCTACCGGGTTATCCCCAAAAAAAACAGCTTTCAGCAGCTGGTTAACTTTTTAAATGAGCGGAAGGATGAATCAGGCATTATCTACTGCCTCTCCCGTAAATCTACTGAAGACCTGGCCGACGACCTGAAAGCCGCCGGCTTTTCTGCCGAAGCCTACAACGCCGGCCTCAGCAACGAAACCAAAGTGCGTAACCAGGAAGCTTTTTTGCGCGATGAAGTGAAGATCATTGTAGCCACCATCGCCTTTGGCATGGGCATCAATAAATCAAACGTGCGCTACGTAGTGCATATCGATCTGCCTAAAAACATCGAGGGCTATTACCAGGAAACCGGCCGTGCCGGGCGCGACGGGCTGGCATCCGAGGCCTTGCTACTGTATTCGCCGGGCGATGCGGGTAAGCTGCAGCATTTTGCAAGGATAGAGGGCAACGAGGCCCAAAGCCGCATTATGCTCAACAAGCTGAACGATATGGTGCGCTACTGCCAGCTGCAAAGCTGCCGCCGCCAGTATTTGATGAACTATTTTGATGAGGCTTTCCCGCCCAATTGCGGCTCCTGCGATGTTTGCCTTACCGAATTTAAACGCTTTGACGGTACGCTGATAGCCCAAAAAGCCCTCTCGGCCGTGGCCCGCCTCAACGAGCGTTTCGGCATTAACTATGTGATTGATTTTTTACGCGGATCGAAATCTGAAAAAATTCGCGACGAACATAAACGCCTTAAAACCTACGGCATTGGCGCCGATATCAGCAAGCCCGACTGGCAGCGCTACATTCGCGAGCTGCTTACCATGGGCTACCTGCAAATGGGCGGCGACGAATACCCCATTGTAAAACTGACCGACCAAAGCGCCGCCGTACTTAAAGGCCTGCAAAAGGTTGAGTTTATTGAAAGCGAAACCGTTGAAGAAACACACACCCACGTACAGGCGCCACCGCACGAAGCCGAACTGCTAAGCCGCATCAAACGCGTACGTAACGATATTGCCCAACATGAAAACGTGCCGGCCTACATCATTGTATCTGATGCTACCCTTGTCGAGATGGCCACCTACCTGCCGCAAAGCCTCGACGAGCTGCGCCTTATCTCGGGCTTCGGCGATGTAAAACTGGCCCGCTACGGCCGCGAGCTGTTGCAGCCCGTGAAAGATTACGCCAAAGAAAAAGGCCTCGAATCAAAAATAGCCTATAAATCGCCCAAGCGGGAGCGCAAGGTGGCGTCCGTCCGTCCGGCACAACCCATTAAGGCCCGCAAAACAAACGATACCCGTACCGAGTCGCTCCGGCTTTACCAAACCGGCAAAACCGTTGCCGAAATTGCCGCCGAGCGCAACCTCTCGCCCATGACCATCGAAAGCCACCTCAGCTTTTTTGTACAATCGGGCGAGCTGGAAGTAGAAGCCCTGGTACCCGCCCAAAAAATCCCCGCCATTAAAGATGCCGTTGAAAGCTACGGCTCCCAAATGCTCTCGCCCCTCAAACAAATCCTCGGCGACAACTACAGCTACGGCGAAATTAAAGCGGTGATTAGTTGGATGAATAGGGGGAATGACATATAAAAATAAAGACTGTCATGCTGAGTGGTAAAATTTCGCGAAATTCTGAAGGGGGAAATGACATACAATAAGAGAACTGTCATCCTGAACCTAGTGAAGGATCTATTCGCGAACTTTTCTATCGATCATGCACAACTGACAGATCCTTCGTTCCTCAGGATGACAGGAAAATTGGATATGTCATGGGTAGTGATAAAATTTAGCGAAATTCTGAAGGGGGAAATGACATACAATAAGAGAACTGTCATCCTGAACGTAGTGAAGGATCTATTCGCCAACTTTTCTATCGGTCATGCACAGCTGATAGATCCTTCGTTCCTCAGGATGACAGGAAAATTGGATATATCATAGGTAGGAACGAAGCATCTATTCGCCAACTTTTCTATCGGTCATGCACAGCTGACAGATCCTTCGTTCCTGCCATTGACACATTTGTAACTGACTGATTATCAATTGTAAAAAAAAGTGTCATTTGCAACGCGATCATTTGTGCGCAAATAAAGGTTCCTCAGGATGACAGGAAAATTGGATATGTCATGCTGAGTGGTAAAATTTCGCGAAATTCTGAAGGGGGAAATGACATACAATAAGAGAACTGTCATCCTGAACGTAGTGAAGGATCTATTCGCGAACTTTTCTATCGATCATGCACAACTGATAGATCCTTCGTTCCTCAGGATGACAGGAAAATTGGATATATCATAGGTAGGAACGAAGCATCTATTCGCGAACTTTTCTATCGGTCATGCACAGCTGACAGATCCTTCGTTCCTCAGGATGACAGGAAAATTGGATATGTCATGGGTAGTGATAAAATTTAGCGAAATTCTGAAGGGGGAGAAATGACATACAATAAGAGAACTGTCATCCTGAACGTAGTGAAGGATCTATTCGCGAACTTTTCTATCGGTCATGCACAGCTGATAGATCCTTCGTTCCTCAGGATGACAGGAAAATTGGATATGTCATAGGTAGAAACGGAGCATCTATTCGCCAACTTTTCTATCGGTCATGCATAGTTGATAGATCCTTCGTACCTCAGGATGACAGGAAAACTGGGCATGTCACGGGCCGGTACCAGAAAAAGCGACAAGCCGGTTGATACCCCCTCCCCACAATTTTTCCACCACCCCGCCAATATGTCCGCACCATCCTTTAACTTTGTTATCCAAACGCCAAAGCGTAACGCGTCACGTATGATTACTACCCAGCAACTTTACCAGCTATACCTGCAACACCCTGTTATCAGCACCGATACCCGCAAAATTGCGACCGGCAGCCTGTTTTTTGCCCTTAAAGGCGATAAATTTGATGCCAATACCTTTGCCCAACAGGCCATTGCCGCAGGCGCAGCCTACGCCGTAATTGATAATCCCGGGTACCAGCTGGGCGATAATTATTTGCTGGTGGCCGATGTACTTACTGCCTTGCAGGATTTGGCCCGCCATCACCGCCGCCAACTAACCATCCCAGTTATCGGCCTTACGGGCACCAACGGTAAAACCACCACCAAAGAGCTTATCAACGCCGTACTGTCCCAACACTTTAAAACCCAGGCCACCCAGGGCAATTTAAACAACCATATAGGCGTACCCCTCAGCATTTTAACCATCGACGCCAGCCACCAGGTGGCCGTTATCGAAATGGGGGCCAATCACCAAAAAGAAATCGAACTGCTTTGCACCATCGCCCAGCCGTCGCATGGCTTAATTACCAACGTAGGCAAAGCGCACCTGGAAGGCTTTGGCGGGGTAGAAGGCGTGAAGAAAGGCAAAGGGGAGTTGTATGATTATTTAGCCCCCCGGCCCCCTGAAGGGGGAGCTTTTGAAAGGCGTGGTGGCGTTACTTTTATTAATAGCGACGACCAAACATTGCTTGATATGGCTGCCGCCCGTAAGCTGGGCAACGTGGTGTACTACGGCACCAATACCATTGATGATTTGGTGAGTGGCGAACTGGTAGAAAACTCGCCCCTGCTCACGTTGGAGTACACCAACAATAAAACCGGCCAAAGCTACACCGTAAAAACCCAACTCACCGGCGCCTACAACCTGCATAATATTTTGGCGGCCATAGCCATAGGCAGCTATTTTAATATCCCTGCCGCGCAAATAAACGCCGGTATTGAAGGCTATCAGCCCAAAAACAACCGGTCGCAAATTGTGAAAACGGAAAGCAATACCCTTATTTGCGATTACTATAATGCCAACCCCAGCAGCATGTTTGTAGCCATCGAAAACATCGGCAAACTGCAGGCGCCACGCAAAGTACTCATCCTGGGCGACATGTTCGAGATGGGCCCCGAGTCGGCGGCCGAGCATGCCTCCGTGATCCAAAAAGCGCTGGATACCCCGGTTGACGAACGCATTTTTATCGGGAAAGATTTTTTAAGTCAGCAGTCATTAGTCCAAAGTCAGCAGTCAGCAGCCACATTTTACGCCACTGCCGAGGATGCCATTGCAGCGTTAAAGGCCAGCCCCATCACCCATTCCACCATCCTCATCAAAGGATCGCGCGGCATGGCTTTGGAGCGGTTGGTGGAGTTGTTTTAACGCCTTCTGAGACTTACGAAGTTTCAAAAACTTCGTAAGTCTGGAATTCGCAAAGGGGGAACAGCGTATATCGCATGGCGGCGAAGACTCACCCGGCGAGGCTACGCCCGCCACCCTCTCTTCACCTGCGGTGGAAAGAGGGGCCTGAACGCTGTATATCAACACATTAAAGAAATAAAAACAAATAATAAATTTTCAAGCCCCTCTTTCCGGCAAAGCCGAAGAGAGGGTGGCGGGCGCAGCCTCGCCGGGTGAGTCTTAGCCAGCGTTCCAGCCAATGTTCGCATATACCCCCTACACCCCATCCCAAAAATCTTGATACTTGATACTTACTACTTGATACTAAAAGTGCGTTCGCCGCTGGTAGAAGCGTCGCCGGGCTTTACATTCATACGCCTGCAAGGCCTTATTCACGGGCCGGTATCCATTTCAATCCCTAACGCGAAAGCTGCGGAACGTCGTCTTAATGCTTGATTTTGCCTTTTTGATTCTTCTTTTTCACTGTTTGTACGTCAATAAAATACATCACGGTGAATTTACTTTTATTGCTGCCTAAATGGCCATACCCCCTGGCGTCGCCATCTTCATACACGCCAATAACATCCACAAGCAGATAGGTATTCCAATAGTTATCGTGTACATTTTTAAATTGACTTGTAAATTCCTGTCGCATTTCCACGCTATCGGGTATTTCTAATGCGGCTTTTACTCCTTTACATTTTTTATCGGGCACAAGGCTCCAATACTCATCTGTACCCCTATAAATAAAGCGGGTGTAAACCAACTCCTTTTTATGACCCGGCAACTCGCAGGCGCTTATAAAGTCGGGATAGTGCATATCCAGTACCGGGGGAGGAAAAGCTATCTCCTTCCCTTTTTTCTGGCAAAAAGCAAACGTGCAAAAAAGCGTTAATGTAAGTGTTAATATGGTTTTCATTGAAATTGGTTTGCCCGAAAGCTTATTGCTAAAGTACGTTGCGGCCATTATAAAACATCAAAAATAATTATACTCGCGTATCAACAACCATAATATGAACCAACAAATTATAAAAGATGCTTTGTACAGCGCATTAACCTCATTAAACAACCAGGTGGAAAGCGTAATATCCCCGAACTAAGTGAAGAATATTATAGGGTGATTGGGGAAATTGAGAAGGCTTTAAGGGGTTTCCGGCTAACCAGCAATACACATTTCAACCTATTAATATTTACCTAAATTGTAAGATTAATAATAAGGGTATTAGATTATTTTGAACGACTAATGTCTAAGAATATAATAACTTTAAATTCTAATATTCATCAAAGATATGATCGAAGCAATTCTTTTAGGTAAAGACAGACTAAATCATTACACAACTGTTTACAACGACAACGAACTTGCTGGCTTTTCGAAAATAAACATTCTAATTGGAGCAAATAATTCAGGCAAAAGCAGATTTTTAAGAACTTTCTTTTCCTATCATGATATTCGTTACAAATCTTCGTTGTTTAATTTAAACGCCTACAATGAACTTATCAAAAGCTTTAAAGAAGCACTTACCGAATTCTTTGAAATAGGCAAACTCTCTGATGAGGACACCAAGCATTTTTTGCAGGACCTAAAAGAAATTGAATATCTCGACTTAAGCCTAAATTTAGAAGATAAAATTAAATCCTATTTTTCTCAAATAGTAAATTACAGAAATAACATTATATCAGTAGTCGGCTACAATCATGAAGTATTATCTGCCCAATTAATTATTATTGGTAATACCTACATTGAAAAGTTTGATTCACTTTATAAACGCCATGACTTTAAACTCAAAAACATCTACATTCCAACACTACGGGGTTTAAGAAACATTAGTGGAACACAGAAACAAGAAGATATTTATTTAAACTGTACCATTAGGGATTACTTTTCTAATAAGGGATTAGATGGCGACATAAAAGACAAAATTTACACTGGGTTAAGCTTATACGAAGACACTAAAAAACTGCTTCTTGGCACAAAAGAGGACAGAGAAAAAGTAAAACGTTTTGAAAATTTTCTAAAGACTTCTTTTTTCAACAATGAAGAAATCAATATTATTCCGAGGATTGGGCAAGACGTAGTATATTTCAGAATAGGTGCGCACGAAGAACATCCCATTTACGAATTAGGAGACGGAATTCAATCGCTGATAATTCTTACCTATCCGTTATTTTTTAGGCAAGGTGAAAAAATTAATTTTTTCATAGAGGAACCTGAACAGTATTTACATCCCGGTTTTCAACGCATTTTTGTTGAGACTTTATTGCACTTTAAAGATTATCAGTACTTTATAACCACGCACTCGAATCATTTATTGGACTTAACGTTGGATAAAGAGAATATCTCAGTTTACACTTTTAAAAAAGGATACACAGAGACCAACAATCCTATTTTTACAATCGAGAATGTTGAAAACAAAAATTCAAATATTTTAGAAAGCATAGGCGTCAGAAACTCATCGGTATTTTTATCTAACTGCACTATTTGGGTTGAAGGAATTACGGATAGGATATATATAAGAAAGTATTTGGAAGCGTATCAATCAGCACAAAAAATAAAATATAAAGAAGACCTTCATTATTCATTTGTAGAATATGGGGGGAATAACATCACACACTGGTCCTTCTTAGAAGACACCGATTCGAACCATCCAAATATAGAGGTTGAACGACTTTGTGGTAAACTATTTCTCATAAGTGACAAAGATGGGGTTGATTTCGAACTTAAGCCAAATGCAAAATCACTTAGGCAAAAACAATTGGCAGCGAAATTAGGTGACCGATACTATTGTTTAAAATCACGAGAAATAGAAAACTCCTTGTCTTCGAACGTATTAAAGCAAACTATTCTTGAATTCGAAAGACAAAATAAGGAGGTTAGCTTTAAATCAACGTTTTCCAATGATAACGTATACCAGGATAAAAAGATAGGTACATTCATTGACACACATACAATAAATGCGAAAAAGAAATATGAAGATGAATCCGGAACAATTAAAGACAAGTTGAATTTTGCTAAAACTGCGATAAAATTCATTCATAAAGAGGAAGATTTAACCGTCGACGCTAAAGAGTTAGTAACTCGCATATATCAATTCATTGAAAAACATAATGTTTAATGATAATAATATGCCATCTGCCCCAATACCGTCCCGTTATATATAAAACCCGGAAATTGTGCTCCAAGTAACATGCGCCCTCATAATCAACCACCAAAACCAAATCTTGGCCGCCCAACGCAGCCAAGCAATGAGCCTGCCTTTAAAATGGGAGTTCCCGGGCGGTAAAATTGAATTGGGAGAAACTGCCGAAGATTGCTTGATTAGAGAAATTAGGGAAGAATTAAATATTGAAATCAGCATTATAAAAGCCTTGCCATCCAACACACATACCTACCCTAAAATAACCATCGAATTGATCCCTTTTATTTGCGAGCATACCAGTGGCGAAATATTATTAAAAGAACATGCGCAATATAGGTGGCTGCATAAAAATGAATTATTAGCTTTGGATTGGGCCGATGCCGATGTGCCCATTGTAAAATATTACTTAAACCTTTAAAATGCCAGCAGTTGAATTAGGCTTATACGAGCAATTGATTAATAAACTGATTGCCAACAAGCTAAACCTGTTGAGTAACGAAGCCTTTTTTGTTAAAAGTACCCAACTGGATAAAGAAGAAGCGGCAAGGTATTTAAGTTTGTATTTATCCGAGACCATTAAATTCGCCTTAAATGAAATTAAGGACGAGCATAAAACGCTCAAACAAATTGAACTCTCCAATAAAATCATCCAGCTATTAATAACAGAATTGCCCGGTGTTAGCCTTTCTGATAACTTGATTGATAACGAGGGCAAAATATTGGATGCGGTTTTCTCTAAACTCGATTCGCCTTTTGCCGATTTTAATAACAGGATAAAGGAAATTACACCTTACACACGGCTAAGCCAAAGCGAATTATTTACGGGCAATAACGTAGGTATTTCCTTAGAAAGTGAGATTAAAAAAGAGATTCTTTCGTCGGACGAAATTTGCTGGCTGGTATCTTTTATCAAATATTCGGGCATCCGCATATTTAAGGAGGAATTGGAAGAGTTTACCAATAGCGGTAAAAAGTTGCGCATTATCACCACATCCTATATGGGTGCTACCGATGTAAAAGCGATTGAGTTTTTATCAAACCTAAAAAACACCGAGATTAAGGTATCCTATAATTCGGACCATGAACGGTTGCATGCCAAAGCGTATTTATTTGTCAGAAATACGGGCTTTACTACTGGCTATATTGGTTCATCCAACATTTCTCGTTCGGCCTTAACCAATGGCTTAGAGTGGAATTTGAAAGTGACCTCCAAAGAGATTAACCACATTATTGATAAGTTTAAAAAGACGTTTGAAACCTACTGGGTTGATAAGGATTTTGAGCCATATGGGTTTGGCCGGGACAAACAGAAATTAAGCGCTGCGCTAAAACAACAAAAATCGTACGATAAACAAAGCATCACCAGCTTTTTTGATTTAAAACCTTTTCCTTATCAGGACGAGATTTTAGAGAAATTACAATCGGAACGGATTGTACACAACCGTTATAAAAACTTAGTGGTAGCGGCTACAGGTACGGGTAAAACGGTAATATCGGCTTTTGATTATCGCAACTTTAAAAACAATAATCCAAGGGCAAGGCTGTTATTTGTAGCACATCGTAAAGAGATTTTGGAGCAAGCCCAAAACACATTTCAGCACATATTAAAAAATGCCAACTTTGGCGAGTTATGGGTGGATGGGCAAGAGCCAAGCAATTATGAGTTTGTATTTGCATCGGTACAAACCCTGGCCAACCAGATCAGTAAACTGGCGCTATCACCCGGCTTTTATGATTTTATTATCATTGACGAGGTACATCACATAGCGGCATCAAGCTATCGCCCCATTTTGGCGCAGTTTGAACCGCAGGTTTTATTGGGGCTAACGGCCACGCCCGAACGTGGCGACGGGGAAGATATTTTGAAAGATTTTTGCGGCGTAATTGCTGCCGAAATACGATTGCCCGAGGCACTCAACAGGAAACTGTTATCGCCATTTCAATATTTTGCATTGTCGGATACTGTTGACCTGTCAAAACTCTCTTGGAAAAATGGACGGTATGAAATTAATGAGCTAACCAAACTTTATACCGAAAGCGACCGCAGGGTGGGCGACATTTTGGCCAACTGTGATAAATACCTTACCGACGTGCACGATGTAAGGGCCTTGGGCTTTTGCGTAAGCATGGAACATGCGCGCTATATGGCCGAGAAGTTTAACATGGAGGGACTTAAAGCGGATTACCTGACAAGCGAAAACTCGGCAAACAGGGAAACCATTAGGGAGCGGCTCCGGAATAAAGAGATCAACTACCTTTTTGTACGCGATATTTTTAACGAGGGCGTCGATATTCCCGAAATCGACACCGTATTGTTTTTACGGCCAACCGAAAGTTTAACTATATTTCTGCAACAGTTAGGCCGTGGCTTACGCCTTGCCAACAATAAAGATTGTTTAACCGTTTTAGACTTTGTAGGCAACGCCCGGCCAGAGTACGACTTTGAGCATAAATTCAGGGCCTTGGTTGGTAAAACCCAAACGTCGATAATCAAGGAGATTGAAGATGAATTTCCGCATTTACCTTTGGGCTGCTCCATTGTATTGGAGAAAAAAGCCAAAGAAGTAATCCTAAAGAATATCAGGGCTGCCATCGGATTTAACCGCCGGCAATTGATTATCAAGATTCAAAACTTTAAACATCAATCCACACTATCGCTTTCGCTAAAAAACTTCATTGAGTTTCAACACATCGAGTTACAACTCATTTACAAAAAAGATAACTGGAAACGGCTCTGTGTAGAGGCAGGTGTATTGCCAAATTTCATCGAACCGAATGAAACCGAAATTACGGGCTGCATTAAACGCTTGTTGAGGTGCAACTCCATTAGCTACCTCAAGTTTCTGCGCGAATTAATTGAAAGTGGATTTAACGTAAGCCATTTATCGCCAGAGCAGGATTTAATGTTGTTAATGTTCCATTACGATGTTTGGCAAAAGGCCGGTCCGCAATTGGGTTTTAATTCATTAGCGGAAAGCGTTAACCAGATTGCCAAAAACCCGGTGTTGGTATCAGAGCTATTAGAGGTGATTAATTACTTGATCTCAAAAGTCGACTTTATTGAAAAAGATATCGACCTGAATTTTCCGTTGCCGCTTAAAGTGCATAGCAGGTACAACCGAAGCGAGATATTGGTAGCAACGGGCTTGCATCAGTTTGATAAAGCATCATCAAATAGGGAGGGTGTTGCAGCCAATAAAGAGTTGAATATCGAATCGCTGTTTGTCACCCTTAAAAAGTCGGAGAAAGAATATTCGCCATCTACCCTGTATGATGATTATGCCATCAACGAAACGCTGTTTCATTGGCAATCGCAAAATGCAACCACACCCGAATCGGCCAAGGGTTTATCGTACATCAACCACAATGCGCAGCAGAAAAGAATTTTGCTATTTGTGCGGGAGCAAAACGACGATGAATTTGGTTTTACAATGCCCTACGTTTTCTTAGGTGAAGCCGCCTACATCAAATCGAGCGGCGCCAAACCCATGAACATTGAATGGCAATTGCACGAGCCTATGCCAGCCTATATTTGGAAAGAAAGCGGGAAGCTGGCGATTGGGTAGATTAAGCGGTGGGTGTTAATTACGATGTTTTTTAGGACTTAAAAAAGGCAATAGTTTTAATTATGAAAATAGCTATCCTACGGTTCTCGACCATTATTTTATTGTTTTTGTGTCAAAACGTTAAGGCACAAATTAAGTATGTCGCTAAAGATGCATTAAATCATGTAAACCAAACCATCACTGTTTGCGATACTGTATTTAAGGTAACCTCTTTTAGTTTAAAAAGACACCTCTTTTATTTAGGAGCCGCTAATTCAAAAAAATTTATTGTTGTAGTTGATAACACCCTCAAAAGAAAGGGCATGGATTACTCTTTCATGATCGGCCATGAAGCTTGTGCAACGGGGAAAGTTAAGCGCATTAACGGATGTTATCTTTTGTATTTAACTGGTAAAATGGTTTATATGGGACCAATTGACCTATAACTTTTCTCGGATCTATAATTTCCCTAAGTTCACTTATTTCCGATTGCCCAATCCAAGTCATCGGCCTAAATTGCCGCATGGCCAACATCCAATTTAACTACCTGTACCGCGATGGCGGCAACTATAAAAAATATGGTTCGGTAGTGTTTGCCAACCCGGGCAATGTGGGGGTTCAGGAACTCGCCACCCTCATCCAATCTAAACTGATTGACCAAACCTGGTTTTACCACCACCACTGGCACCTACCCGATTTGCGCCCCCCAACGTTCGATACCACCATTGACCCCACCTGGCACGAGTTCGAAAATGTGGCCTGCACCAGCCGGTCGCCGGATATGCCTATCTCGCTGGCCGGTTTTATGGCTTTGCTGGGGTAAGGTTGTTGGGCGGTCGGGCGCCGTTGGTCAAATGTTATGCCCCTCATTCGCAGCCTGCGCCATAGGCGCTACCCGTTTGTAGCCCCGATAACAGAAAAAGATTTGTGCGCCGTAGGTGCTACCCGCGCCGCCCTGCAGGTTGCCCGCATGTCGGAAAGGGTAGCCCGCTACGGGGCAAAAAACGTGGGGGTACGTTGTTGCTACAAACGGGTAGCACCGATGGTGCATAAAAAACGGGGTTGCGGGGCGATCATATTGCCGATACCTGTAAATTGATGGTGGTGATATAATTGCCGTATCTTCAGCTTCTCTCGTAGAGGAACCTGAGGTCCGTAGCTCATCGGAAACCTAAATGCCATCGTTTTACAACACCCTCAAGGTCCCTTTTCAAGGAGACCCCGAGGGGACAGATTGAAAAATAATATTGAATACTGAATTTCGAATATCCGACACCGAAGTTTTTCCTTCATTATTCGAAATTGGATATTCGGTGTTCGATATTAAATCGGCCCTTGTTGGGGCGGTCGGGCACCGTTGGTCAAACGTTATGCCCTTCGTTTGCAGCCTGCGCCGTAGGCGCTACCCGTTTGTAGCCCCCATAACAAAAATGATTTGTGCGCCGTAGGTGCTACCCGCGCCGCCCTGCAGGTTGCCCGCATGTTGGAAGGGTAGCCCGCTACGGGGCAAAAAACGTGGGGTATGTTGTTGCTACAAACGGGTAGCACCGATGGTGCATAAAAAACGGGGTTGCGGGGAGCGATCATATTGCCAATGCCGGTAAATTGATGGTGGTAATATAATTGCCGTATCTTCAGCTTCTCTCGTCGAGGAATCTGAGGGTCGTGGCTCGTCGGAAACCTAATGCCATCGTTTTACAACACCCTCGGGGTCCCTTTTCAAGGAGACCCCGAGGAGACAGATTGAAAAATAATATCGAACACTGAATTTCGAATATCCAACACCGAAGTTTTTCCTACATTATTCGATATTGGATATTCGGTGTTCGATATTAAATCGGCCCTTGTTGGGGCTGTCGGGCAACGTTGGCCAAGTGTTATGCCCTTCCATTCGCAGCCTGCGCCGTAGGTGCTACCCGTTTGTAGCCCCCGATAACAAAAAAAGATTTGTGCGCCGTAGGTGCTACCCGCGCCGCCCTGCAGGTTACCCGCATGTTGGAAGGGTAGCCCGCTACGGGGCAAAAAACGTGGGGTATGTTGTTGCTACAAACGGGTAGCACCGATGGTGCATAAAAAACGGGGTTGCGGGGAGCGATCATATTGCCAATGCCGGTAAATTGATGGTGGTAATATAATTGCCGTATCCTCAGCTTCTCTCGTAGAGGAACCTGAGGGTTCGTGGCTCATCGGAAACCTAAATGCCATCGTTTTACAACACCCTCGGGGTCCCTTTTCAAGGAGACCCCGAGGAGACGAAAATCGACCTTAACTTAATAACATTGAGGAAACCCGAGGGTACGAATGTGTCCGGGTTTGTCCGTTTGGGTAGCGGCATACCTTTGCGGACGGACGGAATTTTAACCGGGTTGTTTTTTAATTTCCAGTGCTGTCGGCTATCGTTTGGGTTAATTAGCCAACAAAACAATTACTCCCTTTTATACCCGGCCTGTAAAAATCCGGAAAAACGTTTTGCTTATAAATTAAAAAAGATAAAACTTTCATAGCTGCGTATTGTTGCCAACAGTACACCATACCGGATAAAATGCTATGAAAAACCCATTCAAAACCCAAAAAACCAACGTGTTGGTCCCCGTATTTATTGGGGTTGCCGCCGCGGGCGCCATTGCCTACCTGCTGCTTGCCGATGACACCGCTGATCTGCGTGGCAAAATAACCGACAACCTGGATAAAAGCTGGCGAACCGTTAAAGAAAAGGTACCCGCAGGCGCCAAAACCATTACCGACCTGAAAGATACAGTTGTAGAAAAGGTAACCAACCTGAGTTAACCCTTCGCCAGGTTATACAGTACCTGGCAGGTGCATGAAAAAAAAGCAGGCCCGGCAGCAATTTTCTCGCTGCCGGGCCTGCTTTACATATTGTGGCGCCCCATGCCCAAAATACCTGTACGGGCGGGGTGCTTTAAAATATCTGCCTGCTAAAACCCTCTTGCGGGTTGCGGCTTAGGTAGTTCTTTGCGTGGTATCATTTCCTGGCGCTGGCTGGTGTTGTACACAAACGATGCTATAATGGTAGCGGCTTGTTTCAAGTCGTCCTCAATCAGGCGGTCGTAAGTATCCTGGTTGCTGTGGTGGGTACGCGAGCCATAGTCAATAGTATCCTGTATAAACTGGAAGCCAGGAATGCCAACAGCATCAAATGACTGGTGATCGGTACCGCCCGTATTGCTTACGGTAACCGTAGTGGCGCCCAGGTCTTTAAACGGCTCCAGGTACGCTTTAAATATGGGCCCGGCGGCCGAATCGCCCTGTAGGTAAATACCGCGTATTTTACCTGTGCCGTTATCAAGGTTGTAGTAGGCCGATAGTTTGGCCTGCTCTGGCTTCAGTTCCATGGTTTTAGCATCGCCAAAGTGGTTTAGCACATAACCCCGCGAGCCAAATAACCCCTGCTCCTCCGAACTCCACAAGGCTATGCGGATGGTGCGTTTTGGTTTAAAGCCAATGGCTTTTAGTATCCGCATGGCTTCCAGCATTACGGCGCTGCCGGCGGCATTGTCTGTAGCGCCGGTACCCGCATGCCATGAATCAAGGTGGCCACCTATCATTACTACCTGGTCTTTTAACTTTTTGTCGGTACCTGGTATTTCGCCAACTACATCGTAACCCTGCAGGTCATCGGTAAAAAACTGGGTTTTAATATCCGCCTCTAACTGAACCAGTTTGCCTGCATTAACCAGGCGCAGTATCCGCTGGTAATCTTCGCTGCTGGTTTCCAGTTCGGGGGCTACGGCTTTTGCTGTATCGGCGTATGAAGCGCCGTTGGTGGTAAACACGGTACCATCGGTACCACGGCCCTGACTTAACACCAGGGCAACCTTTTCGGCTTGTAAAAACATCCCTAATGAAGCCCTGAACGCCCGCTGTTTACGCATGGCAGCAAACTGTGGCGAATTTGGATCAAATGCCGCACGCTGGCGGGCAGGCTCCATGGTGGCTTTTCCCATTTTATCAAGCTCGTCATCGGTATAACGGGCCGCATCTGATTTAAATGTACGTTCGGTAAGTGGTTTGGTATCAAACATCACAATTTTACCAGCCAGCTTGCCTTTATATTTCTCCAGGTCGGCAGCCGAATCTACCTTTATAACCATTATGTCGCCTTTAATTAATCCGCCGGTGCCGGGTGTCCAGGCCTTGGGGATAGCTATAATTGCATGATAATAGGGAACTGTAATGGCGGCATAGTTTTTTTGAACTTCCCAGCCTTTACCAAATTTACCCCATGATTCTAATTTGGCGTTGGCTATGCCCCAGGCTTTCAGTTGTTCAACAGCCCAGTTCTGGGCCCTTTTTAAACCCGGCGAACCCGACAGGCGCGGGCCAGACACATCTGTTAAGTAAAAGGCCGTTTCCATTACTTTAGAATGGTTAAGGCCTTCCTCGCGAATTTTTTGAACCATCGCAGGGTCAACGGCCTCCTGTGCAGATAGCTGGGCACTTAAGCCTGTAGCGAGCAGGCATGAAAAAAGTAGTTTTACTTTCATAGTTAATAATTAATAAGATCAGTTAATAACAAACCTATTTATTAATCTACACAAAACCGAAAATGTGCTTTAACAAAGTTGTTACATATATAAACTTTTGCTGTATATTTGATTCATGAACGATTTTAAATCAATCGCTATCTCTTTTCTCTCGCAGCCGCTCACGCGCCGCTAAATCAATTATTGCTATTGATATAGCACACCTAATTCCCTGTTTAAATAAATACTAAAACTTACACCTGTGAAGAAAATTTCCACCTTATATAAAAAAGACCCTAATAATTTAGGTAGGGTTATTAATGAGATTAATCCCGAAAATGAATGGGCTATCCATAGCGGCATAGCAACCCGTAAATATGACGGGACAGCCTGCGCGATCATAAACGGGGAGCTTTATAAACGCTACGATGTAAAAAAAGGGCGGGACATACCGGCAAATGCAATTGCCTGCCAGGAGCCCGATGAAATAACCGGACATCATCCGCATTGGGTAAAATGCAGCATTGATGATCCGTCTGACCGATATCATCTTGAAGCATTTGATAAGCTTGAAGAAAAAACCGATGGCACCTATGAATTGTGTGGGCCAAAAATCCAGGGTAATCCAGAAAAACTTGAAGATCATTTGTTAATTCCACATGGTAAAAATGAGATAGCAGTGAATGTCTCCTTTGAAGAAATCCGGTCGATGTTACTGGAAACTAATATCGAAGGAATTGTTTTTCATGCAAATGACGGTACCGGAAGGATGTGTAAGATACGCAAATCAGATTTTGGTATAAAACGATGAACTAATAACAACCATTACCATGTTACAAAAAGCCATACCCATATTAGCCTCACTTAATGCCGCGGAAACCATTCAATTTTATACCGAAAAACTGGGTTTCACACTGGGCGCTAATTGGGACGGATATGTTATTCTTAGCCGCGATGATATTACCATCCACCTTTGGCCTACTGATGATCCCGAAATTCCTAAAAACACCGGCTGCTATATCAATGTAACTGAGGTTGACAAGCTATATGCCGAATACACACCCAAGGGAGTGGTACATCCCAACGGCAAACTTAAAAACATGCCCTGGAAAAGGCGGCAGTTCAGCATATTGGATAATAATGGCAATATCATCCACTTTGGAGAAGATACCTCGGGCGAAGCGTAATTAGCCGGACTATTAATCAAAAACCTCCACCTCATCGTCATGCAACGCCCATACCATATACGGATGGGTATCGGCATGGTAAATATGGCCGTCGGCCGAGATACCGATAATGCCGGCAAAACCATCGTACGGTTTCATTTCATCTAAGCTTTTCTCGGTAGCAACCGAAATTGGCAAACCATCAGTAACCCGGGTAACAATTTTTGAGGCTACCGAGCCGCTTACAATGTCTTCGCCAACGCCTGTGCAGGATACAGCCGCGAAACTATTGGCATAATTGCCTGCTGTAGTTGCCGAATCACTCACCCGGCCAGGCATTTCAAAGCCTTTACCACCCGTTGATGTCGCGGCGGCCAGGTTGCCATAAAGGTCGAGCGCCACACAACCAACAGTACCTAACCGGATAGAGTCACTTAGCTTTTTTTCGTATTCGTGCCTGCGCTGTGGTGTTTCGGGATTGTAATAGGCTACGCCATTATCAGTTGCAAAATCTTTGGCGCCTTTGCCGCTCAAAACACGGTCGTCATAAGCCATTAGCTTTTCGGCAATACAAATAGGATTTTTTACATCTTCGATATTAATAACGCCCGAAAACTTCTGTGTTTTTCCATCCATTAACGATGCGCTTAAGCGGATCTTGCCATCACTTTGAATCTGTGAGCCGGTGCCGGCATTAAACAGGTCGCAATCTTCCAAAAGCCTAACAGTATAAACAACCGTTTCCAGAGCGGTATGGCTTAACAGGTATTTATGACCAGCCTGCACAATATCTTTCAAAGCCTGTTGCTTGGCCTGTTTTATTTCCTGGTTAGTTTGCGATTCACTGAAAAAACCGCCATGGATAATGATCTTCATTTTGAATAATTTAGATGATTCAAAAATTGGTGTATTATAAACGCTTTGGGATAGGTTTATTTAAAATAACCCTGTTTAAAGCCCTCTCCTTTGGAGAGGGTTGGGTGAGGCTTTTATTGCAAAAGGTCATTATCAGGCGCGTGAATAAACACGCCTTCTTCAACCTTAACAGTCTTTTTTATCAGTAAACGATGTTGTGCCAGGTCGTATTTATCAAAGATAGACATAACATGTACTTTCAAATTCTCGATAGAAACGGGCGAGCCTATTTCTACATCATAAATATTGGTAGCCACAATATTCCTGCCATCTACCAAAATAATCAGCCCCGAGCCGATAGCCTCCATTACACTACCTTCGGTTATCAGCAAGCCTGCATCTTCGCCCAGGCCAATACCCAAAATACCGGGGTTAGTTGCAACAGCGTACATCAACCGGCCTATGCGCCCGCGTTGTACAAAGTGTGTATCAACAATAACAGAATCTACAAAACCCAATCCCGCGGTTATCTGTACTTCGCCTTTAATAAGCGCCTCATTGCTTTGCCCACGGTAAATCATGTGGGTTGATGCAGCAGCCGCTCCGGCCGAGGTGCCGGCTATTACAAAGTCGTCAAACTGGTATCTCTTTTTCAGGATCTGTAAAAACTCGGTACCACCAAAAATGGCTGTAAGCCTCAATTGGTCGCCACCGCTAAACATAACCACGTCTGCTTTGCGGATGCGGTCTAAATGCTCCTTTTTAGCAGCATCCTCACGACTTTTAATGTGCAATACATTAACATGTGTAACATTAAGCTGCCCAAATGCCTTAACATATTCTTCGCCCACCAATTCCGGAATCTGTGATGCAGTGGTAATAACCTCAATTAATGAGCCGTGATGCTTTGCCGATTCGGTGATGATCCGCTTTAAAATGCCCTGTTCAAAAAATTTAATATAATCAGGCTGTAAAATGTGTTCCTGTATGGTTACGTTACTACCCATATCAACCGCGCCGCCTATAATAATTAGTTTTCCTTTCGGGACAATCATGCTTCTTTTATTAAGTTGATTAAGTTGACCAGGTTGGATTAGGTTGATTAGGTTGATTAGGTTGGTTTGCACCAAAACGAAAGCAAAACCACTTACTCAATCAGCTTAATCCGACACAATCAACTAAGAATATCACAAATTACGATAAAATGAACCAAAAACTCAGTCTGTTATAAACAAATAATGCCTTTTTAGCCTTAAAAGTTTTATTTACACTATTAAGTTTTATAGTTTTAAAGAAATTAAGCCCTTAAAGAATTTTGTAACAAGCCTATGAAGATTGAGAATATACAAGTGTTGCGCGGCCCGAACATCTGGAGCATAAACCGCAAAAAGTTAATACAGATGCGGCTCGATCTGCAGGAGATGGAACATAAGCCAACTAATGAAATTGATGGTTTTTATGAACGTTTAGAAAAACTACTTCCCTCGTTATATGCACACCGCTGCTCTCCCGGGGTACCGGGTGGATTTTTTCAACGGGTTATTGCCGGCACCTGGATGGGGCACGTTATTGAGCACATAGCCCTTGAAATACAAACCCTTGCCGGCATGGACACCGGCTTTGGCCGCACCCGCGAAACCAAAACCAAAGGCGTTTACAATGTTGTTTTTGCTTATATTGAAGAGAAAGTGGGCGCATTTGCGGCAGAATCGGCCGTACGGATTGCCGAGGCTTTGATAAAAGGCGAAGACTATGACCTGGAGGTTGATATCCAGCAGATGCGCGAAATCCGCGAGAATACCCGTTTGGGGCCAAGCACCGGATCAATTGTAGAAGAGGCGATAGCAAGGGATATTCCCTGGATCAGGCTTAACAATCAATCGTTAGTACAGTTGGGCTACGGTAAAAACCAGGTGCGTTTCCGCGCCACCATGACCGAGAAAACCAGCAGCATTGCTGTTGATATTGCCAGCAATAAAGATGAAACCAAGCGCATGTTACAGGAGCAAGCCATCCCTGTTGCCAAAGGCATGACTATTTCATCTGTTGCCGGGGTAGCCGAGGTTATTCGTAAGGTTGGTTTCCCATTGGTGTTTAAGCCGCTGGATGGCAACCATGGCAGGGGTATTTCTATCAATATCCGTACAGAAGAAGAAGCTATTGCAGCCTATGAGCATGCCGCCAAAATATCGCGAAGGGTTATTGTGGAACGCTTTATTACCGGTTATGATTTCCGTGTACTGGTAATTGATAATAAAATGGTTGCCGCCGCCCTGCGCGACCCTGCCCATGTAACGGGCGATGGCGTATCAACCATACAACAATTGATTGACAAGGAAAATACCGATCCGCGCCGAGGCTACGGGCACGAGAATGTATTGACACTGATCTCTATTGACCGCGACACCCTCGACCTGCTTGAAAAAAAGGGCTATACTGTTGATACAATACCTGCTAAAGGCGAAAAAGTATTCGTAAAATCGACTGCTAACTTAAGCACCGGCGGCACATCTGTGGATGTTACCGACCATGTGCACCCCCAAAACGTTTTCATCTGCGAACGTATCTCTAAAATAATCGGCCTTGATATTTGCGGCATTGATATTATGGCCGAAAACCTGCATGAGCCCCTTACCGAAAATGGAGGTGTAATATTGGAGGTTAATGCGGCACCTGGCTTCAGGATGCACATTGCGCCAAGTGAAGGCCTGCCACGCAACGTAGCCGGTCATGTATTGGATATGCTTTATCCTCCGGGCAAGTCGGCACGCATTCCTATTATTGCTATCACCGGCACCAACGGCAAAACCACCACTACCCGCCTGATAGCTCATATTGTAAGAAACAACGGGCACCGGGTGGGCTTTACCACATCTGATGGTATTTATGTGCAAAACACCATGATGCTTAAAGGTGATACCACCGGGCCGGTAAGTTCGGAGTTTATCCTGAAAGACCCTACTGTTGATTTTGCCGTATTGGAAACCGCCCGCGGCGGCATCCTGCGATCTGGGCTGGGGTTTGGTTTTTGCGATATTGGTGTAATTACTAACATCCAGGCAGATCACCTTGGCCTGGCCGATATTCATACGCTGGATGACCTTGCAAGAGTAAAAGGCACCGTGTTAAACTCGGTAAAAAAAGACGGCTGGGGTGTATTAAATGCCGACAATGAGTATTGTGTGCGCCTAGGCAACAAAGCCGATTGTAACATAGCCTATTTTAGCCGCAACGAAAACAACCCGATCATCAAGGCGCATTGCCGCAAGGGCGGGATAGCTGCCATTTGCGAGAATGGCTTTATCACCATCCAAAAAGGCGATTGGAAAATCCGGGTACAGCGTACTATCCTTATCCCGTTAACGTTTGGTGGCACCGTGCCGTTTATGATTGAGAATGTGCTGGCAGCCACGCTGGCCACCTTCCTGTGGGGCTTCAAAACCGAGGATATCAAAATGTCGCTTGAAACCTTTATTCCATCGGCAGCACAAACGCCTGGCCGCATGAATATTTTTGATTTCAAGGACTTCCGCTTCATGATTGATTTTGCCCATAATCCTGATGGCTTTAACGGCATCAAGGAATTTTTAAGGCATATCGATTCGCCATTGAAAATCGGCATCATTGCTGGTACGGGCGACAGGCGCGACGATGACATCCGCGAGGTTGGCAAAATTGCAGCCGAAATGTTTGATTACATCATCCTGCGGCAAGAAAAGCACCTGCGCGGCCGTACCGAAGAAAATATATTAACTCTGCTTAAAGAAGGCATTTACTCAGTTGACCCCAATAAGCCTTGCGAAGTAGTATCAAAAGAAATTGACGCCATTAAACACGCTATGAGCATGGCCAAACCAGGTAGCTTTATTACTGCCCTTAGCGATGTTGTTGACAATGCCATTGAGACAGTTCAAAACTACCAGGAACAGGAACGGAACGGGCTGTTTAATGCATAGCCTTCGTCCTCTGAAAAGAGAAAGGCCTTTCATTCGGTGTTAATTTAAAGGCATATTGTCAGAATGTTTGGGCGGAGAAGCAGGACTTGCCGTCCAAACATTTTGCCTGCGTTTTAAGTTATACAGGTAAACGCTTTGGTTATGAGATCTATCTGGAAAGGTTCAATTGGTTTTGGATTGGTTAGCATCCCGGTTAAGCTGTACTCGGCAGTGCAAACAAGTTCACTTGATTTGGATATGCTGGATAGCCGCGATCATTCGCGCATCAGGTATCAGCGGGTAAACGAGAAAACGCATAAGGAAGTACCCTACGATAAAATTGTGAAGGGCTACAAACTGGCCAATGACGATTATGTGATTGTAGAGGACCAGGATTTTGAGGATGCCGCCCCCGAAAAAAGTAAGATCATCGAGATTGAAAGCTTTGTGGATATTGCCGATGTAAACCCCATGTTTTACGAAACATCCTACTATACCGAGCCGGATACCAAAAACAATAAAGCTTACGCCCTGTTGCTGCAAGCACTCATCCAATCAAAAAAAGCAGGGCTGGCGCGTTTTGTGCTGCGCAGTACCGAGAGCCTGTGCATTGTGCACCCGGTAGAACATGTACTGGTGGTTACCCGCATCCGCTTTGCACAGGAAATCCGCAGTGCCGAAGACCTGAACATAGCCGCCAATGTTGCCATAAGCAAAAAAGAGCTTGATGTTGGCCTCGCCCTCATTAATCAATATGCCGAGGATTTTGACGTATCTAAATTTAAAGATGAATACAACGACGAATTGCTGAAGATCATCAAAGCCAAATCAAAAGGGAAGCGGGCTACGGTTAAAAAGCTCAAGCCACGTGAAACGGCCAGCGATGACCTGTATGATCAATTGATGAGTAGTTTGAAAAAGAAAGCTTAACAAATACGCGGGATATATAAAGCAGATTGCCCCTTGGTGTTATAATGGCCGGATTTTGCAGTTTTTAGATATATAGAGACACAAATGCTGCATCTCTATATAATATGTCCTTTTCGGCAGAGAAATTACATTGATAAAATCTCAACCAGCTTCAACAGGTTGGGATTAATCTCTACATGATGTTTTATGGCGTGCTCAAACGGCGTATAGGCAATTTCGTTGTGGATGATGCCTATCATCTCGTTGCGGTGGCCGTCTCTTAAAGCTTCAACAGCGGCTGCACCTACCCGGCTGGCCAATACCCTATCCATACAGCTTGGGGCGCCACCACGTTGGATGTGGCCCAATATAGATATACGGGTATCATAATTAGGGAAACGCTCCTGTACCAGGCGCCCAACCTCAAATGCACCGCCGGCTTCTTCACCTTCGGCAACAATCACAATGCGCGATGTTTTGTCTTTACGGCCATGTTCAAGGCGGTTAAACAAGCCTTCCATGCCGCCTTTATGTTCGGGAATAAGTATGGCTTCGGCACCGGCCGCAATGCCCGTACGTAAGGCTATCAGGCCCGAATCGCGGCCCATTACCTCAACAATGAATAGGCGGTCATGTGATTCGGCCGTGTCACGAATTTTATCCACGGCCTCAACAACCGTATTGATGGCTGTATCATAACCAATGGTAAAATCGGTACCCATTAAATCGTTATCAATAGTACCCGGCAGGCCAATGATAGGCATATCATATTCGGCGCCAAAAACCTTGGCCCCGGTAAATGTCCCATCGCCACCAATACCTACAAGGGCATCAATGTTATTTTTTTTTAGATGGTCATATGCCTGCTGGCGGCCTTCGGGCGTGCGGAAGTTATCGCAGCGTGCGGTTTTTAATATAGTACCGCCACGTTGAATAATGTTTGATACCGATTTGCGGTTCATGGGTACAAAATCGCCCTTGGTCATGCCCTCATAACCACGGCGAATGCCCATCACCTCGATACCATAATATATGGCCGTACGCACAACCGCCCTGATGGCGGCATTCATGCCCGGCGAATCTCCACCTGAAGTATAAAGTCCTATTTTTTTAATCTGCGTCATTTTTTATCGTGATATGGCTTGTTAAACCCTACCTTAAAAAATCAAATAATTTAATTAGTGGCTTTTTAAAGCTGCCGGTATATGAAAAACGCGGCAAACTTTTAAAAGTTGCCGCGAATTTACACTTAATTTTTTATTAAGTGCTATCACTTTTTATACGCCGCGATGCCGCTATCTAAAAATTTAATGTATTTAGGAATGCTAAAATCCGCACCTTTGGGTGGTACAAGTACTTTACCGTCGCTATCTAAAATGACGTAGTAAGGCTGCGAATTGGTGTTGAACTTAGTGGTTTCGTAATCGGCATTTTTTGCACCTATGCCTGTTATCTTTTTAAAGCTGAAAGAAGAGGTATATACTTCTGAAGCCGGAAGGTCTGTTTTCTCATCTACATAAAGCTCCAGTAACACAAAATCATTCTGCATGCGTTTGCGTACTTCAGGGTCGGGCCAAACTTCGTTTTCCATTTTACGGCAGTTAGCACAGTTCCAGCCGGTAAAATCAACCAAGATAGGTTTCTTTAATTCTTTTGATACCTGTAAAGCCTGCTCATAATCATACCATTCGTTTAAGCCCTGGTGCTTTCCGCGGGCAAAAAGAGCCTCGTATTTCTTCTCTTTTATTGATACCTTTTGCTCCGGCGCCGCTGGACCATTGCCCATAGAACGGGTAAGATCAAAATCCTGTGTGGCCGGTGGCGGTAAAAATCCGCTTATTACTTTAAGTGGCGCTCCCCAAAGACCGGGAATCATATAAATTGTAAATGCAAAAACAATAATGGCAATAAATGTACGAGGTACAGATAGGTAAGGCAAATCGCTATCATGAGAAAACTTGATTTTTCCGATTAGGTACAAAAAGCCAATTATTCCCAAAGTTATCCAGATTGATAGGAATACCTCCCTGTCAAACCAGTTCCAGTGGTAAGCCAAATCTACATTAGATAAAAATTTAAGCGCGAAACCCAATTCTAAGAGCCCAAGTACCACCTTAATGCTGTTAAGCCAGCCGCCCGATTTTGGTAAACTCTTCAGCGCAGACGGGAACAGCGCAAATATGGTAAACGGTAAGGCCAGCGCCAGCGAAAAGCCAAACATTCCCATAGCCGGTGCAACCCTATCGCCGCTTGTGGCAGATATTACCAGCAAATTGCCAATGAGCGGCCCTGTGCAGGAAAAAGATACAACCACTAAAGTTGCCGCCATAAAAAATATTCCGGATAAGCCCCCTTTGTCTGAATTGGCATCTAATTTATTAGCCAGCGAACTTGGCAGGGTTATTTCAAAAGCACCAAGGAACGAAACACCGAAAACTACCAGCAACAGGAAGAAAAACAAGTTGAATATACCATTGGTAGCTAAATTATTAAGTGCTTCGGGCCCAAAGATGATAGAGATTAGAACCCCAAGGGTAACGTAAATAACAATAATAGACAACCCATAAATAAAAGATTGGGTTATCCCCTTTTTGCGGCTGCCGCTTTTTTTGGTAAAAAAGCTTACGGTTAAAGGGAGTAACGGATAAATACAAGGCATAAGCACTGCTAACAGGCCTTGCAAAAAGCCGGCTATAAATATGGCCCAGATTGATTCCGGAACTGCTTTTAAAGCTGATTTTGAAGCATGATCGGCAACTTTTACGGCCTGCCTGGTTGCAGCGGCTGCCGAATTTGCGGCCTTCTGCGCTTCCGCCGCCTTTTTCCTTATAGCGATGCTATCAGCCGCGGTAGGGATATCGGTAAACTGTAAATCGGCAGGTGCCGCAGTTGTTGTATCCTTTGCTTCTTTTTGCGCGGCATAAACCGGTTTGGGCGCGTTTAAGCCAAAAATAATAAGCAAAGTTACTACCGCAACTGATGTTGGCAGCCAATTGATATTTTTGAATATTTTCATGGGGTATTCCTATCGGGAATTATTATTTGCCTAAAGGAATGGTAAAGTCAACATCTTCTGGTGGCAGGCATTTTTTATCGTTACATGTTTCATAAGTAAGTTTTCCTGTAACCGCCGTTGCCGCTGCCGATTTTAAGCTGATCTTTTGCGAAAAAACAACTTCTTTTTCAAAATAAGTAACATTCATTTTAAACGCCTGCTCAAACTTCGATATTGGAGTAGGTTCGGTAGTTTTGCCTACCGGGGCATAATCTTTCGATTTTGAAAACACAAACGAAGTAGCAATCGGGCCGCCATCGGCAACATTAAGCGAGTAAATATGCCAGCCGGGTTGTATGGTTGCTTTTAAATATACCACGGCCTCTTTGCTGTTCAGTTTTTTTGCCGCGTATGCCCAACGTACAGGTGTTTCAATTTGTGCATAGGCGCCAACGCAAATAACCAACGCCACCATCAATAACAATAACTTTTTCATTTATTATTTATTTAAAAATTCAATTTGTTTTAAGCTAAACTCACGGCTGCCGAAATTAGTATTTTCAACCATCAGTAAACCTTCATCTTTTACGCCGGTAATAGTTCCTTTAAATGTCTCCCCGTTTGACCGGAAATCCCTCGTCTCGTTTAACCAGTATAACCGGTTTAAATAGGCGTTCCTTACAAACAAAAACTTACCGGCTTTCAGCTTAAGATAGTATCCTTCAATATGCCCGCAAATTTCTAATAATAAAGCTCGTAAATCATAATCCTTTTGTAATATCTGCTTTACAGATATAGCGTTACCGGCCCCTGCATCAAAATGCTGCTGGTTTACATTAAGGCCTATGCCAATAATGGCATCTTTTATCCTGTCGCCCTGCAGGTGTGTTTCAATCAAAATACCGCCAAGTTTGTTATCGTCATAATAAATGTCGTTTGGCCATTTTATTTTTAGCTTGTCGCCCAGCAGGGGTTTAAGGGCCTCAATAACGCCCAAACTTATCGCCCGTGTAAGATCAAACTGCTGTAAAACAGGTAAAAATGAGGGCGTTAGCAAAATACTGAAAGTTAGGTTTTTGCCGGGCTCGCTATGCCATTTGTTCTGTTGCTGGCCCCGGCCGGCATATTGGCTTTCTGCCATAATGACCGTACCTTCGGGCAATGGCTTGGAATTTGACAGTAATGTTTTAAGATGATTATTGGTTGAGTCAACTTCTTTAATTGTTACTAAATTTTGACCAACAAATAATCCCGAAAATATGTTATTTTGCAAAGTGTAATAATTTTTAACCAAAAAACGTTCAAAACTAATTCTTTTTGATGGTAAAAAATAAAAAGGTAGGGCAGTCAACCTATATTTCTGAACTTGCGATACATGGTATCCAGGAAAAAAAGGGCAATGAAATTGTAAGGTTAGACCTTCGTAACCTAAATAGTTCGGTAACAGATTACTTTGTAATTTGCCATGCCGATTCATCCACGCAGGTAAAAGCGATAGCCAACAGCATTGAAGATGAAATTTTTAAAGCAACCCAAACCGAGCCCTGGCGCAAAGAAGGTTTGGAGTACGGCGAATGGATACTACTTGATTATGTGGATGTTGTGATCCATGTTTTCCGTACAGACAAGCGTGAATATTATGGGGTAGAGGAGTTGTGGGGTGACGCCGAGATTAAATATTATAAAAGCGCTTAAACTATAGTCACACAAAGGCATGCAGCAGCGTCATGGTAATACCTTGTTTTTTAAATTATAGATTGTAAGTTTGAGCTCGTAACAAAGAGATGAAAGATAAAGATAATAAATCAGAAAGTCCGAAACCGATCAGGAAGATCCTGAATAAAAAAACGCCGCCTAAGCCACCTAAGTTTAATATTATGTGGATTTATGGCATTATTGTTTTGGCGTTCCTGCTTGCAACAACCTTGTTAAGCAATGATAGCGGTAAACGGATAACCTACCAGCAATTTGAAACAAAAATGCTTAAGCAGCATGATGTTGAAAAAATAATTGCCTACAAAAGCGGCGATTTAATTATAGCCGAAGTTTATATTAAATCCGAAAGCCTGAAAACCAAGCCCGAGTACGCCGATCTTGGTAAAGAGCAGCACATGTTTGCAACAGGAAGCGGCCCGCAATATACTTTTACGGATGACTCGTTCGAAAGCCTGAAAAAATCCATTGCTGTGGCACAAGCAGCCGACCCGGCCATAGGTGATGTTTCGCTTGAACTACAACAGGGCCGCGAAAGCTTCTTATCAAACTGGCTGGTACAGGGCGTTATTATGGTAATTTTGTTTGCCGCTGTATGGATATTTATCATGCGCCGTATGAGCGGAGGCTCGGGCGGTGGCCCGGGTGGCCAGATATTCAACATCGGTAAATCAAAAGCTACCTTGTTTGATAAAGAAGCGCAGGTAACCGTTACATTTAATGATGTTGCCGGCTTAGAAGAAGCCAAGCAAGAGGTAATGGAAATTGTTGATTTCCTGAAAAACCCCAAAAAGTACACCAACCTGGGTGGTAAAATACCTAAGGGGGCACTATTGGTAGGTTCGCCGGGTACAGGTAAAACCTTATTGGCAAAAGCCGTTGCCGGCGAAGCCCATGTTCCGTTTTTCTCCCTTTCAGGATCTGATTTTGTGGAGATGTTTGTTGGGGTAGGAGCATCACGTGTACGCGACTTGTTCCGCCAGGCAAAAGATAAAGCGCCATGTATCATATTTATTGACGAGATTGATGCCATTGGCCGTGCCCGTGGTAAAAACAATATTGTTGGTGGTAATGACGAGCGAGAGAATACACTGAACCAGTTATTGGTAGAGATGGATGGCTTTGGTACCGATTCGGGTATCATTATCCTTGCCGCAACCAACCGCCCTGATGTATTGGATTCGGCCTTGTTACGCCCCGGACGTTTTGACAGGCAGGTATCTATTGATAAACCGGATTTGAATGGCCGTGAGCAGATTTTCAAAGTTCACTTAAAGCCCCTCAAATTATCAGACGATGTTGATGCCAAAAAATTATCGGCACAAACCCCTGGTTTTGCAGGCGCCGAAATTGCCAACGTTTGTAACGAAGCAGCCCTTATAGCCGCCCGTAAAAATAAAGAAGCGGTTGACATGTCTGATTTTCAGGATGCGGTTGACCGTGTAATTGGTGGTTTAGAGAAAAAGAACACGCTGATTTCGCCCGAAGAAAAACGCGTAGTAGCTTACCACGAAGCCGGCCATGCTATAGCCGGATGGTTTTTAGAGCATACCGATCCGTTGGTTAAAGTTTCCATTGTGCCACGTGGTGTTGCCGCTTTAGGATATGCCCAGTACCTGCCAAACGAAAGGTTCCTGGTTGCTAAAGAAGAACTGATTGATGATATGATATTATCAATGGGTGGCCGTGTTGCTGAAGATATTACTTTTGGTAAAATTACCACGGGTGCTTTAAGCGACCTGGAGCGCATTACCCGCCTGGCTTACGGCATGGTAAAAATATATGGTATGAATGGCAAAGTTGGTAACATATCATTTTACGATCCGCAAGGTGAAAACCAGTTTAGCAAACCATACTCTGATGTTACCGCAAACCTGATCGACTCGGAAGTAAGAAGCCTGGTTGAGGATGTTTACGCCAAAACAAAAGAGTTGCTGATTAAGCACCGCGATGGATTAGAAAAAGTTGCGAAAAAGTTATTGGAGAAAGAAGTATTGTTCCAGGCCGACCTGGAAGAGCTTTTAGGTAAACGCCCTTTTGAGCACCGCACAGCTTACGATAAGTTTGTAAACGGCGAGCCTACCTTAGTGCCGGATAACAACGCGATACCTGAGAGTGTGATCAATCCTGAGTTATCAAGGATGGATGAGCCGGATCCGAAGTTTTAATTAAATACATTATAAAAAAGCCATCAGCTTAGCTGGTGGCTTTCCTTTTTATACTATGAGGGATATTACCACATCAAAAGAAAAACTGCTGAAAAAGATCCGCAAGGCGCTGCTGGAGAAAAGGGACAACCCATATCCCCAACTGGAAGACCTGCCACTTTATTCAACTGATGATGAAATACCCGAAGTTGTTTTTGCCGAGCAATTTACCGCCGTTAACGGCCAGTTTATTTTTTGCGAAGACGAAGTACAATTTATAGAAACCCTGCTTACCCTTGCCGAAGAACGCAACTGGCACAAAATATACTGCTGGGAACCAGCCCTGCAGGAAGTACTTGCCCGCTTTGAATACCCCTTTTACGAAACCGATAAAGACTTTGAACTGGCCGAGGTTGGCTTTACCCTGTGTGAAGCTTTAATAGCCCGTAATGGCAGTATTTTGTTGTCCAATTGCAATATGGCCGGCCGGCGTTTAAGCATCTATCCGCCGGTGCACATTGTGCTGGCTTATACATCACAAATGGTGATGGATATTAAAGATGGTTTTAAATTGCTAAAAAATAAATACGGCAACCGCCTGCCATCCATGATCACCAATGTAACCGGCCCCAGCCGTACAGCCGATATCGAGAAAACCCTGGTACTTGGCGCCCACGGCCCCAAAGAGCTTTTCGTTTTTTTATTGGACGACTCGCACGAGGCATAAAATTTCAGATATTTTTTTGAATCATATCCTGGCTTGCTACTGCTGCATTTGTTGTTGAGCATTAGCTAACGCTCTGCGCGTTTTAGCTGCGGAGTTACCGTAAAAGGTTAAAAAAATATTATTAAAATATCGCCGACTGCTGAATTATAATTAAAATAAATTATACTTGTTTCTAATAACTCAACGCAGTTATAAACACGTATAACCCTAATTAAAACCCCCTTATTGACATGAAGAAAATTGATTTAACCGAAGCAAAAAAAATGGTAGACCACTACCATGCCACCCGTAAAAACGTTATCGACAAAACACATGGTATTAATGATACCAAATCTGTTTGGTTTGATATCGACGCATTTAAAGATTTTGTAAATAAGCTTCCGGCTCATGCTACCGGCGTGCGGGTTCATTTGGCCAGTTATGATGAGACGCACCCTACTGCACCGGGCCAAACTACTTTGGTTTTTGCCGGTACCGTAAACAACGACGACGTGCATACCGATGCCCTTTCGGAAGGTGTAACCCTAGCAGATGGATTTGATCTGGTAAATGCAGGAAAGCCATGCCCTCCGGATTGCATCTAATAAATTAATGTGTTTACATTTTAACATTCAATATTTATGCTAATTTTAGCAGAGTGCTTATCTGCATGGTGTTTCTTGTTTTCTGTTTAAAAGACCCGAAAGTATTGAATGTTATTATATTATTTATATTTAGTATCGCTGCCGATAACATTGGCAGTTTGCATGTACTGTTATAAGCAACTTGACTACAATTTTAAATGGTACCTGCCTTATTTTGTATTTATAAATATTTATGAACTTGCTAATTTTTTTGACCTGCTAATGATTAAGCACAGCAACTCCTGGTGCAATAATCTGGTAGGGTTTATGGAATTTCCAATTATAATTTATTTTTTAACCTCGTTTGATAGAAGGCCATCCTATAAAAAAACAGTTTATATACTGACTGTTATTATCGTACTGTTTTCATTAGCAGATATTTTTTTCATCCAGGGATTTTGGGAGCGGGACACCATAGCAATCGTAATTCAGGCCTTGTTTGTTTTGGCGTTAATTTTCATTTATTATCGTAATTTATTGGAAGATGCCCAAGAGGGCCTGGAGCTTATCAAATCCCCTCCATTTTTAGCAATAACCGGCTGGCTGTTTTATTTTTGCGCAAAAGTGATGTTTTATGTAGGCTTTAGTTATATGATATATAAAAACAATTACCATTTTTATATCCTTGCTGGCACAATTCCTGGGTTGTCAAATCTGTTATTAAATTCTATTTTAATATACGCTTTCATTTGTTCATCTAAGAACAAGAGGGCTTTTGGCAAAGAAATTTCAACAAATAAGATTTAACGTGTATATAATACTATATGTTATATAATGTTTATTGCGTATCGCTCGTTGTAGCTTTTTTGTATTGTATATATACCTATAGACAAATAGATAAAACCTTGAGAATTTTTCTAATTTGTTTATCAGTTGGGGTGCTGTATGAATCTGCTGACATGCTTGGTTGGACAAGAATTAATCATACCAACGCGTGGCTGGCAAACTTCGAGGAGCTATTTGAGTTTATAATTTACACCTATTTTTTTACTTCGCTCGAAAAAAACCGACGTTATAAAAGCACCGTGTATAAATACGCATGCATTGTTATAGTAATAACGATCATAGATAATCTTTTTATCCAAGGATTTTGGAAGTTAAATACCTTGGCTATGGTGATTCAGTCACTATTTGTTCTCTCGTTAATCGGAATTTATTATTATAAACTATTGGACAAAGCAGAGGGGCAAATTGTTCTTTTACGGCATCCTGCTTTTTTAGTCGCTACAGGTTTGCTTTTTTATTTTCTTGCAAAAACATTTTATTATTCATGTTTTAGCCTCATGGCGTACAAAAACAATTACTCATTTCTTGTATTAACCCGCGTTATACTTGGCCTGGCTAATTTGATGCTTTATACTTTGTTATTATATGCCTTTTTCTGTTCTTCTAAAGCAACCAAGCTATCTTTACAACGGCCAGAAATGAAAACTAACCCGTAAATGTCGTAAGTCTTTTTCGTAGGACTTTTGAGCTATATATAGTATGAAAATAGCCGCTATTTTCTTATCCTTGCAATTGAGCAGTCGGGAAATTAAAGACTATTGCTCAATCCTCCTTTAACTACTGCCTTTTTATGCTTTTCAAAGACGAAGAAGTTATCCTTATAATTATAGCCGGTACAGCGTTATTGCTGTTGCTTGGTTTTTTCATGGTCGGTTTTTTATTGATGTTTCAAAAAAAACAAAATAAAAACGCGATGGAAAAAGCCGAGTTGAAATCGTCATTTAAACAGGAGCTGCTAAAAACCCGCATCGAGATTCAGGAAGAAACGCTGAACTACGTAAGCCGCGAAATGCATGATAACATTACACAGGTATTATCGTTTGTGAAGCTTAACATGGGCCTGCTGGCCAATAAACTTACCGGCGAACAAAAGATAAAGTTAACCGACAGCCGCGAGCTTATAGCACAAACTATTACCGATTTACGCAACCTTTCAAAAAGCTTAAGCTTTGAACATATCAGTTCATTGGGCCTGGTAAAAACGCTTGAACTGGAAGCGGCAAGGATAAATAAAAGCGGCCTTATTAACATGGACCTAACCGTTGAGGGCGAAATGTATACACTTGGCGAACAGCGCGAACTGGTATTGTTCAGGATATTCCAGGAAGCGCTAAATAATGTATTGAAACACGCGGATGCAGCAAACATTAAAATCGGCTTGTATTATAATGCACAAATGTTTAATTTGACCATCGAAGATGATGGCGCTGGTTTCCAACCCGAATTGCTGACTGATAAGAGCGGATCGGGATTGCGTAACATGAAAAATAGGGCGGGTTTAATTGGCGCAGAGGCTGTTATAAGCAGCTCGCTCAAAAAAGGCTGTACTATTAAGCTGTCGCTCGATCCCCTGGTTGAAGAAAATTATGCTAACGAAACCCATTCAAATAGCCCTCGTTGATGATCACCGCCTTTTTAGGAGCGGTATTGCGGCGCTAATTGATAGCTTTGGCGGCTATAATGTGCTTTTTGAAGCCGCGCACGGTCAGGAATTAATGGAAAGTATTGCTACCGGCCTTGTCCCCGATATTATTTTGCTTGATATTAATATGCCCGTAATGGATGGCATATCTACCGCGCAATGGCTTCGCAGGTATCATCCGTCTGTTCGCATTATTATCTTATCCATGTTTGAAGATGCCGAGAAGGTGTTATTAATGGTGAGGGCCGGCGTAAAAGGCTACCTGCTGAAAGATGCCGAGCCGGATGAATTTGAACGTGCGCTGAGCAAAGTAAGCGAAGGCGAGCTTTTTTATCCCGATTTTGTTACCCGGCACCTGTTAAATAATTTTAATATCGATAAGGAAGCACAGGTACAGCTAAACCCCCGGGAAATTGAATTCCTGCGCCTTACAAGCACCGAGCTTACCTACAAGGAAATTGCAGATACGATGAATATCAGCGTGCGTACTGTTGATAGTTTTCGTGATCACCTTTTTGAAAAGCTCCAGATAAAAAGCCGCGTAGGGTTGGTTTTATACAGCATAAAAAACAAGCTGATAGATTTGTAATTTGCTAAATTAATTAGCAAATTTGCCTTATGGCGCATGAGGATAACCCCGATTTTTTTAAGGGCAGAGGGGCACAGGTTAATACCCACAACAAATTTTTAAAAAACAAATATGTAGCCGAACATATTGAGGGGCTTGACGAGCCACTGCTTGAAAATAGTGCCACACAGCTTTTTGAAGAAACCCCAAAAAAGATTGTAAGCGAATCAAATAGCCCCGATTTAAGCCACATGTATTCGATAAACCCTTACCAGGGCTGCGAACATGGTTGTATTTACTGCTATGCGCGCAATACACACGAATACTACGGCTTTAGCGCCGGCCTTGATTTTGAACGCAAGATTATTGTAAAACGTAATGCCCCTGAGCTGCTTGAGCAATATTTTAACAAAAAAAATTACAAGCCGGTATGCATCCTGCTATCGGGCAATACCGATTGTTACCAACCTATTGAACGTGATTTGCAAATTACAAGGCGGTTGCTGGAGGTTTTCCTGAAATATAAAAACCCGGTAGCCATCATCACCAAAAACAACCTGGTACTGCGCGACCTTGATATTTTAACCGAACTGGCGGCCATGAACCTGGTACATGTAAACGTATCTATCACCTCCCTTAATGAGCAGCTGCGCCAAAAACTGGAGCCAAGAACGGTAACCGCTACAGGACGGCTGGCCGTGGTTCAAAAACTGTCAGAAAAGGGTATCCCGGTGCGGGTAATGGCCGCGCCAATTATCCCGGGCTTAAACAGTAACGAGGTGCCAAATATTATTAAGGCCGCTGCCGATAGGGGAGCATTGGCAGCCGGGTTTACTATAGTGAGGCTTAATGGCAGTATCGCCGAAATATTTAGCGACTGGATCCATAAGGCCTTCCCTAACCGGGCAGAAAAGGTTTTGAACATGATCCGCTCATGCCACGACGGCAATCTGAACGACAGCGACTTTGGCAGGCGCATGAGCGGCGAGGGAAAGGTAGCCGAATCTATCCACCAGATGTTCAGAATGGCCTGTAACCGTTTTTTGGATGGACGGGAAATGCCGGAGTATGATTATAGCTTGTTTGTACCGATGAAAGGGAAGCAAACGAGCATGTTTTGAACTACTTTGGATCTTTTTTTAGCACGTAAAAGTCTAAAGCACCGCCTATCCCTACACCTGCAATATAACACAATAAATCGCTCCATAGAAAGCCCTGGCCTAAAACAAGCCCGCCCAATAGCGTGTGCCTTAAATCGTTAATCCACGGTGCTTTATAAAGCTGGCTAAACTCTATCGCGAAGCAAAACAATAAACCGGCTATAACTACGACCCTCTCAGGCCTGTTAATAAACAAGAAGCGAATGATAAAGTAGACCATTGTAGCCCAAAGAATATCGCCAATAAACAGCGGCACGCTTTTAAAATGGCGGGAAAGCAGGCCTGTAATTATGGTAGCTATGATGAGTGTAAAATAAAGGAGTCTTGATCTTCGCATAATTTCAATAAGCCATTTTTCCCCGTTTATAAAAAACATAACACGCTACGCAGAGCGCTATTAGCATGGCTATAGAAGCAATGCCAAGGCCAATTATTAGGTTTCCCCGTTTAAAATAAGGTTTATCATCCTTGTCGATAAATTGCAGAAATCTATTTAAATGAATCTTTTCTGTATCACCTGTTTGATAAAAATACACATCGACCATATCTCCCGTTTTCAAACTATCCACCCGGGCACTTTGCTCATCTGTATAAATTTCAAAGGGATATTGGTAATTATCTATTGTAAGATAACGGTACAAGCCAACATCTCTATAAGGAAGGTTGCCAAGCTTTTGATTAAGATATGTTATTTTACCCCTAAGGTGGTCATAATCTTCCTTCTTCTTAGCGTTTCGCCACATCAGCACCACAAACATAAAGCTTAGGAAAAAACTTACTGCAAGAACAGATCGAAAGGTAAGAGGGATAGTCATATTGAAATTTACTAATACCGTAAAGATAGCAAGCCGATGATTTAATAGCAGAGAAAACCGCCAACAAAAAAGGCATCCTGAAGATGCCTTTTATATTAATTTTATAAGTGGTTGCTTATACAGTTTCGGCTTCTAAAGCCATTTGCTCATCAACCAGGATACGGCCGCAATGCTCGCAAACGATGATCTTTTTGCGCTGACGGATATCAGACTGGCGTTGAGGCGGGATCTGGTTAAAACAACCAGAGCATGAATCGCGCTGAATGGTTACTACAGCTAAGCCATTTTTTGCATTTTGACGCAAACGGGTATAAGCCGTTAATAAACGTTCGTCGATGGTTGGAATAGCTTTTTCGGCCTGGGCTACCAGATCGTTTTCTTCTTTTTCTGTTTCAGCAGTAATAACGCCTAATTCGTCTTTTTTGGCCTCTAAGTCGTTTTTACGCGCTTCAAGATCAGCAAGGGCTTTTTCATAAACCTGGGTTTTTGATGCTATCTCAAAGCCGTATTCCCTTATTTTCTTTTCGCTCACCTGTATGTCTAATCCCTGTATCTCAATTTCTTTTGATATGGCGTCATACTCGCGGTTGTTCTTAACTTCGTTAAGCTGCCCTTCGTATTTTTTGATATTGGCCTGAGCATCTTTGATCAGGTTTTTGCGGGTTACAATCTCATCCTCTACATCATCCAGCTCATATTTGATTTTCTGTATGCGGGTTTCAAGGCCTGCAACATCATCTTCCAGATCGGCAACTTCCATTGGCAGTTCGCCACGTACCTGGCGTATTCTGTCAATTTTGGTGTGGATGGTTTGGAGTTCGTATAAAGCTTTAAGCTTCTGTTCTACGGTTTGTTCCATTAAATAAAATATTTGACGGGGTTTGTATTTACTTCTGTTAAACGGACGGCAAAGATAGGGAATTTTTTTCTAATTATTTCATACAATAATTGCACCGTAAATTGTTCACTCTCAAAGTGTCCGATATCGGCAATCACTATCTTTCCTTCGGCGTCAAAAAACTCGTGATACTTGTAGTCGGAGGTGATGAAAATGTCGGCCCCGGCGGCTATGGCATGCTTCAGCAAAAAGCCCCCCGAGCCTCCGCAAACAGCCACTTTTTTGATAGGTTTATGAGTAAAAGCGGTATGTCTTATCACATGCGTGCGCATTTTATCTTTTACATGAAACAGGAACGATTCCTGGTTAACCGGCACTTCCAATTCGCCAATCATGCCCGATCCCACCTGCTGGTTTTGATTGGTTAAGCTATACAGGTCATAAGCAACTTCTTCGTACGGGTGGGCCAATATCAGCGCCATTATTATTTTACTTTCCAGGTTGGCGGGATAAACGGTTTGAATACAAACTTCGCTTTCGCGGTGACGCTTGCCCGGTTCGCCTACATGAGGTACGGTTAGTTCGTTCCCTTTAAATGTTCCGGTCCCTTCGGCATTAAAGCTTACCTCACTATAGTTGCCAATATTACCGGCCCCGGCTGCAAACAAAGCCTCGCGCACGGCATCGGCATGGCTGTGGGGTACAAAAGTAACCAGCTTCTTGATCAGGTTATGCTTGGGCAACAGTATCCGGCAGTTTTTAAGGCCAAGAGTATCGCAGATACGACTGTTAACCCCATGCATCACATTATCAAGGTTGGTATGAATGGCGTACAGGGCTATGCCCTTGCGAATAGCTTTTTCTACCACGCGCTCCACATAAGTTTTGCTGTTGAATTTTTTTAGCCCCCTGAAAACTATGGGATGATGGGATATAATTACCTGGCAGCCGGTGGCAATGGCTTCATCAACAACGGCTTCGGTGCAATCTAATGAAAGCAGCGCCTGGGATATTTCCTGATCGGGGTTGCCTACAATAAGGCCAGCGTTGTCATAATCTTCCTGGTAAACCAGCGGCGCAAGGCTTTCAAGATAGGTGGTTAGAGCGGATAGTTTCATATAAATTGATATGCTAATTTATTAAAATAATCTTGGTTAAAGGGTCTATTTTCAAAAGTTAGATTGCTAACACCTATTTTGGGGCGATATGAATTTATTTATCTATTTTAGAAAAATATCCCGCTATAACTATAATTAATGACAAAGTGCTTTTCTAATATAACCGCTATTTATCTTTTGGTTGGAGTTTTTATAAGTATCGGAATTACATCATGCTCCAAAAAGACTTCGGATCCAGATATCCCCCAAATTACCAACCCGGTAATAAAAGCCGTTAATATCGATTCGGGCACTTATAATACTCCAATAACCATCACAGGCGAAAACTTCCAAAACAAGATAGCCGATAATATAGTTAAGTTCAATAATCACCCGGCCGAAATAATAAGTGCCACAGCAACCAAGCTTGTTGCAAAAGTTCCTCAAGATGCCGGCACGGGGCCGATTTCAGTAATTGTTAATGGATTTACAGCAACCGGCCCGATATTTAAATATATATTGCCTAAAGCGATTTTAACTATAGCTACTTTAAGTATCAACGAAGGGTCAGTCGGGGCATCGGTAGTTATTACTGGCACGGGGTTTAGTGCAATACCAGGAAATAACCACGTTTATTTTAATGGTAAAGCAAGTATTGTGAGCACTGCAATATCAACCAGCTTAACGGTAACCGTGCCGGTAGGTGCAACCACTGGTAACCTTACTGTCATTGTAAATGGTGTTACCGCCATCGGGCCATCGTTTACCATACGCGGTGTGCCTGTTATAACAAAGCTGAGTGAATATAGCGGGGCCTATAATTCTGGAATAAAAATTGTCGGAGTTAACTTTGGGACTGACATCCGTGCTGTAAAAGTATACGTTAACGAAAAATATGCAGATGTGCTAAGCGTCACTGATAACGAGATTTTGTTTGCCGTACCCCGATCTGCAGGTTCAGGATTGGTAAAGATAGTAGTTAACGGAGTAACGGTGAAAGGGCCAATGTTTAGTTACTTATTATCCAGGCAAGCATTTGTAACTACTATAGCAGGTGTAGATGCAATGGGTAATCCTACCGCTTTTTTGAAGGCTCCTCGCGGTATCGCTATCGATAGTTTAGGAAATGTTTTTGTAAGCAACACAGAGCAAGACAATATAAAGGTAATAAATGTCGATGGATTGCTCAGCACATTTGCTGGTGGCTCCCGATCTTTCCGCGATGGCAAAGGAGCCGCCGCCGCATTTTTTTCGCCCCAAAATATTGCTGCTGATACCTACGGAAACATTTATGTTGCAGATTCATTTAACAAAAGTATAAGGAAAATAACGCCTGATGCAACCGTATCTACAATATACACAGGAGTATATTCGCCTGTTGGTGTAACGGTCGATATTAAGGGAAATGTTTATTTTTCTGCACCGGCCGAAGCGGTACCCGGATCTCCGCCAACCTTGATTCTAAAAATAACGCCCGATAAAAAAGCAGCAGCATTTGCAGGTGGTGACTCACCAGGGTATAAAGATGGATTGGGCATAAGCGCGTCATTTAATGGAATCAATGGCCTTGCGACCGACCGTACAGGGAATGTGTACGTAGGTGATGCCATCAATAACGTAGTACGGAAAATTACTCCTCAAGGTTTAGTAAGTACATTTGCAGGTAATGGTACAGAAGGCTCAGATAATGGCAATGCAAAAAATGCGTCTTTTGATGGGCCTGAGGGAGTTGCGGTAGATGCTGCTGGTAATGTTTACGTTATCGACGCCGGCAGCTGGCGAATCCGAATTATTACCAAAGAGGGTGTTGTATCAACACTTACGCGCAACTCCAGGTCATCGCCAAATTTCGAAGTTGACGGAAGCGGTGATTTTGCTACCTTTTTTGATCCATACGCTATAGCTGTGGATGCTTCGGGCAAGTACATTTATATCGCGGATAAAGCTTCAAGCAGGATACGAAAAGTCACGATAACAATACTTTGAGGGCTGAATTTTTCAAGGAGTAACATCAATTGAAAAATACTGGCAACAGTATTTAGTATAGAAAGGGTTACAGCGTCATCAACGCCATCCGGTGGCTATCATAAGCCATTTCTTTATTATACTTTAATACAAGCGATTTATTGTTCACCAGGTCTACAATTGTTCCTATCAGGCAAAATCCACCGGTAAAAAGGTAAAGCAAACCCATTCCTATTTGTCCCAAAGCAAAACGCTGTACTCCTGCAACCACTATAAAACCAAGCAGCGTAAATATGAGTATTTCCTGTGCATTCTTTCTTTTACTGGAGTAAACCATATAAAAATATTTTACCTGACTTTCTGTAAGATTGGCGGTAGCTTGCTGTAAAAAGGCCATTTCTTCGGGAGTCATATCCTGAAAGGTCATGTAGTTGCCCTGCATGTTCATGTTTTGTGTCGGTTTGATGTTAGTGGTTTTCCAAATTTAATATTTTTCTGCTAAAAACAATGGGCTGTTCTAATCTGGGGCTGATTTAATATCGAACACTGAATATTCAATGTCGAATAAATAAGGAAAAAAACGGCATTGGATATTCTAAATTCATTATTCGATATTTCCTTCCATTCGTATTTTATTTAAGTTCCCCCTTTAGGGGACGGAGGGGGCTTTTTTTTATTATTTTTGCCCTCATGAGCGAAGAAAGATCACTGAACTTTATAGAAGAAATTGTTGAAGAAGATATAGCCAGCGGCAAGCACGGCGGTCGCGTACTAACCCGTTTCCCGCCCGAGCCCAATGGTTACCTGCATATTGGCCACGCCAAATCTATTTGCCTAAACTTTGGATTGGCCCAAAAATACAACGGCAAAACCAACCTGCGTTTTGATGATACCAACCCCGTTAAAGAGGATGTGGAATACGTGGACAGTATTAAAGAAGATGTTAAATGGCTCGGCTTTGAATGGGCGGAAGAACTGTACGCTTCCGATTATTTCGACCAGCTATATGAGTTTGCGGTAACGCTTATTAAAGCCAACCTGGCTTATGTTGACGATAGCACCGCCGAAGAAATTGCCATACAAAAAGGCACCCCTACCGAGCCCGGCGTACCCAACCAGTACCGCAGCCGCTCTGTTGAGGAAAATTTAGAGTTGTTTGCCGATATGAAAGCCGGCAAATACCCCGATGGCGCTAAAGTACTGCGTGCCAAGGTTGACCTGGCTGCACCCAACATGCACCTGCGCGACCCATTGATGTACCGCATTAAACATGCCCACCATCATCGTACCGGCGATGCCTGGTGTATATATCCGATGTATGATTTTGCCCACGGCCAATCAGATGCGATTGAAAAGATTACGCATTCTATCTGCACCCTGGAGTTTATACCACACCGCGCGCTGTACGATTGGTTTATTGAGCAATTGGGGATCTTCCCGTCTAAACAATACGAATTTGCCCGCCTTAACCTCAACTATACCGTTATGAGCAAGCGCAAGCTGCTGCAACTGGTGGTTGAAAATCATGTTGACGGCTGGGACGACCCGCGCATGCCTACTATCAGCGGCTTGCGCCGCAGGGGATACACACCTGCCAGCATCCGCGAGTTTTGCGAACGTATTGGTGTAGCCAAACGCGAGAACATGATAGATGTTGGCCTGTTGGAATTTTGTATCCGCGAAGACCTTAACAAAACCGCATGGCGCCGCATGGCCGTGCTCGACCCTATAAAATGCATCCTAACCAACTATCCCGAAGGTGAGGTGGAGACCATGCACGGCGAAAACAATCCCGAAGCCGAAGATGGCGACGGCAGCCGCGAGTTTCCGTTTAGCCGCGAACTTTGGATAGAGCGTGAGGACTTTATGGAAGTGCCGCCTAAAAAATTCTTCCGCCTGGGTGTTGGGCTTATGGTGAGGCTTAAAAACGCCTACATCATCCGTTGCGACGACTTTGTGAAGGATGCCGATGGCAACGTAACCGAAATTCATTGCAGCTACCTGCCCGAATCGAAATCGGGTAACGATACCAGTGGCATCAACGTAAAGGGCACTATCCACTGGGTGAGCATACCACACGCCAAAACCGCCGAAGTAAGGCTGTACGACCGCCTTTTCCAGGTAGAAGACCCACAAAGCGAAGAGGGCGACTTTAAGGATTACATCAACCCAAACAGCCTGCATATTATCCCAACCGCCTACATCGAACCCGACCTGGCCAATGCCATCCCCGGCACTCCGGTACAGTTCATGCGCAAAGGATATTTTACGCTGGATAAATATTCAACCAACGATAAGCTGATCTTTAACAGAACAGTAACCTTGAAGGATGGATGGGTGAAGAAATAGGAAAAAGGTTGAGGTGAAAGGTTAAAGGCGAAAGGTTAAAGGGAGGGCGTACTTTTCGCTTTTACCTCAATCTTACATTTCAAATGTACACCCTGTTGTAGCGTTTGCAAAAAAACATCCGTAATGGTTTTATATATATTTACTAACCATTACTATGAAGCAAATTTTTACACAAAGGGCAGGCATGATCGGGATGATATGTTTGCTTGCGGTTTCTTTAACATCTTGTCTTAAAGACGACGATAACCACCAATACATCGCGCCTAAAGTAGCTTTGGTTTCGGCAATCAACGCTTCGCCCGATGCCCAACCGGTTGATTTTTTTCTTGACCAAAACCGGGCCAATAATTTTTTCATCAAGAGCGGCGAGAGCCTCGATTATATTAACGCCTACACCGGCAAGCGCACCATTACATTTTACGTAGGGGCCAGCAATCAAAAAATTATCAGCGATACCGCGACTTTCAAGGCCGATAAACTTTACTCGGTATTTCTGGCCAACGTGGTAAGCACACCCGGCATCCTTGTCATTCCCGATTCGGTAGGTATGCCTGCCGAAGGTAAGGCTGGCGTACGCTTTGTTAACCTGAGCCCCGATAACCAGGCGCTTGACCTGGTCGTTAAAGCGGGCGCTACCCTGGCTTCGGCAAAAAGCTACAAACAATACAGCCCTTTTGTTACCGTTACCGGCGGCAATACCTACACCTTCGAAATCCATAAGGCCGGTACAGCTACGGTGTTGTATACCCTAACCGATGTACAAATCAAAAACAAAACGCTCAACACCATATGGGTGCAGGGCCTCTCGGCAGCTACCGATTCAAAAAAGCTGACCGCTCATGCGCAGGAGAATGTATATTATTATTAATAGCATGTTAACAGATATGTCTTTAGCCAAAAAGTCTTGGGTCCTAAGTCAAAAAAAATATAATTCGACTTAGAACTCAACGCTCAAAACTTGTTCCTAACCTATACCCACATCATGCCAAAGCCTGGATGTTAGTTTTCATCCGGGCTTCGCGTTTTTATATAAGGAGGCGATACTCATTTATCTGAATCAGAATTTGAGAATTAGCAGGATAAAAACATGCCCATAAACTCAGGAATACCATTTTTTAGTTTCTGGTTGGTGTTATCAGGCTAAAAAAATACCCTAATCATTAAAATAAAATGACAGTAGGATTATTGCTGAATTTTAAGGATTTTTCACTAATGAATAATTTGAAAGCATATTGGTATAAACTAAAGGAAGACTTGGTATATAGGTGGTTAATGTTATACAAGCACCCTATTCAATTTAGGCGCCATAGTCAAACAGACAAAAATAAAATGCTCATAGAATTGTCCCTGAATTTTAAGGAGTTTTCGCTGGACGGGAAATTTCATATCAGGATGATAAATAAATACTTACACTATAGGCCGGAAAGGTTTGCCTGTAAACAAAATGTGACGGATTGGGACGAAAAAACACACAAAAAAGTAATTGAAGGCCTCAGCTCAAGTGAAACGTTTTTTTTTATTTCATTTGATGAAAATTCATTTATGACAACCCATGTACAAGCCGTGAAAAAGCCGTACCAACATTTTTCTATTGCTCAGCACAAGGATGTTTTTAACCCTTCAAATGACGAAGTAGAGAATATAATTGCAAGAAAGGGTTTTTCATGCGCTTACCTTTATGATCATAAATACGAAACACAACAATCTGAAGTATCTGAAACTCATTATTTAGTAAACAGGATACCGCTATCTCTTTCAAAAGGCCTGCCTTATACAAGAGACGATTTTGGGAAAAAAGTATTTGATACATCAGGTAACCCCGGCAGAAGCGACATGATAAGCAGTACCGAATTGTTGGCGTGCTGGAAAATGTGGTTTGGGGAAGAGTTTTATCATTTGGTGCCAAAAGAAAGATTGTTGAGCTTTAAGGGCGCCTTTATAATAAAAGAATTGGCCAACGACGTGGTTTTTGTACAGTTGTTTGAGAACGTGGAAGACAGCGCTACCAAAAAAGCGCAACAAATACAATGGGCCTGGCGCAAATGGCTCAACTTCCATGAACTGATAATGAAACATCCATAAAGGGTAATGTAAGCTTCTGGCTGGCATTATCACGGCGCCCGCCAAAGTTTGTAGTTTAAATATGCTTCAGTTGCAAACTCAATATAATACAGGGGCTTACGTGAGCCAACCGAAAGTGGTGCGGTGATGACATCCGATCACACGCTGAATCACATCGGAAGCACAGGATAACATCGATGACAGGCTGAAAAAAAACAAAAAAAATGTAATTTTATATATAATCGGTCAATCACAATTCATTTTCAAATGATCAATTACGAAGTCAAGAACAGATAAATTATGAGGATAATCAGAAATCTCTTTAAATGGCGCAAGGTAAAAGACAAATATGGAGCCCAGGTGAACATTGGCTATGCCATGGATGGAAACCTGAAAACGCTGGCAGATATCAACTATTTAGCTTCTGGTCGGTGTTATCACCGCACCAGCCAAAGCACCATGCTACCGCAAGCGATTTTTTCCCCCGGCTGCCCCGCTGCCGCAAGCCTCCTGGCTTGTGCGCCCATATGCTAAGTATACGCCATGCCTTTAGGACAATCAACAATGCTTGTTGTTAACCGCAATGCTCTTGTATTACTCTTTTACTCCGTTTAAAAATACAAAATCCCGGATGAAACGAAAATCCGGGATTTGCATATTTATTACTTAGCATGGCGTTTTAGCTTCTGGTCGGTGTTATCACCGCACCAGCCAAAGTTGTAGTTTAATTGCAAACTCAATATAACACATGGGCTTCCGTAAGTCAACCGAAAGTGGTGCGGTGATAACAGGCTGACCACAGACAAAATTATAAGCCAGAAAACCCGGCAATATCATCCGGGCTTTCGCATTTTATATAAGGGGACTTTACCTGTTCAGATTTAGGAATCGGCTGAGTAAAAACATTTCCGCAAATTCAGGAATACCATTTACAATACATTCTGCCAATTCTCAAATCCTGAAAATTCTGATTCTGACAACCTACTTCGCCGCCTGCAAAGTTGCTACCATTTTATCAATAGTATCTTTATTTATTTTGCCAACTACCTGTTTTTGGGCTTTAAGGGCATAGGGCAGGGCCTTTTTGTTATCGCCAACGGCCATGTATCCGCGGGCCATGCCGGTATTGGTTAAAAAATCGTCGGGGTGTTTTTGGTAATCCAGCTTAAATACTTCCAGGGCCTCTTCGCCTTTTTTCTCGGCTATCAGGCTTTTACCATAAAAGTAAAGCTCGTTCATATTGGCGTAGGGCAATGCTTTTTTAACGGTAGCTGTGGCCTCGGCGCCACGGCCTAAAGCTTCAAGAATGCTGGCTTTTGTTTTCCAGGCCTGGAAAACCTGGTTACCGCCAAAGTTTACGCTGGTTGCGGTATCGGCCCATAGCAGGCCTTCTTCCAGGTTGGTTTTGTTTTGAGCGCAAAATGCAGCTGCCTGTTCCCAGCTTTGCCAGCTAAATCCCTTATCGGTGCGTAGCTCTTTCCTGAATATGGCAAGTTGAGTAGCAGGCAGGTCTACATCAATTTTAAACGGAATAATCATTTTTTCCCATTGCAATTGTACTACGGCACTGGTAGCGGTTTGGCCGGTAAATTCATATTTAAGCCATTCTTCACTATTGGCTGCAGGCACTGGTTTCACTTTTACGCGCAAGGCATCCTCGGCAGGGTTATAAAAAAAGCTGCCCCACGAAGTGGCGTTTTTTGAAAAAATCAAGGTGCTTTCGTCAGCGCCGTAGGCAATAAAAAAGCCATACTTACCGGCGGCCAAGGGCTGGCCTTCAACTTTTACATCGGTAGAAAATTCGATGGTGGTATTTTCGTTGGCCCCGGCCCGCCATGGCGCCGCTTTTGATGTGCCAAAACCCAGGTCGGCATAACCGTTGTAAACAAGTTCGCCCCAAATATGTCCGTCTCGCTTGTTCACATGTGGGCGGCTGTAGTTAATGGTTACATCGGTAATGCCTATCATTTCGGTAACAGACGCTTTTTTATTACCACCGCTTGGTGTTGATGTAAGCTGCGCCTGGGCAAGCCTGGCAAAACCGAGCTGGGAAATAACCGCCACCAGGGCGGCAATCAGTAATTTTTTCATTGTAAAAGCTTTAAAGGTGTGGTTGAAAAATTGAATGAATAAAGCTTGGTTTTATTAACAACAAGGGGAAATGATTTCAACCCTTGCCGCATTATTTTTAATGCTTGTGCCAATAATCTCAATGGCAGTAATACCGGCCAAGCTTATAACGGTTGAATAATCGGCCCTTTTGGTTGAAAACCATCTGCCCGAAGCAAAAAGCTTTGTACATTTAAAAATGAATTTCATTAAAAACATGCCCACGCTTACACGCCTGCAATGGGTGATATGGATAGCGGTGTTTTTTATCATCTTTTTTTCGATACTGCCGGTTGATGGCTTTAAACATGCCAGCGTTTTTACTATCATCAGCATGGCTTTTTACCTGCTGGTTATTTACGGCAACATTAAATTTTTGTACCCCCGTTTTTATGAAAAAGGCCGCCGGGTACAGTATGTAATTTATGTGGTGCTGTTACTGGTTATCGGCGGCGTGGCGCGTGGCTATTTAATCATGTACTCGTACAATACGTTTTTTGCCAGCCGCCCCGAAAAAATGACTTTTAGCATGATACTTAATTTTGTGGTGGCCGGGTTCATGACCTATCTGCTCAGCTTTATTTTCAGGATAGCGCTGGCTTATTTCGAAATTAAGCAACAATCAGAAAAAATACTGGTGCAAAAAAGCCAGGCCGAGTTAAACCTGCTTAAATCGCAGGTGCAGCCGCATTTCCTGTTCAATACCCTCAATAATATTTATTACGAGGCTTATGTCGATTCGCCACGCACCGCCAAACTGGTAGAGCAGCTATCCAACATTATGCGCTATTTTGTGGATGAAAGCCCAAAAGACGAAGTATCCGTCAATACCGAGATCCAGTTTTTGGAGAATTACATCGCGCTGGAAAAAATCAGGATCAGGCACGAAATAGACATCAATTTTATACAGGATTGCAGCCCGCACCTGCAAATACCGCCTATGCTACTCATGACCTTTGTTGAGAATATTTTTAAGCACGGCATTGATAAAGCCAGTATCGACAATAAAATTGAACTGGCGCTGGTGCAACAGAACCGTTACCTGACGTTTGAAACCAAAAACCGTATTTTTAATCAAAAATCAGCGGATGCCGCAGGCGGCTTCGGGATCCAAAATTTGCGTAAACGGCTTGCGCTGCTTTATGGCGATAAGTTTGAGCTGACCATTAGCGATAGCGAAGAAATGTTTACAGCCTTTTTAAAAATTCCATTAGCATGAATTTAAGCTGCATAATTATCGACGATGAACCAAACGCGGTTAAGCTGCTGGAAATGATGGTTGGCCAGTATACCAAATGGGCGCTGCTGGCCAAATGCTACGATGCACTGGAAGCCATGGCCTTTTTAAAGGAACAAAAGGCCGATTTTATTTTCCTGGATATCAACATGCCTCAACTTACCGGTATGGAGCTGGCCGGCCTGCTATCAAAAGATACCAAAATTGTTTTTACCACCGCCTACTCGCAGTACGCTGCCGAAAGTTATACCTTCCAAACCATCGACTATTTATTGAAGCCCATAACGCTTGAACGTTTTTTGGCCGCCCAATTAAAAATTGAAGCTTATTTTACAAAAACACAAACCAACGAAAAAATGATGCCGGCAGTAGGCAACGAATACTTTTTTGTAAAATCGGGCAAGGAACTGCGCAAGATTTTACTGGATGATATTCAATATTTTGAAGGGCAAAAGGAGTACGTGCGCCTGGTAACCAGTACCGAACAGCTGCTTATATACCGCCGCATAAAAGATATCGACGAGCAGCTTTCGCCGCCATTTGTACGCGTGCACAACTCCTATATTGTAAACACCCGCCAGCTTAACAAAATAATGGACAACCACATTTACATAGCCGGCAAACAAATCCCCATCAGCGAGAAATTTAAAGATGCCTTTATGGGGGTGATACAGCAGCGGATATTTTAAAGTGCGCCTTTAGGCTTTGCACATTCTGCTTTTAGCTTCTACTTAATTCATCAAATAATTAAAATATATCATTGGATTCCAAATCGAAACGCATAAATTCAATTGTTTAAAAAACAACCCGAAATGAGCACCATAAGCCTTAAAATAACCGACGAAACTTTTGGCGGAAAGATCCTGAACGAGATAAGCATAGCCGTATCTGCAGAGCGGTTAACCGTTAAAGATATTATTGAGGCCCGGGTTTATGCCGAGGTTGAAGATTACAATAAACGCATGCCCCTGGTTTTTAAAGGCCTGGTTCAGCCTAATGATGCCGAAATTGCTTTAAACGGGTTCAAGGTAAAACCGGCAAAAAAAGTAGATGCCGAGAAACAGCTTTATACCGCGCTTGATGCTTTTCAAAAAAACGGCTTTTTTGTACTGATTGATAACAAACAGGCCGAATTGCTGGATGAGGAGGTGATAGTTACTAAAGACAGTACGGTTAGCTTTGTAAAACTAACACCACTTGTAGGAGGCTGATCATGGGCATAGCCGATTTCCTGAAACAGCTTTTGGCTAAAGATAAGCCTTCGGCAAACCCCGCGCCGGTGGAAGATAAACCCGACCGGAAGCTTTTTGACCACCTTATTGATGCCACCTGGGATGAATTTGGCGAAAGCAAATGGTGGTGGAGTTTTAAAGCAACAGAATCGGCAACTTTTAACAATAACGTTCTGCAACTTACCGGCAAGCAAAAAGTTTCTTTTATCATTTACATGGTTAAAAAGATACATAGCTTTTACAACAACCACTCCAGCTACTCGATGGGCGATAGCAAGTATCAAAAGTTAGATATCTGCCGCGCGTTTTTAGGCCACTTGTTTAAAACCAGGATTGATATGGACGATGATGACTTTGAGCTCATGATCAACACCGCTATCTTATACAGCAAAAAGAATGGCTTCGTAAAAGTTCCGTTAAAGAGCATATTAAACCAGCTTCAAAAAAAATTCGAGGGAGGGCCTTTACCCAAAAAACTACATACAGTGCTCATGGTATTGCTTCGCAAACTGGATAAAGAAAAAGACTTTTGTACAGAGATAGAAGCCTCAAAGCTTAAAGAACAAATTAACCTAATATTATCCCCGCCCGAAAACAGCGAAACGGCACAGCCGGTTCTTTTCCCTGGCGACGATGATTTTCCAGCCATAGTAAACAGGGCTGTCGCTTTATTACCCACCAATGAAAAAGCGCTGTGGTACCAGCTTTTTGCAATGGGTAAAAGAGCTGGTGGTGCCAAACCATCCAAAAAATATATTGATGAGGGCAAAGCCATTATTGACCAGCTTGGTTTGGATAAGTTTAAACAAACATTTATGCCCTGGCTGGATCATTTAATCAATCTTAAAGAGCGGGAAATACGCGTGCAGCCCTATAACTATATCACGTATGAATGGATATCGGCGCCTGCCACCGAATGCTTTAAGGGCCTGGTATGGATTTGCGCCCGTTTAAATGACACCCAGCTAATTAACCGCATAGCGCTGCTGGCCAACAGGGCCTACCGTAAAATTCCGGGCCACGGGCAAACATCTACATCCATTGGCAACGCGTGTTTGTTTGCCTTGTATAAAACAGAGGGACTGGAGGGAATAGGGCACCTATCGCGGCTTAAGATCCGCATAAAACTGAACAGCACTTTAAGCCTAATTGAAAAATACCTGCAGCAAGCCGCCGAAGAAAGGGGCATCCCGGTGGGCGATATAGAAGACCTGGCCGTTGATGATTTTGAATTGGCCAATGACCAGCGAACGTTTGACATAGGCGGATTTAAGGCCATATTAAAAATAGAAAAGGTTGGTAAAGTAAATATCAGCTGGCAAAAGACCGACGGTACCATCCAGAAAACTGAGCCATCGGCTGTTAAAGAAAAACACGCGGAGGAGTTAAAGGAATTAAAGCTTACAGCCAAACAGGTTGAAACTAATTTAAGCATCCAGCGCGACAGGCTCGACGGAAGTTTTAAACAGGGCCGCAAAATGTCATGGGCGCATTTTGAAACCTATTACTTTAACCATGGCCTTGTGGCCTATTTATGCCGCAAACTGATCTGGACGTTTGAAACCACCGCTGGCCTGACTGACGCTTATTGGATTGACGGAAACTGGATAAACCAGCAGCAACAAGTACTGGATGTGGCAGATGTAAAAAGCGTGATGCTATGGCACCCTGCAACATCAACCGTTAATAACGTGAGGGCGTGGCGGGCTTTTTTGATGGAGAAACAAATTCAGCAGCCAATTAAACAAGCTTTTAGGGAAATTTACCTGCTTACCGATGCCGAAATTAATACGCGCACCTACAGCAACCGCATGGCAGGCCATTTACTTAAGCAACATCAATTTAGCTCGCTGGCAAGCGTGCGCGGCTGGCAATATACCATACAAGGCCAGTTTGATAATGGTGCCAATGGAACCGCAAGTATCAAATTACCTGCTTTTAACCTTGTAGCCGAATATTGGACCAACGCTGTTGATGGCGAAAATGCGGTGAGTGGCATGGGAATTTTTAATTACGTAGCCACAGACCAGGTAAGATTTACATCAACCCAAACAAGCGAACCTGTTGTTTTAATTGACATTCCTGTTGTGATATTTTCTGAGGTGATGCGCGATGTCGACCTGTTTGTTGGTGTCGCCAGCGTAGGCAATGACCCTAACTGGCGCGATAATGGCGGTTTACCCGCCTATCGAGATTATTGGCAGGCTTACTCCTTTGGCGATTTGACCGAGGTGGCCAAAAACCGGAAGGAGATTTTAACGCGCCTGTTACCACGCTTAAAAATAGCTAAAGTAGCCGAAATTAAAGACAAATTCCTGGTGGTTACCGGGAAGAAAAGAACGTATAAAATACACCTGGGCAGTACCAATATTTTGATGGAACCTAATGATCAGTACCTGTGTATAGTGCCGGACCGTACTCAAAAAAACATAACCGAAAATGTATTTTTACCCTTCGAGGGCGATAATGGCCTTTCGGTTATTATCAGCAAAGCTTTTTTACTGGCCGATGATGATAAAATTAAAGACGATACCATTACCCGTCAAATTGAACACCGGTAAGAAGTTATCAAGGCTTCACGTTTATCATTACAAACCATCCTTAAAAACTGTTGTTAAAAAATACATGAAAGCATTTGATCATCAATCAGGCCAATACCTTGCTATTGGCGACGCCCGGATATGCTACGAAGTGGCAGGCACCAGCGGTAAGCGGGTATTGCTGGTGATGCATGGCGGTTTTGGAACACTGGAAGATATGGCGGTTTTTTCTGATATTTAGTGCCAAAACAATAGGTAGTACTATGGAAAATAACGCCGCATACTGGATCAATAAACTAAACCTGCAACCCCATCCCGAGGGCGGTTTTTATAAAGAAGTTTTTCGTTCGAAAATTGGTGTAACTGCTACAAACAACTCCAAGTTAAAACAGGCCATCACGTCTATTTATTACCTGTTGGAGGGAAATGATTATTCGGGTTTCCACAGGCTAAAGTCCGACGAGATCTGGTATTTTCATAAGGGATCGCCATTACAGATCCATGTACCTGACAACGCGGGGCTACTCCAAAGCATCGAACTTTCTGACCTTGAAACCGGCAACCTATCTGTAGTGATCCCGGCCGGTTTATGGTTCGCGGCCGAAATCCCATCCAAACATGGGTTTTGCCTGGCAAGTTGCGCCGTTGCACCGGGATTTGATTTTAGCGAATTTGAAATGGGCGAAAAGGACGCGCTATGCCAGGGCTATCCACAGTATGCGGCCCTGATAGCTAGGCTTTGCCGTTAGAGGTGACAGGGTGAGACACGAAGGATGTATCAGCAATGCATGATCGATAGAAAAGTTCGCGAATAGATGCTTCGTTCCTACCCATGACACTTTTTATTTTTGAATGTCATTTTCCGTTCAGAAGTTCGCCAGATTTTACCAAGCAGGGTGGTAATCTATTTATTTGGATGACTTAAACGCTGCCACACAAATCAACTTAATTTATGCGTTAAAGTGGTAAACAAAAACTATCTCGCCGGTAAAGGCCGGTTTCTTTTGATCTTTAATTTCCAGCGTGGTTATCATGGTGGCTTTAATGGGGCCGCGCAGGTTTAACAGGCCGCCAAGCTTTACTTTTAACCGCACTTCCGAATCAACCAGTACGGCCTGCCCAAAGCGGAAGTTTTCAATGCCGTAGTTAATCTCCATCTTCAGGTTTTCAACCTTCACAATTTCCTTCCATAAATAAGGCACAAGCGATAAGGTAAGGTAGCCATGGGCTATAGTTGTACCAAACTGGCTTTCGGTTTTGGCCCTTTCCGGATCGGTGTGGATCCATTGGTGGTCTAATGTAGCATCGGCAAATTTGTTGATTTGTTCCTGGGTAATTTTGTACCATGACGAAACGCCAAGCTCGTTCCCTATTTGCGCTTCAAATTCCGCGAAGTTATTGATGGTTAACATTGATGGTCAGTTTATTGGATTAAAAGTTGGCGAAGTTACAAAAATTTAACAATCCTGGTTTTCATATCTCCTGTAAGGGCAATCGTTTTTAAAAACAACGTTATTAGCGTTCCACCGGAACACTGGAACATGCGGAGCGCCCTGGAACACTATTTGTGCTGACAGTCAGCACTTTAGCGATTTTCATTTTTGAGCGACGGAACACCATTTACATTGACTATGAACGACTTAGCGTTTTTGGGGATTTGAACACTACTCCACTGTCCAGGCCGAAATACCATATGCCGGGAGGGTTACAGGCATCTTTCCATCAATAGCTTTGGCAATATCTTTCCCTATAAATTCCCCTGTCTTTTTACCTTCGGCATAAGGCGCGTCTACGGTTGCGGCCTGCTCTTTATCAGATAAATTAACTACCACAATTACCGCCTTATCTCCAAACTGCCTGATGAACGAAAAAACCTGGTCGTTATTATTAATCAATGTTTTATAGCTGCCTTTGGTAATTGCCATGTTTGATTTACGCAGGCTGATCATCGCTTTGTAGTAATTAAACAATGAGTTGGGATCTTTCCGTTCTTCTTCCAACGATATGCCATCGTTAGGTTTATCATCGTTAAACTGGTCTTTATAAGGGCCGGTTTGTTTATACCAATAGGCCATTCCCTTGCCCTGGCCTGATGCATACCATTCAAAGGCTTGCCGTTCGGGAATTTCGTTGGCATCGGTAGCGCCAAATTTGGCGCTGCTGCCGGTCATGCCCAACTCCTGCCCGTAATAAATGGCTGGCACGCCGCCCATCAGCAGGTTAAGGGCGCAGCCCACTTTTAGCTTGGCCAGGTTGCCTTTTACTTCGGATGCAAAGCGCGGTACGTCATGGTTCTCAACAAAAACCACCTGTTCTTTGCCTGGCGGCAGCATGGCCAGGGTCGAATCGACGTTGGCCATCAATAAATCTTTCCTGAACAGGCGGATGGCAAAAGCCAGCCGTAAGCCAAACACGCGGTCGACCCCTCCTTTTTGCAGGTAATCCAATCCTAAACCAAACCAGTTGGCCTGCTCGGCCACAATTTTTATTTGAGGATTAATAGCCCGCAGTTTGGTTAACAGCGGGTTCCAGAAGGTATCGAACAAATGGGGCAATGTTCCTTTGTTATCCAGGTTATCCATCATATGATCTAAACGGAAACCATCAACGCCGTCGTCAAACCTGCCATCCTTATTCGGGTCCATCCAGTAGCTAAAAAGCTGGTAATTGTATTCCTTTGATTTTTGGCTATTTAAATTGGCCGTGGTAATTTTATGAGTTACCCCATCATAGCCCTTTAGTTCGGTGAGGTTGTATACTATAGTCGATGGCTTTTTATTCTCTTTGTCATCCCACAAAATATAATCGGAATATGGCGATTTCGGGTTACCAAAGGCCTCCTTCCACCATTCAGAATCTTCGGTAACATACTGGGTTTCCATATCCATATAAAACTTCATGCCCCGTTTGTGCAGTTCTTTTATCAAAGCCAAATAATCCTGAAGTGTGCCATACCTGGGGTCGATCTTTTTAAAATCGATAGCGAAGTAATTGTGATAATAAATGGATTCATAAAGCGGTGTGCATAAAATGGATGTTACCCCCAACTCCTGTAAATAATCCAGCTTTTGGCGGATGCCGTTCAGGTCGCCATGATTATCGCCATTGCTGTCGAAAAAGCTGCGCTCAAAAATATGATAGATGATCTCGTCGTCATCGCCCTTTTGTTTGCCCGGAGACGCAAATGAGGATAAGGCGAGACACAGCAAGCCCGCAAAAGCGACGAATATTTTTATTTTCATGGTGTTATAACTGGCATGTAAAACAACAGAAACATGTACCAATATACAATGAATAAATAGCATATAAAATAGCACATCTTATCTTAAAAAATTGCATTTATGGTCGTGGCGGCGGGTTTATATATTTTGGTTGGCTAATATAGGCCATTATTAGCCGGTTTATACATGCTTGACCCGCGCCTTTTGTCGAAATTACCCGGTAGTAACCCATAACCGCCTGTAAAGTTGGCGCTGATAAAATGTGCAAAAACGTAACCCACTGAGAATTAATTTATTAAAAATTAAACTGCTAAGAATTATCATTTTTATGTCAATTAGACCGGGGTACGTATACCATTTTTGAAAATTTAAACGTTAATATGCTTTGCGGGCGTTCTTGCCTGCAAATAGTGATAAGGTTTAGGTTTAAAGTCCCCAAGCAGCGAGTGCAAGGGGACTTTTATTTTAGGGGGAATTTTGAATTAAGCCAATATCATCATTACTTCGTATTTGGGGTTTTATGATTGTTTGTCAATCCGGTTTCCACCGTACATTCAACCAGAGAGATCGTTTTCAAATATCTTAAAAGCTGTTTAAATTTGATTTATAAATGCTTTATGCTCTTAATGAAGGCGCGGCGATGCGTATCGCGTGGCGGCGAAGACTCACCCGGCGAGGCTGCGCCCGCCACCCTCTCTTCGGCTTCGCCGGAAAGAGGGGTTTGAAAATTTATATTTCATAACATCCTTATAATCAATAAATAAAGCCAGGCCGGGTGGGTGGTAGATTTCGTTCAAGCGAATGTTTGTAAATCCTCACAAAACGGTAAGAAGCAAAGGGATTGACTTATTTCCCTTAGCGTCATTCGTCTTTGCGCGAAAAAATAACCAACTTAACCAAATCCGACGTCGTTGAATGCAACCATGACACAGAAATACTTTAAAATATCATACTTATTACGGCAACCTGCGCAGCTTTGACGATAGCCACTTTGAGCAGTTTGATATCGTTTTAACTACCTACGGCGTGGTAAGGATAGATGTAGAACACCTATCGAAATTTAACTGGCACTATATCATCTTAGACGAAAGCCAGGCCATTAAAAACCCTGATGCACAGGTTACCAAATCGCTGCAGATACTGAGCGCCAAAAATAAATTAATACTTAGCGGTACGCCTGTGCAAAACAACACGCACGATTTATTTGCGCAGTTTAATTTTATCAATCCCGGGTTTTTAGGCAACCGCGAGTTCTTTAAACGTGAATTTGCAGGCCCTATAGATAAGTTTGCCGATAAGCAAAAGGCCGAGCAACTACGCCGTATGGTTTATCCGTTTATGCTGAGGCGTACCAAAGAGCAGGTAGCACCCGATTTGCCCGATAAAACCGAAACCATATTATGGTGCAGCATGAGCAAAGCGCAACGGGCTATGTACGACGAGTATAAGAACTATTACCGCAACATGCTGCTCAAAAAAATTGATGAAGAAGGCATGGGCAAATCCGGCATATATGTATTGGAAGGCCCGCTCCGGCTCCGCCAGATCTGCGATCACCCGACCTTATTAAAAGATGAAACATACCCGGATAATGAATCTGTAAAAACAGAAGAACTGATGCGCGAGATCCAGGAAAATTCCGGTGGCCATAAACTACTGGTGTTTTCGCAATTTACCGAGATGCTGAATTTAATAAGTAAAGAGCTTAAAGCGGCCGGCTTGCCTTATTGTTACCTGGATGGCAGTACCCCTGGCGCTAAGCGCAAAGACGAGGTAAAGCGTTTCCAGGAGGATGAAAGTATTAAGGTGTTCCTGATCTCGCTAAAGGCAGGCGGTGTAGGGCTTAACCTTACTGCTGCAGATTATGTTTATTTAGTTGACCCGTGGTGGAACCCGGCAACTGAGCAGCAAGCTATCGACCGCACACATCGCATTGGCCAAACCCGTAAAATTTTCGCCTACAAAATGATCTGTAAGGACACTGTAGAGGAAAAAATACTATTGCTACAGCAAAAAAAGAAAACCCTGGCCGATGACCTCATCAATGAAGACAGCGGATTTGTGAAGAAACTGAACAAGGAAGATATAGCGTTTTTATTTAGTTAGGGTTTAATTTGGCCGATATCAGTTTAACTTTTTGTTTAACATCCTATCCCTGTGATCCTGTATAAAAGCCTTACAATCGGCTACGCAGGTATTCATTTAGGGATTTGGAGTACCAATCATAAATTTTTTTCATGAATTTATTGATAGGATTGTGTTTTTGCGTCTAAAAGATAAATTAGGGCAATGCCTTCGGCCCGGGCTCTCCGCTTATACTGCACAAGCCTTAGCCACATTGGCCGGTATTCGCTCCTATCCCTATTGCAAGGCAATTAAGTTAAATGTATTTAATTTTTAACTACGTGTAATATTCGCCATCCCATGGTTCCTGAAAAGAAATGGTCGAACTTGGCTCAAGATCAATGCTTTCGTTTTCCTCATTCACAACAAGGCCAAATTCAATGTTTTCAATTACAGTCTTAAATGGTTTTACACAGATATCTTTAAATTCAACCCTCCCAAGCTCATTAACCATGGTATCGAGTTTTTGAGCTATCTGGTCACAATCGCACTCGGCTGTGGAACCAGCAAACCAATGTTTGGTAGCCAGGTGGTTGCCCTTTGCGTCAAAGGTATGTACAATTACATACTCATGTCGGTATTTGCGCCAGTCATTATCGTTAAACGAACCACGCGGCTGAGAAAGTACAAATGTTTCATATGCCCAAAAAGTCTTCCGTCATCAACCTGCCCCAGGTAGTGGGTGTGGTAATCTTCCATTCTGTTTATGGGAATAATTTCTGGTATAATCATGTTGCGCTTAATATGAAACTAATATATAAATAAACCTTTAGGGGGGCGAAACCTGTTGTTAATTCTTTATCTACAATCCTATCCTGCATAATCTTGTATAAAAACTTTACGATCTGCTAAGAGGCATTCGTGTCGGGGTTTGGTACACTTGTCATTAGATTTTCCGGACTTTAGATTTGATGACAGGATTCCGTTTCAAATTAAATTCCATATTTTGCCCAATACAAGTCCGGATAAACTGCAACCGATGATAAAATTATCTTCACGTCTAAAACGGCGAAGGCCTTAAGGTAGTTAATTGGCACAACAACAAATTATTTATGCCGCCGTGCAACGTTGTAAAATAGCTTGCGTCTATTAACCTGAAGCTTAACGCAATTGGAAGCAATATTTGTAGATAAACATTACACACTGGTGCTGGAGTGCAAGCAAGGGAGCAAGAAAGCTTCCTATGAGCTCTATCGCCTGTATGCCAAAGCGATGTTGAACGTCGCCTTTAGGATAGTGGGCAATATTGGCGAGGCCGAGGATGTTTTGCAGGAAGCTTTCCTTGATGCTTTTAACAAGCTGAAGGATTTTAGGCAGGAAACTACCTTTGGGCTTTGGCTCAAACAAATAGTGGTAAACAGGTCAATAAATCTGCTGCGTAAACGGAAGCTGGAGCTTATTGAAATAGAGGGCGATCACCTGGAAAATATCGCCGATGAAGAGCCTGAGGATGAAGACGACGTGCAATACCAGGTAGCGCTGGTTAAAGAGGCTATGAAACAATTACCGGATGGTTACCGGCTTGTATTATCCCTTTACCTGCTGGAAGGTTACGATCATGAAGAAATAGGACAAATATTGAATATATCTGAAAACACATCAAGAACGCAGTTTTTGAGAGCTAAAAGAAAATTAATGGAAATTTTAAAAGGAAGAGGAAAAGTGTCATGAGCAAGCGATTTGAAGATTTCATGAAAAATAATCACGAGGAATTTGACGAGATTGAGCCATCGGCAGATCTGTGGAGTAAAATAGAGGCGCGTTTAGATACGCTGGATGCGCCAAAAAAGCGCGAAGCCAAAACTTTCTCACTCACTTTCGTGCTAAAAATGGCGGCCTCTATCATCGTGGTAATGGGGATAGGTTTCGCGGCTTATATCCAAAGCCAAAAAGGCCCAAAAACCGTTGACCTGGCCGCCATTAACCCCGAGTATGCCAAACAACAGGTGCATTATGCGTCAATGGTTAAAACGCAGCTTACCCAGCTTAAAACAGCATCAAAAGGTGATCCGCAGTTGTTTAAAGAGTTTACTGCCGAGATTGCCAAAATGGATTCGACCTATAAAAAACTAAATAGCGATTTAGCCACAAGCCCTAACCAGGAACGTGTTTTACGTGCAATGATCCGGAACTTGCAAATACAAACCGATGTGCTTAGTCAGCAATTAAATGTAATAGAGCAGTATAACGAGACTAATAAAGATCAACAAGATGAAATCAAAAATATTTAAACCTTTCCTGTTTACGCTGATGGTTTTATTGGCCATAGGCAACATTGGCTTTGCGCAACAAAAACCCACAAAACCAGCTAAACCTGCAAAACCGGCCGTAGCACCTAAAGTAGCCCAATCGGCTGATGATGACGACAGCGACGATGATTCGGATATGGATTCGAAGGATTATCAGCAAAAAATGAAAGATCTGCAGGCAAAAATGCACGATCTGCAGGCAAAAATGAACTCGCTTAACAGGCAAAAGTTCAACAAAACCATGAAGCAGAACATGAAGCATTTTAGCAAAAGCTTTAAGGGGTATGATAAAACTTTCAAGTTTGATAGCTTAAAAGGTTTTGCCTATAAGTTTAACGACAGCATGCTAAACTTCGCTTATAAATTTGATACCCATATAGCCCCGATGATAGCCTATGGCTTTAAAGATTTTGACAAAAATTTCAACTTTAATTTCAACGTTGATGGCGACGACGATAACAAAGTGCAAACCGGCGACGAGGTTGTAAAAACAAAAAACTACAGCAAAAGCTACAGTGTTGATGCCAACGATGTGATTAATATCGACAATAAATTTGGCAAAATAACGGTAAACACCTGGGCTAAAAACGAGGTAAAGGTTGATGTACAGATAAAAGTGACCACCAATGATGCCGATAAAGCGCAAAAAATGCTGGATAACGTAAATATCCAGGATAGTAAGGATGGCAACGGGGTTTACTTTAAAACCTCAATAAATTCCAATAATGACAACAACAGCTCATGGGGTGGCCTGTTCAGAAGTGGTAATTCGGTACGGTCAATGGAAATAAACTATACAGTTTATATGCCTGCAAAAAACCCGCTCACCATCAACAATAAATATGGTGCTACTGACCTGCCCGATCTTGGCGGGAAACTTATCATCAGCAATTCCTACGGCAGCCTGGTAGCCAAAGCACTAAGCAACACCGGTAACCAGATCAGGGTAAAATACGGGAATGCCACCATTGGAAACCTAAGTGGCAGCAACCTTGACGTAGCTTACGGCAGCCTGAGCCTGGGCGATTGCGATAAGCTTAATGCTAACCTGAGCTACAGCTCGGCAAAAATTGGCCGCATCAAAACATCGGGTAACATCAATGTTAAGTTTGGCGGCGGTATTAGTATTGAAGATGTAGACAAAAACCTGAAAGATCTTTCTGTACGGTCGTCATACTCCAGTATAAAACTTGGCCTGGGCGACAGCCAAAGCGCCGATTTTGACGTAACCGTGCGCTACGGCAGCTTTAATTATGGCAACCACGATGTAAGCCTTACCAGCAAAAGCCCTGCCGATGGTGAACGTGGTTTTAACCCCACCAAAAACTATAAAGGCCATTTTGGCAAAGGCGGTTCGGATAAAACCATCACCATCAATTCAACCTTCGGAAGTGTAAACTTTGATTAAGCGATAAATTCATCCTTTTACACAAGCCCTTGCCCTAAAAAGCAGGGGTTTTGTTATTTTTGAGCTTAATCACATTGCGCACCTATGGATTTATCAATATTTGCCCAGGCCGAAACGTGGATCTCGCTGCTTACACTTACCGTTTTAGAGATTGTTTTGGGTATCGATAACATTGTGTTCATCTCCATTTTATCAGATAAACTGCCCGCAAAACAGCAAAGCAAAGGCCGCCGGGTTGGTTTAGGCATGGCCATGATTACCCGGATCCTGTTGTTGCTATCCATCAGCTGGGTGATGACACTTACGGCGCCCCTGTTTAACCTGAGCCACCTATTTAATATTACCGACCCTGGATGGGCAGAAAAACTGGCCATATCCGGCCGCGACCTGATCCTGATCATCGGCGGCCTGTTCCTGATTTATAAAAGCACCGCCGAAATTCACCATAAAATTGAAGGCGAAGACGAAAACAGCGAGACAGTAAAACCGCAGGGCTTTGTGGCTACCATTATCCAGATCATGTTGCTGGATATTGTTTTCTCTTTAGATTCTGTAATAACCGCCGTAGGTATGGCCAGCCATGTCGAGATCATGATCCTGGCGGTTATCATTGCCGTAGGCATTATGATGTGGGCATCAAACAGCGTATCGGGCTTTGTAAACAAACACCCCACGGTTAAAATGCTGGCGCTATCTTTTTTACTGCTGATAGGCGTATCGCTATTGGCCGAGGCCTTTGAGCAGCACATTCCCAAAGGATACATCTACTTCGCCATGGCGTTTTCGGTTTTGGTAGAGTTGTTGAATTTAAAAATGAAAGGGAATAGAGTCAAGAAACAAGAGGCAAGAATCAAGAAATAGATATATGATCATCTTCGGGGCACAGCAAAACGAGTTTTTTCTTCTGTCTTGATTCCTGACTCTTAACTCTTGATTCTCCTTCAAAACACCCTGCACAACAACCCCTTCAAATACTCTCCTTCAGGGAAAGAAGCCCTTACCGGATGGTCTTCCGGCTGATGGAACTGGTATATAAATTGCACCTGCTTACCGGCATCTAAAGCCGCCCAGGCTATTACCTGTTTAAAAGTTTCCATATCCATAGCGCCCGAGCAGGAGTAAGTGGCAAGCAGGCCACCTTTGTTCAGCAAAAGCATACCCAACCGGTTCAGGTCTTTGTAAGCGCGGGAAGCTCTTGTTAGGGCTGAGCGCGATGGCGCGTATTTAGGTGGATCGAGCACGATAAGGTCAAACTTTTCACCATCGTCCCTGAATTTACGGAGTTGGGTATTAACGTCGGATTTAATGGCGGTATGTTTATCTGCATCCAGCTTGTTAAGCAGGATGTTTTCCTTTAACGTTTCAATGGCCAGGGCCGAGCTATCTACACTGGTTACAAACGCAGCGCCGTTTTTGAGGCTGTTTAGCGTAAAGCCGCCGGTATAGCAAAAGCAATCCAGTACTTTTTTGTTTTTGGCATAAGTGGCAACTACGTGGCGGTTATCCCGCTGGTCGCAATAAAAGCCGGATTTTTGGCCCTCGGTAATGTTGATGCCGTAAACCACATCGTTTTCCAGCACCTCCACAATTTCGGGTGGCGGGTTGCCGGCCAATACTTTATTTTCGGTTTCGGCCATGCCTTCGTGTGCGCGGGAAGCTGCGTCGCTTTTATCCGAGATACTTTCGGGGTTTAGCAGCTTTTGCAATTCGTCAATAATAACCGGCATCATACGTTCCATACCCGATGTAAGCACCTGCACGGCCAAATGCCCGGCGTATTTATCAACTATAAGCCCTGGCAGGTAATCCGATTCGCTAAAAACCAGCCGGCAGGTATTGGTGCCATTTTCAAGCACATTGGCACGGCTTTTAACCGCCATAGCCAATTTGCCGCGAAACCAGTCGTCGTTGATTGTTACGGTCTCATCCCACTCCAATAGGCGCAGCGCAACGCGGGATTGATCGTTATAAAAACCATAGGCCATAAATTCGCCTTTGGCATTAAGCAGGCGTACAACATCGCCATTGGCCGGCTTACCCTTTACTTTATCAATAGCCCCCGAAAATACCCAGGGATGCCTTTGCACAACAGCTTTCTCTTTGCCTTTACTTAAAATAACGTCAATCATGGGTGTAAAGGTAGTAAATTAGTGAATGGGGAGTGGTGAGTGGTGAGTAGTTGTGTATAGGTTTTAAAACGGGTCTATTGCGCAAACAAAATACTCACTCAATCAAATTAATCAACTACTCACCGCTCACCATTCACCACTCCCCATTAAACCATTCGTCATTTTATTACTCCAACACAATATTTTCCAATTAAAAACATTTGGTATCTTAGTATCCGAAACATAAACATGAGAAAAATTTACCTATTGGTAGCTACCGTGCTATTGGCATGTTGTAGCTATAAAAGCTATGCCCAGGTGCCGCGCATTCCTGAGGCCAGTTCTACGCAAACTATTATCCAGGATTTTGGCCTGGGCAAAATAACTATTACCTACTCGCGCCCAAATGTTAAAGACCGTAAAATTTTTGGTGGCATCATCCCCTGGGGCGAAGTTTGGCGTACCGGCGCCAATGCGGCCACTGTAATTACCTTTTCTGAAAAGGTTTTGATTGAAGGCAGTAGTGTACCCGCAGGCAGTTACTCGCTTTTCAGTATCCCCGAAAAAAATGAGTGGACCATCATATTAAACAAAGTAGTTAAACAGTGGGGCGCTTACAGCTATAAACAATCAGAAGATTTTTTGCGCTTTACCGTGAAACCCATGCGCGTGAGCGAAAAACGCGAAACCTTTACTATGGCCTTTGCCAATTCAACCACCAAATCATCTGACCTGTACCTGGTTTGGGACCATACTTCGGTTATGATTCATTTACAAACAGATGATGATGCTAAAATAACCGCCAATATTGATGAATTGATGAAAGGCGACCGGAAGCCTTACTATTTTAACGCCATCCAATATTACTACGAAAACAATAAAGATGTTGATAAAGCCTTAGGCTGGGTTTACGAAGCCGAAAAAATTGAGCCCAAAGGCCCATGGTACAAATTATGGGAATCGCGCTTGCTATTACGCAAAGGCGATAAAGCAGGCGCTATTGCCGCCGCTGAAGCTGGCATAGCGCTATCTAAAGCCAGTAAAGACGATGAATACGAACGTTTAAATAAAGAAGCGCTGGATCACGCGAAAGATTAAGAGCCTCACCCAACGCTCTGCAAAGGAGAGGGCTTTAAAAACACATATAAAAAAAGGCTTTTTGCTTGATGCAAAGAGCCTTTTTCTTTTCCCTTCTCGAGAGCTACTGTGGGCGCGACGACATAGCGCATAAGCAGGGGCGTGTTCCGCGTTCCGGGTAGCAGATTTAGGTTGCCTCAGCAACAACCCTTTTTTTCCCAACCAACCTGTTCAACACAAGGCCCAAAATCATGACCAGGAAACAACCTATCGGGTTAAGCCACAGGTAAGCTACGGTTTTGGTTAGGCCTAAATATATGATGGCAGCTTCGCTTAAGATAGCGGCAATAAATACAGCATTGCTGTTTATGCGTTTCATATAAAAGGCTACCACAAATACACCCAGCACGGTACCATATATGTATGATCCCAACTGGTTTACTGCCTCGAGCAGGTTGCCCAGCTTGCTGGCATATAAAGCCATAATTACACATACTACGCCCCAAAATACAGTTGCCAGGCGCGATGCATTCAGGTAATTTTGGTCGGATGCATTCTTGTTTATGGTCCGTTTATAAATATCAACCACCGTTGTAGATGCCAGCGAATTTAACGCACTGGCTGTTGAACCCATTGACGCCAGGAATATGATGGCTATTAATAGCCCCACCAATCCGCGCGGCAGGTATTGCTTTACAAAGGTAAGAAACACGTAATTGGTATCGTTATCATCGGCACCGGCGTTACTTTTCTTCATCACGTCAATGGCCTGCTTCCTGATGTCTTTGGCTTGCTTATCGGCATTTTTGAGGGCGGCCTGGGCCTGGCTTACCTGGATGGGATCTTTACTGTCAAAGGCCTTAATCAGGTCGTTGGTTTTGGCTTTTCGCTGTTCAAAGGCCTGGGTATATTGTTGGTCGAGCTGGTTGTATGCTGCGGCGTAGCTGCCTTTACGCACATTATCCACCTCGTAATTATTAAAAAACATGGGCGGCCGGTTAAACTGGTAAAAGGCAAATACCAACACGCCAATCAGCAGGATCAAAAACTGCATCGGAATTTTGATCAAGCCGTTCATAATCAACCCCAGGCGGCTTTGCCCAATGGAGCTACCCGTAAGATAACGCCCAACCTGGCTTTGGTCGGTACCAAAGTATGATAGTTGCAAAAAGAAGCCCCCTATAAGCCCGCTCCATACGTTATAGCGGTTGTCCCAGTCAAACTTCCAGTCAATAACGTTCATGCGGCCAAGTTTGCCCGCCATTTTTAGCGCGTGCGTAAAACCAACGCCTTGCGGCAGTAAGCTCACTACCAAAATTCCCGCCAAAAACATCCCGGCGAAAATAATGCTCATCTGCAGCAGCTGGGTATATGATACCGCTTTACTGCCGCCGTAAACGGTATAAAATATCACCAGGCCACCTATAAACAGCGTGGTATAAACGGTGTTGATGTTTAATATGGTTGATAAAATGATAGCCGGCGCATAAATAGCCACCCCTGTTGATAAGCTCCTAAGCACCAAAAACAGGAACGATGTAAGCGCCCTTGTTTTCAAATCAAACCGCTGCTCCAGGAATTCGTAAGCTGTATAAACCTTCAGCCTGCTAAACATGGGTACAAACGTAACGCAAAGCACGATCATGGCCAGCGGCAACCCAAAATAGAACTGCACAAAACGCATCCCATCAGAATACGCCTGCCCGGGGGCCGAAAGAAAGGTGATGGCGCTGGCCTGCGTTGCCATAACCGAAAAGCCAACATGGTACCAGGGCAACGAGCGGTTGCCCATCAAGAACTGGTCGATATTTTTATTATTGCCGCTTTTCCAGATGCCGTAGGCAACTATACCAAAAAGGGTGAGGGCTAAAACAATCCAGTCGGGTAAGCTCATTCAAAATATTTTGTAACGAGCCAAAATACAAAAACTAAAAAAACCAGCCATGCGACTACGATGCCGTAAAACTGGTTCCAATTACTTATAAACGATGGTAAATCCGGATCAGATTTTTTCGCCACGGCCTCTAACCAAAACATTCAGGAAGAAAGCGGCAGTTAACAGGCCCAATACCCCACCTACAACTATCCAGGTGAAACCTTTATCAATTATTGCACCTACAAACGCGCCCGATACAAGCGCTACCAGGTAGTATATATAATCCAGATTGTCTTTAACTTCTTCTTGGTGTTTCATATTTGCTTTGTTATAACCCCACAAAAATAGGTGATTAATTGAATTTTAGCAACAGTTTATTTTGATAGACCTTAAAGCTAATTTTCGCTATAGCCAATCGCCACAGTAGCTTAACGCTTAATATTCCTGTTTCTCCTTATTAAACCAATATCCAAGCTGTATAACTTTTTACTTTCATCGATAAACCTTCGTAAAATAAGCTTGTGGTACAAATGTTGGTCTTTAGGGTCAGCCGTATTCGACGTAGTAATAATATAATTAGCCCGTTTTAACGAAAAAGCACTTAAAAGACTCCACCTTACTTCACCCTATGCGGTGTATTAAAAAGTGTGGTTATAGGTATATCTATTAGTAGGCTAACATTAAAAACGCTTTGAGGCTGCACTGTAGTAAAACCGCTATCCTTTGAGAAAAACAACTTTGGTGTTCTGCGCCAGCCAAATCCAACTGCTATCGGGCATTTAGGTATATCATAAAATAATTGTGCCGATGGTGATATGATGCTTTCCAACCTTATATCCTGTTTAAGCTTACTGGCGGTAGTATCGCCTTTTAAATTATAGGATACCAGGCTGCCCACATCAATTAATGATGCAAAAAGTGTAAGCGCTCCGCATTTTCCACCATGTAAACCCACGCTGCCCGAAAAACCTACTGGCGCGTAAATACCATTGGCAAAAAGGCGATTATTGCTCTTACCCGGTGGCTTTGTAAAATCCCAGGCGTAACCAACGTATCCATTTAACGATATGTTGAATTCTGATTTTTGCTTGATAGTATAACTTCCCACTGGCAAAGCAGCTGCTTCAATGGCATTTTCAACATCATCGCTTGTTTTGGCAGTGGCCACTGCGGCCATAAAACTGCCGTATTTTACAAACTCGGTCAATTTGCTTTTAGCGGTATCTGCTTTAGCGGCGGCAATTTCGCTCACTTTTGCAGCCGTGTCCAGTTTGGATCCGGCTTTTAAACTTGCTGTCTGTGTTTGCGCAGCAGCAGCCTCGCCGGTAAGCGGTTTTGTTAATATGCTATTATAAATTATTACGGCGTTGTTGATTGCCGACGAGTAGTTTTTACGGCTGATATCTACGGCCATATCTGCCACGTTATTGGATATGTCAAAGTACGGCTTAAATTTTTGGTGAAAGTCAGTAGTTTTTAATGCCGCGTAAATAGTTTTTGAATTACCGGCCGGGAACGGCAAGTTACCAATATCGCTGGCTTGTTCCAATATGCCCAACGTAGCTTTAAAATAAGCAGCATATTTTTCTACAGATGCTGAGTCAGCTTCATTTTTTCCAGCCTTTATCATCTTATTAAGCTGATCTGCACGAATGCCAAAATCACTTATAAACTGCTTATAATCGGCTAATATTTGTTGCTTAGCATTAATTTTAGGTGCTACCGTGTCAAAAATAGCTTTTAACGTATATTTATCATTAAAAACAACGCCCTGATAATCATTAATTGCTTTTTGATAAAGCAAAGCAAAAAATATCTTGAGGGTAATAGGGTTACTTGTCAATCTCCGTATCTGCGAAGCATTAACCCAATATGCCGCTTTTTCACCCAATGCTGTATCGCGTAGGGCGCTGCTTACCAATTGCAAAGTTTGAATTGATCCTTTAAAATAATGTTTGGTGGTATCGGCCGGTAAATTATCAAACTTATTAAGAATACTATCGGGGATGTTGGCAAGTATATCGCCAGGGTGCGCCTCTAATTGTACTTGCAGGGCAAGATAACAGGCCCCTAACAATTCCGCTTCCAGCTTTTCGTGGTTTTTAAAATAATCGGGGTGGTTATCAACAATACCCGGCAGGTTTTTTGGCAATGCGTTGATATCTTTTTTAAATGCCTCTCGAAGGTTTTGTAAATAGGCGCTATAATTATAAATATCCTCATCGATGGCATCAAGCAACGGAAAAGTGGCGGGAAATAATGTTTTAAGGTCTTTGTTATTGTCTATCACTTTTTTAAACTTTTCAAAAAAGCTTAGGCTCAACTCCTGTTTACCCCTTTTTATCAGGAATTTAGATATACCATCCGCAATAGTAGTTACACCCAATCCCCCTACAGATGCTCCTACGCCGGCGGCAATAGTTTCGGCACCATGTGCATCAGCATTCCCGTTGCTTTTAACCACGTTTTTACGCCCCTCCACGAGTGTAGCTTTCAAATCAACATCTATTGTGCTGATTTTAAAAAAAGGATTGTCGAGCACTTTATCAATTGCGCCAGGGGTATTAATTCCTGCCTTTGGTGTTGTATAAGTAGCCAATATGGAATCTAATAACGATGGTCTTATTGTTTTATAATTTGTTAAAGTGATTGCATCATAGTAAGGAAAACCAAGCTGATAAGCTGTCTCCTTTTTTTTAGGAGGTGGGGGGTTAGCAGTTGTACCGGCAATCTCCTGGTTCGATTTCGGTGTGTTTTTCCCTTTAGGTGTGCCGCTATCTTTTTTTATCGTTTTTGCTTCGACGATCTGGAACTGGATGTTTTTTTTAATAAACAAATCTCCCTGGCTGATAACTATATTGAAGCCTTTATCCAATTGAAGGTTTTTATACTTTAATGTATTATCTGTTGGGATATTACCGGTTTTAAAATCATTTTGACTTAAAGTGTCAGTTACCGTGCTGGTTGCAAGCTCAACACTGTAGGGTTTATTGCCGGCATTTTTTATTCCAATTTCAATATGATCTCCCTTTTTTATATCGACGGTAATAGGGTTTGTGTTAATTATTTTGTTATTTACCGAAACAGATTTACCTGATAAACTAAAAATAATTTTTGTTTGAGCATACAAGCTTTGTGTAAATAAAACAAGGATTAAGGTTTGATAGGTTTTTTTCATAACTAATAATTAAAAAGGGATATAATATGTACAATATGGCGAATTAGAGGCAAATACGTTTGACAGTTTTACAACATAGGTGAAGCTTTCATCTCCACCCACAACAACGCCAATAGGGTACCCTTCCTGGTCAACTACCACTGCGCCCGAATCGCCTTTGCTTGACGGCGATTCAGGTATTTTCGTATTAGGCTTATACCTGGTAATGCTAAATAAATCGTTCATCACATGATTTTGACCCGAATCCGAGTGAAATATTTTTTGATCATTTACTACGTGATTGTATATCACGGCATTACTTTGCTTGTCCAAAAATGCACCATGAAAAAAGACCATGCGTTCTTTTTTTGCATCATCTACAGTGACTGTCCTGCAATCCTGCGATATTTTGATTGACTTATTATCAAATGACCCGCTTATTAATATCTCCGCAAATCCTATATCCATGGTTGGGGATATGGTGCCTTCTATAACCTTGGCTGCGCCGGTATTAATGCCGCTGTCAATCATGTCGTTTGGATGTTTCAGCACATGCCAGCAAGACATTAAATAGTTTTTGTCGGTAGCTTTTTTATTTTTCACGAAGCAGCCCAGGGTACCGAAGCTATTTTGATTTACTATGGTATCGCCTCCACTTAAATGAGCGGTAATAATTGTATTGGACATAACGTTAACGGGCACGCCATGGTAACTACCCTCCTTTATTTCGGCCAGCATTGTTGCCAGTACACTGGCAATAACGTGTATTTCAACAGCTTCAACCTTATTTTCTACCTCTTTTCCATCCACTTTCTCCGTCACCCATTTAAAACCCGGCCCTATACTCAATACCCCCGGGAAATTCCCATACCTAAACTTTAACTCCTGTACCGCACTTGCGATAGAATTGGAATTAAGCAGTTTTATTGGGGCTAATGATTGTCCGGAGGCAGTCCCCTTGTTGCCTTTTGCTGCAGGATCGGCAAGCAGGTCGGTATCATCCTTGGGTTTTACACCAGCTCCCCGCAACGCAACCAGTTTATTTAACAGCCCGAACCAGAACGGCGCTCCCAACGAAAGCGCGAAACCCGTGATAATAAAACCCCAAAAACTCCAACTTAAAAATCCAATACAAAAAAAACGCCCTGTTTTTTCCCAAAAGGTGAGGTGCCGCGTGCCAGTTATAACAGCAACTTGGTTTGCATCATCGTACGTAGCCGATAGCAGGCTGACATAGTGCTCACCCGCTCTTTTATTCACGCTATCTCTTATGTCATTCAATATCTTTATTTGAGGGATGATTTTATCCGAATCTGCTTTAATATTTGATTGGATCTGAAAGAGCTTAACATAGCTATTGCTGATGGTATCAATATCTTTAAGTAAATTAGTTTTAGCTTTTGCAAGCGCTGGTTCTCTAAGATAACCTAATTGCTGTTTTTTCAACACCGTGTCTTGCGCAAGTCGCCGAATTTCTTGCTTTAATGGGATGACACTGTCACGTCGCATGCCCGCGCGCGATCGGATATCATGGATTTTTTTGGTAGAGATAGTAATACCTGACTGGAATTTTTTGTAGTAATTAAAATCAGATACACAATCTGTTACTGTACTGTCAGTTTTCATCTCCGAAAAATCCCAACCCAACCCCAAAATAAAATTTGCCGCGCCAATATCTTTCGATACACGGGCAAAGCCGCTATCTATCACCGCGCGTGAGGGTATCGTATCATTTCCATTCACAAAGCCTTTATACCGGGCGCTGTCTTTTGACAGCGCTATGCCCATATTTACCAGTTGTGTACGGGCATCTTTATCCTTCGATAAAATGCGGGCTATTTTAATACTATCAACATTAAAAGCGAAGGCTACAAAAAAGCCCAGCCAAAACAGTATAAAACTTATTTTGCGTTTGTACCAGCCACTGGTGCGGTCCTGGGTTTCGTTATACCAGGCTATAAGGCCACTTTTATAACTATCCAGGTCCTTACCCACCAGGTTATAAATATTCCGCAGGTGCTTGATCGTTTCGGGCTCGATGGATAAAGTATTATTTTCCAGACTAAATGCCAGCTGATCGTATTTGGTAGCGCCAGTACCATGATCGCACAATATATTGATAACCGTTACCGCGAAATTATCTGGTGTAATATAAGAAGGCTTAGTTTGCCCGAAGATAACGGCCTGGGCGGGCTCAAGCTTGGCCAGGTATTTAATAGATGGATAGTCGTAAAAACGGCAGGCAAAGCTGCCTTTAAAAACAGCAGGCTCCTTCAAAAACACCCGTGCCAGTATAGAGGTAAATTTTCCCCATTTGCCGCGGGCTTTTTTAATATCAAGTCCATCGTTGAGCATCCGTTCAATGGATATACGCAAAATACGGGCGCGCAGGCCAAACCAAGTGGCCAGTAATTCGCCAAGAATGGTTATTAACAGACTGTATAAGAGGTATACCAATACTAGTCCAATTACTACATCGAGCGCGGTGTTGTTAAACATGATAAATTAAACGATAAGTTGGTTTGTAAAAGCATTGTTAAGCAAGTGGTTAAGGTGTTTAAATATAAAACATATTCTTATAAGTTTTAAGACAAATTTTATATAAAAAGTAGCGGAGAAGGCCGGGATTTACCCCGCTACCCGGAGGGCAATGGTCCCGCAGTAGATGGATTAACTTCGCGAAGGATGAATTTTAGATAAACCCCAATTCGCGTTAAGGACAAAAATGGATACCGGCCCGGAGAGGGCATGAGCATCGGCCGCGCCCAACGCCTTGTGTGCCTATGAATGTAAGGCCTGACCCCGTTTCTACCAACGGGGAAACGCTCTGTCTTAAGTCAAAAATAAAAATTAAAAAGTCAAAAGCTTGGGAGGCAGGGCGTGTGCCCCTCATCACTTGTTACCAATTACCACGCGCCCAAAATGCCGGTTGCTTTTTTAAAACTGCGGCATTTTAAAGCGCATTACTATTTCACCGGTTTCTTTGTCAACTTCCATTTTTTGGCCCTCGAGGCCCAGGTCTTTCCCCGTAGCCATTTTAAACATGCCTGATAAAAACTCCATGCCCTGATTCATCACTTTTGCCATCGTCTGCATCTGTTCGTGCTGGTCGCCGGACAATGCAGTATGGTTTGCCGTCGCGATTTCGGTGGTTGCTGGTACCAGGGCGGTATTGTCGTCGGCTACAATGGTGGTTATGGTTTCCTCAACTGCTTCCATCTCCAACGCGGGGCTATCGGCAACGGTTTGTTCGGCAGGGGCGGCAACAAAGGTCTCCATTATGTTTTCCAGTTCTTTCAGGAACTGGGCTTTGCCCGAAGCCGAAAAATCTACTACATCGGGGCCGTCCTCGTTATTGAGCACGCCATCAAAAAGACTTTGCTTTAGCGTAAGGCCAGAGGCTATTTTTGTTTCGATAGAGCCTTTTGTAATTAAATTGATTACGGTAAGGTGCTTGCTTAACTGGCCCAGGCGGTCGATGCGCCCAATGCGCTGGTTTTTTTTGGCCGGGTTCCAGGGAAGCTCGAAGTTGATAACAGTATCGGCTACCTGCAGGTTAAGGCCGGCGCCGCCCGCTTCGGTTGATAAAAAAACCTGGCAGTCGTCGTCGTTTTCAAATTTTTTGACCAGCTTATCCCTGTTTTTGATAGCTACCTGCCCGCTTAACTGTGCGAAACCAATGCCGCACTCGTGCAGCATTTTACCTATCAGGTGCAGCATGGTAACCCATTCAGAAAAAATGATGACCTTCTTTTTGTTGTTTTTAAGGTCGAGCTTCTCCAGCATAATGTGCTTAAGCTCATGCAGCTTGGGCGAGGTGTTTGATTCTTTATCAACCAGGAAGGTGGAATCGCACACCATGCGCATATTGCTCATGAGCAGCATCAGCTTTTGCAGGTCGAATGGCGAAATGAATTTTTTACGTAAAATAGCGGCTATCCCTTTTGCATAGTTTGCGTGGTAGGTTGCCTGGTCGATGTGCATTTCAACAGGCACGGTAATTTCTGTTAACTGTGGCAACTCTTTAATAACCCGCCGTTTTTCGCGCCTGATGAGGATAGGCTTCAGCCGCTCGTTTAATTGCTGCAGGTTATAATAGCCGGTAATTTTATCTGCCTTGCTCTCGTCAAAATAGCAATGCTGGTATGAAAACTCCCAGAGGGGCGCCAAAAACTGGGGATTGATGAACTGAACGATGGAATAAAGATCGATAAGCCTGTTTTCGATAGGGGTGCCGGTAATTACAAGGGCGTGCCTTTTCTCTAACAGCTTAATGCTTTGGGCGGTAATGGTCGAAAAGTTTTTAATCTTTTGGGCTTCATCCAAAATAATAAAATCGGTTTCCATGCGGTTAATGGCGCGCCAGTCGCGCAGCACGGTTTCATAATTAACGATGATAAAATAGGCTTTGCTGTCGCGATAAATAGCTGTCCGTTCATCAGGGAAACCATCGGCGATAGTGGCTTTCTCGTAACTGAATTTTTCTATTTCCTGTTTCCACTGCTCTTTTAACGAAGCCGGACAAATGATAAGGGTGCGCCTGAAGCCGAACAGCTTCTTTTTCATTACTGCTGTTGCTATAGCCTGGATGGTTTTACCCAAGCCCATCTCGTCGGCAATAATAGCCCCGTCCCTGAAAGCGGCAAAGGCCACGCCATCCTGCTGGTAGGGGAACAGGGTGGTTTTCAGGAGTGAGAAATCTAACTGTTCATCTTTTTTGGCCAGCTCCAACATTTCCGCGTCCCAGGCCTGTTTTACTTTTTCTTCAACTTCGGGCCGCACCATAAACTGCTGATGCTGTCGGGCGCTTACTATGAAATTCAGGAAATCCTTTACGTTGTCTTCTTCTATATATGTTTTATCGCCAAAATAGGTTATAATCAGCGCCGATATCTCCGGCTTTAACGGATGCGGGTGGTGCCAGGTAATGCGGTAATTATTAAGGGGATCGAGGTAGATCTCGACAAATGGGTAAAATTTACTTAGGTTGTTGTAAACCTCGGGCTGCGATTTAAGGGCGGCAAAGGCAAACATCAGGTGCTTGGTAGTGCCCAGTTTATTTGTTTTTAAATCGGGGTTGTTAATATAGCCGGTTTCGTTTTCAAAATCGCGAAGCGTTATTTTATAGCTGGAGCCTTTTTCGTCGGTAAGTAAATGCTCGCCATAAATATTACCGGCAAAGGTTATGGTATATTTTGCCTTTAGCGCTTTTGCCCGGCGCTCGTCCAAAACCCTTTTCATCATGCCTTCGCGGGTATAAGCCTTTCCCTCTAAAAGAGGTCTGGGGCTTGCTTTTTCCAGCTCCTCGCCAATCTGCATTAGGGCGGCCAGGCCATAGGCGTCCCATTTTGCAGGCTTGCCTTTTAATAAATATTGTGGGTTATCATCATCGGGCATTACAATTTTTGCCTCCACATCGTCTCCCTCACCGTCAAAAACTAAAACATCAAACCCGCGTGCCGACTGGCTTAGCACCTGGCAATTTCCGTTAATGTACATTGCTTGCGCCCGGCGGTAAATTACATCGGTTATTTCGGGCAGGCTTTTAAATTCGGTTATATATTCTTTGATGGTTTTTTGCATCGGTAGATGTTTTTGTGCGTATAATCTGTTTCAAGTTTAATAAAGATTATCAAATGGTGCAACCTGAAAAACTGCTTTGCTCCCGAAGGCTGGGCGCTCACAAAGTGCAGTCTAAAAACCGAACACCCCGTAAAAATCCGAAATCGAAATTCCCCAATCCGAAACCCTACATTCCTTTATTGATAGCCTCATACACTACATCCTGTATCCTCGGCCTAATATTAAGGCTGCCCAGCTTGCTGCCTACGTTCGGGTTCACCCTGTTACTCAGGAAGATGTACACCAGGTTATACTTAGGATCTACCCATACACAAGTGCCCGTAAAACCGGTATGCCCAAAAGTTTGGTCGGATGCCAGTTTGGATGGGTAGTGCCTTTCGGCAATAGGGTCCCACCGGTCAAACCCCAGCCCCCGCCTGCTTATGGAAGATTGTTTAGAGGTAAACAGGTCAACCACCTCGGGTTTAAAATATTGTACGCCACCGTAGGTGCCTTTGTTCAATAACATCTGGTATAGTATAGCCACGTCATTAGCGCTGCCAAACAAGCCTGCATGGCCTGCTACGCCCCCTTTAAGTGCAGCGGTGGGGTCATGCACATAACCATCCAGTAAGCTCATGCGGTACTCCTGGTCGTTTTCGGTAGGGATGATCTGCGCAGGGCTGAACCTGTACAATGGCAAAAAGCCGGCGGTTTGCATACCCAGCGGATTATAAAATTCTTGCTGTACGTATACATTCTCGGGGGTGGCGGTAATGGTTTCTACCACTTCCTGCATAAACAGCATACTTACATCGCTATATACATACTGCCCGCGGGTTTTAAGCGGCGAATTAAGCATATCGGGCAGCATTACATCTTTGTAATAATCTTTCCGCAAAAAATAACGTTCGGATACTTTGGTAGGGTAGGCGGCCGATGAATCGGTACTGTGATCAGATGGTTTTACCTTTTCAAACGATTGGATGTCCGGGATAAAACCTGCCTGGTGCAGCAATACCTCCCGCACTTTTACATTATTTTTATTACTGGTACGGGCCAGGGGCAGGTAGTCGCCTAAGGTGTTTTCTACACTTAGTTTGCCCTGATCAACCAGGTGCATAGCCTCTACCGTGGTGGCCGATATTTTGGTCATGGATGCCAGGTCGAAAATATCGGTCAGCTTATCGGGCATTACGTTATCGTAAGTATGGTAGCCGTAGGCTTTATTAAATATCACCTTCCCATCTTTGGCCACCAGCACTACGCAGCCGGGAGTAGCATGTTGGATGATGGCCTCGCGGGCTATCTGGTCAATCTCCTGCAGGTTATTGGAGTTGATGCCCACATCCTCGGGCACGCTGTATTGCAGCCTGGTTTGCTGAGTAACAAAGCCCATTCCGCTGCTATAAACCGGCGAATAGGTTTTGGTGAGTTTTTGCGTAATGGCAGCACCCCCGAATATGGCCTGGGCAGCGTAGGAGGCCGATACCGGCGATACCCTTTCTGACCAGATCACCGGGGCTGTTACGTTATTTAGTTTGGTTAATAATGCGCCATTACCAAATGCAGCGATGATAACACTCTTTAATTTTTGATTGGTGCTAATAAAATCCATCAGCTGCGGATTGCTCAGGTCGGCATCGTTTACCTGCAAAATAATGGTGTTGTACCATTTTAAATCAGCAGCAAGGGTGTTCAGGTTTTTGCCATTGCCGTCAAATATCTGCACTTTACAGTATTTGTTGAGCAGGCTATCAAAAACGGTGGCATACTGGCTGGTAAAATGTACGCTTGCAATTTTCAACTCGTCCAGCTTTTGCAGCGGAACGGTGTATTGGCCATTATTGAATAAAACAATTGAGTTTTGAACTAATCTTTCTTCGGCAACATAGGCGCGCCCGGTAAAGGGTGGATTTTGCGCACAGGCGGTATTAAATAATGCAAACCCTAACAATACTACAGAGACACAGCCCCATTTATTTTTTATCATATACTTTAACTCCGTTTATATAGGTTTGGGTTACTTTAACTGTCGGTAATTCGGCGCCTTTCACTTGCATGATATCCTTGTTCAGTATCACAAAATCGGCATACTTGCCGGGTTCAATGCTGCCTTTCTCTTTCTCTTCAAAATTAGCTTTGGCTGCCCAAATGGTTATCCCCCTTAACGCTTCGGTGCGGCTTAAAGCGTTCTCTTTTTGAAAGCCGCCTTCCGGGAAACCCTTCAGGTCTTTACGTTCTACCGCTGCATAAAACGTATACATCGGGTTAATATTTTCTACCGGGAAATCCGTTCCCAACGGAATCCAGCCGTTTTGTTTTAGCAGGGTTTTATAAATGTAGCCCGACGACTTCAGCCTCTTACCACCCAATCGCTTGCCGGCCCAGTACATATCTGATGTGGCGTGCGTGGGCTGCACGGATGGAATAATGCTGTTATCGCCAAAAAGGTTAACATCTTCGGGAGCCACAATTTGCGAGTGCTCTATCCTCCAGCGGCGGTCGTTTTTGCCTTTTAAAACCGACGCATATATTTTTAAAATTACCCGGTTGGCCGAATCGCCGATGGCATGGGTACACATCTGGAAACCTTTGGCGGCAATTTTTTTTGCTACCTCCTCAAAATGGGCCTGGCTGCTCAATAAAAAGCCGCTCCATTTTGGCTGATCGGCATAGGGCTTCAGTAAACATGCCCCTCTTGACCCCAGGGCGCCATCTGCATAAACTTTAAAAGCGCGGACATTTAGGCCCGGAGTTTTAAATGCACCACGCTTAAACAGGTAATCATAATTATCCTGCCTGTCTGATAGCATTACATACATGCGCATTTTTAATGAACCTTTATGCTGCAAATCGGCAATGGTATTAATCATGGTATAGGACAGGCCGCAGTCGTCAACAGTGGTCAGGCCAACAGCAAAGCAATTTTTTTGTGCCGATAGCAGGGCGCTCTCCACAACCTGAGCACTTGGCCCGGGCACCTTGCGGGTAACAATGCCCATTGCATTATCAACCATGATGCCGGTGAGCTTCCCGTTAATGGTTTCTATCTCGCCACCGGATATGGTTTGACCTGGTTTTACGCCTGCAATGTTTAAAGCAGCCTGGTTGGCAATAATGGCATGCCCATCAACCCTGCTCAATATTACCGGACGCACCGGGAACAGGCTATCCAGTTTGGCCTTATCCGGAAACTGTTTTTTAGCCCAGTCGTTTTGGTCCCAGCCGCGGCCAATGATCCAGCCATCGGGGTTGCGGGTAGCGTAGGCCTGTACCGAGTCAACCACTTCGTTCCAGCTTTTGGTACCATCCAGGCCTACTTCTTGTAATCCTAATCCGTATTGATAAAAATGTGCATGGGCATCAATAAAACCAGGATATATAGCGGCCCCTTTAGCATCTACCACTTCATGTGCCAGGTATTTTTGCTCTAAAGTACCGGCATCGCCAACGGCTACAATTTTACCTTTGCTTACCACAAAAGCGTTGGCTGTGGTAAAGGTGCTGTCAACTGTATAAACAACCGCGTTTTTTATTAACAGATCGGCATTATACTCTTTTTGTTTGCAGGCTGCAGCCAGGAGCAGCAGCGCCGGCAATAATTTTTTCATAAGCGTTTAAAAGTAGTAAGTATCAAGAACGCCAGCAATGTTGAATAGTTTGCAAATTACCGGTAGATAGTGATCAATTACAAAACTAAACTATTCCCAGTCAAATCTTGATACTTGATACTTACCACTTGATACTACAAAATCATAAAGTTATGCCTTCAAATATTTAATTTAGCATCGAAAACGAAATTGAAGGGAATTTTTTTAAATGTCAGATATAATTCAGCTTTTACCAGATGCCGTTGCCAACCAGATTGCCGCCGGCGAGGTGGTACAACGACCGGCATCGGCGGTAAAAGAATTGGTGGAGAATGCGATTGATGCCGGGGCGGGTAAAATACAGCTCATTATTAAAGATGCCGGAAAATCATTGATACAGGTTATTGATGATGGCTGCGGCATGAGCCTTACCGATGCCCGCATGTGCTTTGAGCGGCATGCTACCTCCAAAATTCGTAAGGCCGAAGATCTGTTTGCCATCCGCACCATGGGTTTCAGGGGCGAGGCCATGGCATCGATAGCCGCGATTGCGCAGGTGGAACTAAGAACCCGCCGCCATGAGGATGAGCTGGGTACCTGTATTTTTATCGAAGGATCGGAAGTGATAAGCCAGGAGGCGTGCTCGGCCAATACCGGTACATCTATATCCATCAAAAACTTATTTTACAATACCCCCGCCCGCCGGAATTTTTTAAAAAGCAACCCGGTAGAAATGCGGCATATCATCGACGAGTTTCAACGGGTTGCGCTTGCCAATCCGCAGATATTTTTTACACTGCATCATGACGGGCAGGAAGTTTACCACTTGCCTGGCGCCGCGTTAAAACAGCGGATTGTGCACCTGTTTGGCAATAACTATAACCAACGGCTGGTTCCTGTTGAGGAAGATACCACCATTATTAACCTGCGTGGTTTTGTGGGCAAGCCCGAATTTGCCCGTAAAACACGGGGCGAACAGTTTTTTTTTGTAAACTACCGCTTTATTAAGGATGCATACCTGAACCATGCGGTACTTACGGCCTTTGAAGAGTTGCTGCCCGATGACTGCTATCCATTTTATGTACTGTTTATAGATATCGACCCATCAAAAATTGATATTAACGTGCATCCTACCAAAACCGAGATAAAGTACCAGGACGAGAAGGCTATTTATGCCATCATCCGGTCGGCGGTAAAGCGTTCTTTGGGCCGTTACAATATTACCCCAAGTTTGGATTTTGACCAGGAAAACAGCATTGAGCACCTGATAACGCCTAAACCTTTTGAAGAGATTATTGCACCCACGATCTCATTCAACCCCGACTTTAATCCTTTTGCTGCCGAGAAAAAAGCGGCTACGCGCGAGCAACACCATTTTTTGAGAGATAACAATGATTACCGCAACAGCCCTATCCCCAATAACTGGGATACCCTGTACGAGATCAGCAAAAAAGAAACCAACCTGCAACAGCAAATGCACGAGGAAAAAAGCATTGCGGTTGATGAGCAGGAAGTAAGCAAACCCAGCGAGCGGCAGCTGTTCCAGATCCATAACCGGTTTATCTTGTCGCAAATTAAATCGGGTTTTATGCTGATAGGGCAGCAGGCTGCGCATGAGCGCATTTTGTACGAACGCTTTTTACAACAGCTGCAACATCACTCCGGGGTGAGCCAGCAAAGCTTATTTCCGCAATCGGTAACACTAAACGGCAGCGATTTTGAGTTATTGAGAGAGCTTTTGCCCGACATTAAGGCGCTGGGCTTTGATATACGCGAGTTTGGTAAAAATACGGTGGTTGTTGATGGCATACCGGCCGACCTGAATAATGTTGACGAGCACGAGTTGCTTGAACATTTGCTGGAAGGGTTTAAAAACAATATGGCCATTTTAAAAGTAGATAAGCGGGACAACCTGGCACGATCGCTGGCCCGCAACGCAGCCCTTAAAACCGGCACCAAATTATCACTGGAAGAGATGAACCAGCTTATTGACCAGCTTTTTGCCTGTCAATCGCCCAACCAGGCATTGAACGGTAAGCCCGTAATCAGTACATTTACGCTGGCCGAATTAATGGAACGCTTTGAAAAATAGCCCCAGGGCTTTAACAATACTATGAACGGATACAATCAATCGCCCTTTGCCAATATCACACCAGTAGTAAAAAACCTGCTGATTATCAATATTTTGTTTTTTATAGGCACCTACAGCGTCGGTAAATTTATACCTAACATAATTGAGTTACTACCAGCTTACTATATTGGCTCACCCAAATTCAGATTGTGGGAAATTATTACTTACATGTTTATGCATGGTGGTTTTACGCACATCTTTTTCAATATGTTCGCGCTATTTTCCTTCGGCCCAATCCTGGAGTATGCCATGGGATCAAAAAAGTTTTTTAACTTTTATTTTTTATGTGGAATAGGCGGTGTTATTTGTCATATGCTCGTTTTGGCATATCAGGTACATGCTATTACCGGCGGCTTTATCATAGCGAATCCTGAATTAGACTCGACATACAATCAATATGGTGAACAAGCTCAAAAACTATTCAGCGCCTATAATGGCCAGATTGTAGGCGCATCAGCTGCCGTATTTGGCTTGTTAGTTGCCTTTGGCATGATGTATCCAAACCTTGAGCTTATGATCATGTTTATACCCGTACCCGTAAAAGCTAAATATATTATACCGGTATACATCGTAATTGAATTGTTTTTGGGGTACGAGCAGTATTCCTGGGACAACGTTGCCCACTTTGCCCACCTTGGCGGGGCCTTAATTGGTTATATTATGGTAAAAATTTGGAGATTACAGTACAACTGACAATTTTTATGAACAAACAGGAGTTATCAAACTAATAACGGCTTTATTATGAGCACCCTTTGGCAAAATATCCACTACAAAATGTTGCGGTCGGGCAATAAGCTCAACCTGCTTATTGGTATTAATGTGATTGTTTTTTTGGCTGTAAATATGTCGGCAGTTTTAGAAACGCTTTTTACAAGCGTGGGGCATCAAAGTATTGTCGAACATTTTGCTAAGGAATACCTTCAGTTACCCGCCGCGCTTCCAAAGCTACCAACACATTTTTGGACACTGATTACCTATATGTTTATGCATGCCGGCATCTTGCATATTCTTTTTAACATGCTCTGGCTGTACTGGATGGGGCAGATATTTGAGGAATACTTAGGCAATAAACGCACTATTGGTTTATACATAATGGGCGGCCTTGCTGGAGCAGCAATGTACCTTTTGGCGTTAAATTTACTTCCGTTTTTTACAAGCGTTAACGCGGCAGCCAGTACTACAATTGTCGGTGCATCGGCTAGTGTAATGGCTATAGTTGTGGCCACGGCAACCTTATTGCCCAATTACACCATCTCACTCATATTTATAGGCCCGGTAAAATTAAAATGGCTGGTAATTTTTATACTGGTGATTGATTTTCTGGGTACTGTTGGCCCTAACGCAGGCGGCGAAATAGCCCATTTAGGCGGCGCATTATTTGGGTTCATCTACATCAAACAACTTCAAAAAGGCCACGATTGGATAACCGGCATCGCCAACATCTTCAAATCAAAGTCAAAATTAAAGGTTGTATACAGCAATACCGGTAAAAACAGCGCCGAATACCCGCGCCAGGACGAAATAGACCGTATATTAGATAAAATATCACAAACGGGCAGCGTTGATAGCCTGAGCAAACAGGAGAAAGAGACATTAGCCCGCGCAAGCAAGAATGAAAAATAAAAAAAGTGGTTTAGGTTTTATTGATAAAGTATTTTTATGGATAAACCTGCTGCTTTGTGTTGCCTTATTGCTCAGTTATCTTGCCCCTTCCGTTAACCCCAAAGCCCTTTGGATAATCGCCTTTTTTGGCCTGGCCTATCCTCCGATATTACTGCTTAATGTAATTATGATGCTGGTTTGGCTGTTGCGCTGGCGCTGGCCCGCCCTGCTATCTATGATAACTATTATAATTGGCTGGGGTGTGCTTAACAACAATATAGGTTTGCGGACATCATCCTCTTTTTCGCCGGCGCCAGGTATAAACTCCATAAGGGTTATGACCTACAACGTTCATAACTTTAAACACTTTGGCTTAAAAAACGATGTATCTACCAAGCATGAGATACTGGAGCTCATTGATAACCAAAAACCCGACATTATTGGCATCCAGGAGTTTTACACCCGCTACAAAGGCGAGTATGATATGCGCGACTCCATCGTAAAAATAATGGGTGCCAATAATTATTATTTCGAGCCCCTTAATTTCAATAGCTCAGAAGCAATAGGGATGGCCATTTTCTCAAAGTATCCTATTGTTGCCAAGGGTTTAATCCAGCTGGCTGCCGATAGGTCATCGGCAAACCAGTGTTTGTACATCGATGTAAAAAAAGGCGAAAAAACATTCAGGGTTTACAGCCTTCATTTGCAATCCATAAAATTTAACCCCGAAGATTATAAATACCTGGATAGCGTATCAAAAAAAGGTAAAACAGATATGCAATCAACCAAAAGGCTTGGCGGTAAATTGAAGACGGCATTTATAAAACGGGGAGAGCAGGTTTTTAAAATAAAAGCCCATGCTGCGCAATGTCCGTATCCCTATATCATATCAGGTGATTTTAATGATACGCCTACATCATTTGCGGTTAACCAAATGGCAAAAGGCCTTAAAAATGCGTTCCGCGAAAAAGGAGCCGGTTTTGGGCGCACCTATAACGGAGATTTTCCCAATTACCAGATAGATTATATTATGGTGAGCCCGCAGTTTGATGTGGCATCGTACCAGATAATCGAAAAAAAGCTTTCTGATCACTTTCCCCTGCGGAGCGACCTGGTTTTAAATTAAATATCAGGCATGAAAATTCTGGTTACAGGTTCATCCGGTCGGTTAGGTTCAGCCACCGTAAAACATTTAAAGGCGTTTGGCCACCATGTTACAGGTATCGATCTGATGCCAGCAGCTACTACAGATGACATTATCGACATAAAAAATAAAAACGAGACCGAAAATCTTTGCGGCGGTTTTGATGCCATTATCCATACTGCAGCTGTACATGGCAAGCACTATGAGCTTAATTACCCAAGGGAGGCTTTCATACAAACAAACATTATAGGTACGCTTAATTTACTTAATGCCTGTGTTAAACATGGCGTAAATAAGTTTTTGTATACCAGCACAACATCCATTTATGGCAGCGCTTTAATTGACCATGAAAAGGCAGTTTGGGTAGATGAAAACCTGCCCGAAAAACCACGTGATATTTATGATATTACCAAGCAAACAACAGAGCAGCTTTGCAAAGATTTTTTTTATAAAGAAGGACTGCAAACATCAGTATACCGCGTTGGGCGGTTTTTGCCCGAGACGGATAATCTTAAAATAAACCACCGGATTTATAGAGGCCTGGATGAGCGTGATGGCGCCGAGGCTTTACGATTGGCATTGGGTATAACATTTGCCGATTTTGAAATCTTCAATATATCCAGCGGGTCGCCATTTGGTAAAGATGATCTTGGGCAGCTAAAACACAACCCCGAAAGAGTTATCCTTAAATATTTCCCCGAAGCCAAAGATATCTATCGCCGTAAAAACTGGGTATTCCCCGGGAGTATTGATCGTGTTTATGTTTGCGATAAAGCAAAACAGGTTTTGGGTTATCGGCCCCAATTTGATTTCGAATACTTATTGCATCAATAAAGATAGTATCACTGGGGTGTAAGCTTTAATAATCGGACTGCCCGCATTAGCTAAAAATTGAAAAAATCGTAAGTTTGCCTTCATGAAACAAAAATTGTTTGTTTACAATACTTTATCCCGCAAAAAAGAAGAATTTAAGGCCCTTAATGCCCCGCATGTGGGCATGTACGTGTGTGGCCCAACTGTTTACAGTGATGTACATTTGGGAAACTGCCGTACCTATATATCTTTCGATCTGATGTTTCGTTACCTTAACCATTTGGGGTACAAGGTACGCTATGTACGTAACGTAACCGATGCCGGCCACCTGGAAGGCGATGCGGGCGACGAAGGCGAAGATAAAATATCGAAAAAAGCAAAACTGGCCCAATTGGAGCCCATGGAAATTGTGCAAAAGTACACCGTAGGTTTTCATGACGTAATGCAGATACTGAACACGCTGCCGCCAAGTATTGAACCAACGGCTACCGGTCATATTATTGAACAGATAGAAATGGTAAAGGTTATTCTTGAAAAAGGATATGCTTACGAGGTAGATGGATCGGTTTATTTTGATGTTGAAAAATATAACAAAACCAAAGATTATGGCGTATTAAGCGGCCGCAACCTGGAAGATTTACTGAACAATACCCGCACACTGGGCGGCCAGCAGGAAAAACACGGCAAGCTTGATTTTGCCTTGTGGATAAAAGCTAAGCAAGAGCACCTGATGAAATGGCCATCGCCATGGGGTGTCGGTTTCCCGGGCTGGCACCTGGAATGCTCGGCCATGAGCCAGAAATATTTGGGCGACCAGTTTGATATCCATGGCGGCGGGCTCGACCTTGTGCCAACTCACCATACCAACGAGATAGCCCAGCATGTGGCCTGCTGCGGTAAAAACCCCGCCAATTATTGGGTGCATACCAATATGCTTACCGTGAACGGCCAAAAAATGTCGAAATCATTAGGGAACAGCTTTTTGCCCCATGAGCTTTTCAGCGGCGAAAACTCTATCCTTAACAAAGGCTACAGCCCTATGACGGTGCGTTTTTTTATGCTGCAGGCACACTACAGGAGTACGCTTGATTTTGGCAATGATGCCATGGAGGCCTCCGAAAAAGGCTTTAAACGCCTTATGAACGCCTATGCCCTGCTGGATGGTCTAAAGGCATCAGGCAGCACCGAAATTGAAATAGAGCCCCTGTTGGAGCGTTGTTACGCCGCGATGAATGATGATTTTAATAGCCCGGTATTGATTGCCGAGCTTTTTGAGGCATCGCGCATCATCAATTCGGTACATGACGGCAAAATGAAGATTAATGAGGCTAACCTCGCTTTGCTAAAAAACCTCATGAAAACATTTGTACAGGATGTTTTAGGGCTGAAAGACGAGCAGGCGGATAACGACGATTTGCCTAAAATACTCAACCTGATAGTTGAACTCCGCAACGAAGCTAAAGCTAATAAAGATTACGCCACCAGCGATAAAATCCGTGAAGGCCTGTCAAAAGTTGGGTTTCAGTTGAAGGATAGCAAAGAAGGTACGCTCTGGAGCAAAAGTTAAAATAGAGTCAAGAGATAAGAATTAAGACTTTTTTCGTTATACAAGCATAACGAGCTAAACCATAGATAGCAATACAGTTTTCCTCTCTTGACTCTTGATTCTTATCTTTTGACTCTTCTTCCCTACAAAGAGTTATAGTACGTAAACAATTTGGCCAGGTCACGGTCGCTTTTAAAATCAATTTTGTTGGTTTTGATAAAGGCTTGTACAATGTCTGTTTTATCGGGCAGGGCTGTTACGATTGTTTTTGGAGCGGGTTTAAGTCGGGCTATTTTATTATCGACCAATAGATAGTAAACGGCATCGCGCATGGCAAATGTTTTGGTGGTTGTTGCCGAGTTGAAAGCCTGATCTGAATGGATTACTTTTTTATAACGTTTTAACAGTTTTACTTTTCCGTCGGCAATTACCTGGTAAAACGAAGCTTCGGATTGTTCATCAATGGCCGGGTAGCCGTTGTTGAATATGAGCGGAGTAAGAGAACTTTCACCTATTGTGTTAATATCAAACCGGAAACTTTTAACCGGGGTAACAAAAGCCAGTGCCATGGAATCCCTTTGGCTTTGAAATATCAACTCATCGCTTACCACATCATATTTCAATTTTGCTGTTATAGTTTTGCCGCTTGAAAGGCTTACTGTGCCTGGTAACCAACGCTCAGCCAGGTATGGGCTACCCTCAACATCCGTATAGCTTTGTTCCATTACCGGCTTGCCCTGGTTATCGTTCAATATTTGGTTTTGCGCCCTGGACATCGTCCCACAGCTTACCAAACCAGCTACTATTAAATTAAAGAAAGGGATTTTCATAATAACGTAAATTTATATATCAAAAGCACAACAAGGTTTTAAAACGAAACATTATGCATATTATTGGGTTAATTGTTTTTGCACTTGTGTAATAGCCTTGTGTTTCAACGCTTGTTAACTGATACAATAATCAATATGACCCGGAACAAATTTTATATCTATAAATCCTCAACAGTCACAATTAAATATAACGGTTTTCGTTTCACATTAAATAGTTAAACCGGGAGTAGCATAAAACTATTCATATTTAAAGCGATTTGTAATTGCATAACCTACTTAAAATTTATTACTAAATTGCCCTCCCCAATATTCCATTAAAACATGAAAAAAATATTATTAGCCGCCACACTTATGAGTTATAGCGTTTTTGCCATAGCTCAGTCAGCCCCGGTTAAAGTAAGTAAAGTTGTAAATGCCGAAGAAGCATTTGATAAATTAGTTGAACGTAAAGGGATAAAAGATGGCTTTTTGGCTGTTGCCGCTCCCGATGGCATTGTGTTTAAACCAGATGCTGTTAAAATAGTTGATTTTTATAACAATATTGATAAACAGGCGGGCAAATTAAGCTGGCAGCCAAAATTCGCGCGGATATCGGCCAATGGCGACCTTGCTTTTACGGCCGGGCCTTATGTTTACCAAAATGGTAAAACTGAGGACGATAAGGTTTTTGGCGACTATGTATCTATCTGGCGTGCTGATGTTGACGATAACAATAAACTGAAGCTGCTGATTGATTTGGGCATTCAGCATCCTGAGCCCGAAGGAGAAGTGGTTACTGATTTTAAAGAACCGGATGCTACCACAAAATCGGCCCCAAGTAAGGACCCTTTTACGGCCAAAAGCGTTATTATAAACACCGATAAAATATTTAACCACTCGCTTACCATATCAACTATGGCCAGTTATAAGGAATTTTTAAGCTCCGAGGGCCGTTATTACTTCCCCGGCTTTCAGCCAATGACAGGCCCGGATGTGATCATGAAGTTTATCAATAATGAAGCTATTAGCATTACAGCCGAAACTACCGATGCTGGCCGGGCTGTGAGTAATGACCTTGCTTATAGTTATGGTAAAGCCCGTATAACCAAGGGCAATGTAGTTGGTAATTATAACTACGTGCGTATTTGGGAGATAGATCAAAACAAAAAGTGGAATATTTTGCTCGAAGTTTTCTCGGCTATTGAAAACGAATAAGCGGTAAAATTTTCGAAACAAAAACAGCGATGGGAAATACTCATCGCTGTTTTTGTTTTGACCGGTTTTAGTTCAAGCACTTATCAGCCGTTTTTTAGCTTTTTACCGCAACGGCCAATTTGTATTTTTATGTGGTCCTCTTCTTTTTTTGTAGCTATTACTTTAGTTAAGGCAGTTTGATAATATCCCAAAGCTTTTTTATAATTCTTCAGTTTAAAAGTATAATCGCCGGCTATTACGTAAGCAAAATAGTATTGTGGATTGGTGGCAACAAGGCTATCAGTATTGATGGTTTCGCCATCAAGCACGCGCTGGCGCATTCTGCGGAAATTCACAAAATCTTTGTATTGCGGGGTAGACAGGAAGGTATCTGCAGGTACACTAAGGTTTTGCTCGTTTACTTCCTGGTCCTGCTTCATACCGCGAAGGCCGAAAACTTTTTTCAGGTCATAACACACATATTCGCCAAGTTGCCATGGCGAGGTGCTCACCCATACCAATAGCTTTTTAGGCTCAAATACGATACTGTGGTGCGACATCAGCTGGTTAATGGCCTTCTCGTTGCCCATGCCAATGTTTTGGCCGTGCATGCCCTTCTGATCGCGCAGGATGGCAATGGTCTTTTGTATGGTGTTTTTGCCGTTGGCATTCAGCAATTCCATCAAACGGTTATAGCGGTATGGCGAAGCACTTTCGGCCATCTGAAGTTTGTTTTCTTTAGATTGGCTCAAGCCTTTGCTTTGAAAATGGTTGGCGCAAACAATGTAGTCCTGGTGCGGATCATACATATCCAGCGTGTCTGGTGTTTTTTCAATTACTACGGCTTTGTTATCTGCGGCAGATGCTACCAGGAAGGCTTCGGACACGAACATTTTGCGTTTTTTGGCAATGGCGTAAGCTTCTTGTGTATTTTTGGCATATTGCAAAATTTCGTGGGCTACTAACGATACCGGTGTTGCAGCTCCGGTTGGGATATTGGTTTTATCGGCATTAATGGTTACACTTATGCCTTTCTCATTCATACCACTTACCGCACCAATAAAGCCACCCCAGGTAACCGTCATGAATTTATAGCCATCCGAGGGGGCGAAGAACGCTACTATTTTATCCTGCGCAAATTTATCGCCCACATAAAAATCAAAATTACGGCCGATGATCATGGTGCTGTCTTCGCTCTTTACGCCCCAGGTGCCAAAGGAGGTACAACCTACCAAAGCCATACTTTGCAGGGCGTGGCCAATATCGTGCGCGGCGTGGTAGTTTAAAATACGCTGATAATTGGAGCCGATATATTGATACTTATCCGACGCTGATTTAGAGATACCGTAAATCTCTTCCTTATATTCTTCGGTAACGTTTTTATCCAGGTTACGGTTAAACCAGGCGATGAAGTATTTTAAAAAGTGGCGGTAAAAGTTGGATGGTACTATACGGCTTATCTGCTCCACAAAGTGGTCTTCCTGCGCTACCACCAGTTCCTGGCTTAGTTTGCCGTTAATAACGCCCCGCTCAAATGGTTTACCTTCTATATACATCTCGAACAGGCCGCTTTTACTTTTGCGGAACCAGCTGTTATTTATGGTGTAAAACCCCTTGGATGGCTGCTCCCGTTTGAGGTTAAGGCTGCTTTGGTCTTTAGGCTCGGGCGGGTAATCAATGGCTACAATGTACAGGTACACCATGCCAATAATGATAAGCCCAACAAAGCCCAAGAATGCATATAACATCCTTTTACCAAACTTTTTCCAGCTAAATTTTTTGTGATTTTTCAGTTTTAAATTATTTAAGGTTTATATAAATGTTTGATATATTATTAATGCAAGGACAAAGCTACTCTTAGAATATTCAACCTGCAATCTTTTGGCCAGGCTTTTCATTGCCGTTTTTTTTTGAATATTTATTAAGGCCTGCCCCGGTAGGGGCAATTCATTTGTAGCAATTTAGCATCATTTATTTGTGCCCTGTAAGGGCGCTTCATTAGTCGTCTGACAATTCGTGAAAAATATATCTTTCGTCGTATTCTATGGCGTAATCTTCTAATATTTCCAGGTATTCTTCCCTGAATGTTTTTTTTAAATGATGATGTTTTTGATTCAGTATATATTTTACTACTCCATCAATTTGTGACCGACTGTTACTAAATGCACCGTAGCCATCCTGCCAATGAAACTTTCTTTTGGTAAAGCCCTCATTATTAATAAATACCGAACTGCCGGTTTTTACAAGTCGCAACATATCTGAAATGGATTGATCTGGACTCAAGCCGACAAAAAAGGGTAAATGATCTGGCATGGTGTTTATTGCCAATAATTTATGTTTATTGTTTTGCAAAATGCCTGTAATATACATTTGTAGCCTGTCTTCCCATTCGGCCTGTATCATTGCCTGCCGATATTTTACAGCGAACACACAGTGAATGTACAATTGAGTGTAGGTATTTGGCATAGAATTTAAAGTCAGGCATAAATGTAATGAAGCGCCCCCAAAGGGGCACAAATAATTTTTCACTTTTTTCTACAAATGATTTACCCCAAATGGGGTAAGGAAGAATAAGGAGCAGTTTTAAAATTCAGGAAACAACTAACGTTTTACATCTGCCGCATGTAGTAAAGTTATTTATTCAATATGCATCAGCAATAATTTCATCGCCTTTACGCATTCCGTATTTTTCCTATAATGGCATCGTCGCCAAGTAATGTGGTGCAGGTAACAATAGCGCTCATAGCCGTGCCTAAAATACCGTGCAGGTTAAGATTTTGCCCGGTAAAGTACAGGTTTGGTATCTTGGTCCGCGGCGATATAAATGTTTTTAGTGTATGCTTATAATCTTTTACAATACCGTAAAGCGAACCATCGCCGTTACCAATATAATCGCGATAGCTAAGCGGCGTGGCCGAGTAATATGATTTAACATGGCTCCTGAAACCAGGAAACTTTTCCTCCACCATATCCAGTAGTTTCTCGCTTTTTCTGATCTTGAATTCTTCATACGTTTCGCCTCGTTCATTAACGTTTGATACGGTGTTAAATGTATCCTTCCAGGGCTTCATCTCCTCAAAACGCATATAAGTCAGGATTGATGCACCATCGGCATAATTTGGCGATTTGGAAGATGGCGCCATAAAATAGGCAAAACCCAGCGGCCAATTTTCTTCGGTATATTCGGCAATATCCCAAACATGGCCTTCCTTACCCACATAATAGTTGGTGTTAAAGTAGGGGAAGCTGTCTTTTTTGAAAACTACGTTGAGCGTAAAAGACGACACGGAATTTTCAAGCCCTTTCAACCGGTTACGATAAGCCAGTTTGATAATGTCACTATCGGTCATCTCCAGGGTTTGCACCGGGTGAATGTTGCTTATAAACTGTTTGCCATAAATTTTACCACCACCGGTTATCTCCACGTGCGATACCTTGCCATCTACTACTACAATGCGTTTCACCTCGCAATTACGTTTAATGACGCCACCACGTGCACGGATATTTTTAGCAATGTATTTGGCTATCTGCGAGCCACCGTCAATGCACTTATAGGAGCTTTCAATATAGCTGTTCAGGATGAGGGCGTGAACATAAAACGGGGTTTTATCGGCCTGCCCGGCATAAAGAGCGTTATTGCCTGCAAGCACCGCCTGTAAACGGGGATTATCGGTTACAGATTCAATAAAACCTTTGGTATCAATTTCAAGGACGGCAGATTTCTCATTAAAATCGTCACCACTATTAAGGTTGTACAACGAAAACTTGCTGCAAACTTCTTTGATCTTATCGCAGTAAGCGTTTAGCGCTGCTTCCTCACCGGGGAAATGTTTTAGGATGTGACTGATGAAATTATCGTAGCCCTGGGCGTATTCATACTCAATATCTTCACCGTGGATGCCTATCTTATCAAAAACAACATCCTGCTTTTGAAGCTTCAGCTTATCAATAATGTCGATGTATTTGAATATCTGGTACAGGTTTTGACCCTCATCCAACCCGCCAAGGTAGTGCACGCCCGAATCGAAGATCACTTTATCGCGCACATAGGTTTGCAACGAGCCGCCAATCTGCTGGTTTTTTTCGATGACGCAAACTTTAAAACCTTCTCTCCCTAATAAATCGGCGCTCACCAATCCCCCCATACCGCTGCCGATAATTACAGCATCAAAAATCTCCATTTATCTAATCCCTGTTTTATGTTCAATTACAAAAATAATATTTGATGTGAACTTTGTCTCATCTATTATTTTGCAGCTCATGTTGTTCGCTGCCGCAATATCCTCCACCAGTTGTGCCGATAAAAATGAGAGCCCCCGGCTGGCTTTGTTAAACTTGATGAACCTGGTCGAAAAAAACTCTGTTAGCTCCGTACCCCGGTGTTTTTCCTTCAAATCTTTATTGCCATCGCGGATGATCAGTTTGCCGCCATCGTTCAGGCTTTTCATACATCTTTCGATGATCAGCCTTTGCTCATCGCGCTGCATATAATGTAGCATGTCGGCAATAATAATGGCGTCGTATTTTTCAAATTCAAAACTTAATACGTCGGCAGGCTCAAAATTGATGTGCGCATCTTTATTAAAGTTGTTATTGGCCACTTCTATTTTATCCTCGTCATAATCAATGCCGGTAAACTCACGCTGCGGGGCGGCAAAGTGCAGCATGTAAGGCATAAAGCCATAACCACAGCCAATATCAAGCATTTTGCCTTTTAGGGGCAACAGATCATGAAACTGCTGGTAGTTTTTTTCTAAACTTACCTTTACGCGCATATACCATTCCAATACCGGCCCTTTGTACAGGTAATTGTAAATCAGTTGCTCGCGATAATAACGAGGCTGTTGTATCTCTGTACTAAGCTGCTTAAACTCCGCTTTAAAATATTTACTGATGCCTTTGGTCCGTTCGGCGTAACCGGTGCCGAAATTGGTGTCGACCGGTTTTATTCGAGGCAGATATTTCAGGGTGATCTTCCCGTTTTTCAACAGGAAATCGCCTTTGGTCATGCAGTAGCCGGTGCCATGGATCAGGATGGGTTGTATATCCATTTTCAAAGCTTCGGCCAGGTAAAAAGCCCCTTTATGAAAACGTTTAATCTCGCCATCTACCGACCGGGTACCCTCGGGAAAGATCACGATGGAATAGCCTTTTTTTACCCTGTCGGCTAATATATCTATACTTTCTTCGGTGCCCTGTGCCACCGGGAAATAATCGGCCATGCGCACAACCGCACCAAACACCGGCGAGTTCCATACCCAATTATTGGTGAATAAAATGAGCCTGGGGTTCAGCATCACCAAAATCAAAATATCTAAAAACGACTGGTGGTTGGCGATGATAACTGATGGTTTTTTAAAATCGGCCAGGTGTTTATTGATGATCTCCTTTTTTACATTGCTCATAATGTATATCATCGACCAGGAAAACCGGGCCAAAATGGCGTGGTATACCAGCTTGCCTTTTTCTTTATTAAAAGGGTTCAGCCTGAATAAAAACCCTAACGCCGATAAGATCAGGCAACCAGCAACAAAATAAGTAAACGCGAAAATGCTGAGGATAAACCCGCTTATAGTCCAGGGGAAACGCTTCTTCGCCGCCCGGTTTTTAATGAGGATATTGAACAGGAACGGGATCAGTATCTGCGACATGATAACGACGCAAACAATCCCGATGATGGAGATCGCCGCTATCGACCGCAATGCCGGGTGCTTGGCAAAAATCAAAACCCCAAGCCCGGTTATGGTAGTTATAGCCGATAAAAAGATGGACGATTTGTAGGATGACAACACCTTTTTGCCGGTTTTATACTCCTGGAGCAAGCCATCCATAATGTACAGGCTGTAATCATCGCCCAGGCCAAATATCAACGCCGATATAATGATGTTCACGATATTGAAACCGATGCCGAAGATACCCATCAATCCTAAAATCCAGGTCCAGGAAATGGCCATGGGGATAAAGGAAACCAACGCCAGTTCTATGCGGCCGTAGGTAAGTAATAGTACGATGAATACGAGCATCGACGACATGACCGCTATTTTGGTAAAATCGGCATTAATGATCTCGACCAGTTTATTCGTAAGGTATTGTTTATCAATAACGGTAACATTAGGGTCGTTTTCAAAAGCTTTATAAATGGCCGCTTTTTTATCTGGCGATGTTTGTACCAGCGTTACTACTGTGGAATGGCTTGGATATTCGTTGATGAAATTATCCAAAAAGCTTTTCCTGATCTCGGCAACGTCGTCATCATTGGTATGCGAAAAATCTTTGTTGAGCAAGGTTTTGAACTTCCCGAAAGCCGACGCGCTAAAGCCCTGTGCTTTGCCTTCACTTTCGAGCGTAGCAAGAAGCTGCTGTTTCTTTTCGGCAGTCCAGTAAGTATTCCATCGGTTAACCCGTTCTTTTTGCAGCGAATCGGAGATGATGAACGATGATACATCCGATGATTTTTTGACAATGCCTTGCGCCCTCAGTTTTTCAATTTGCCCGGCCAGCTTTTCGTTATTGATAAGCGCCCTGTCCAAAGTTTTTCCTTCAGATACCAGGTAAACTGATTGCAGCGCGTATTGGTTAATCCTGTTGAGCTTGTTTTGCGATTGCTGCAGTGCCGGCGGCATATAATTCATTTTGGCTACATCAAACTCAAAGGTTACATCGTTGGCTTTGTAAAAAAATACGCCGGTGAGCATGATGATACCAATAACAATATACTTGTTGTATTCGGGGTTAAAGGATGCCAGTTTATCAATCCACGATAACTGGGTGAAAGTGTGGCTTTCCTGCTCTTTTTTTGTCGATATAAATTGAGGCAAAAATACCAGTGAGCAAATAGACGCTCCGATCAAGCTAAAGGCAGCGAACAAACCCAGGTCTTTCAGCATTTCCGATTCTACAAACTCCAGGCATAGGAAACCGCCTATTGTTGTAAAACTGCCTACGGTAAGCGGTAAGGTAAGGTCGCGGATTACCTGCTCCACGCTTTTGGTATGGCGGTAATGGTTAAACACATGCAGCGAGTAATTGATGGCGATACCCAGCACCACTGAACCGGTACCCAATGCGATAACAGAGATGCTACCCTTTAAAAAATAAATGGCGGTTAACGAGAATAGTGAGCCAAACAGCACCGGGATAAGAATAATAATTGGCGCCCTTTTTTTGCGGAAGTACAGGCCTAAAAACAGGATCAGTACAACCACGGTAGCACCTTGTGTAAGTGCGGTATCCCTCCTTAGCTGCTGCGCGTTGCCATAATAAACCGCGGCCGAACCGAAATAAGTGGCGGTTGCAATTCTTTTGGTTTTATTGCCCAGGCTGTCAATCAGTTGATCTAAACCTTTTATCAGTACCGAGTTTTTGCCGGTATTGTTAGGCGGAAAAGCCGGCGTAATAAACATCAAGAGGTTTTTATGGTCTTTAGTAACCACATAGTTATCGTACAGCTCAAAATTGTTGTCGTACTGCAGCTGCTGTAATTTTTTTAGCCCGATAAAAGAGATGCCAACCGGATCGTTACTGATAATGCTTTTGAGCGCTATGCCTGCGGGCGATGTGAGCGTGCGGTAATCATAAGCCAGTGTTTGTTTAACTTTCTCTGGCGTTATAAGCGTATCGATAGTTTGGTAATCCTTCTCCGTTAAATAAATGGGTAAACGCTGGCTTATGGTGCCAAACAGTTTCATCACTACATCATCATCTACTTTAAAATTGGCTTTGCTTATGTAAGCTTTAAACTTCGGCTCAACGGTAGCTGCAAATTCATCGGCGTAAGCAACCAGGCTATCCGGATCGGCTGCTGCTGTGCTATCTTTTAACGATATCATGATCACCAGCTTATCCAGAAACTTGGAGTTTTGGAAAACCTCGTTCAGCTTGGCTATCTTTTTATCCTTTGGGATAACCTTGCTGATATCTTCTTCAAACTTTACCCGCGACGCAAAATACCCCATCGCCAAAAAGCATGCGGCGAATACGGTATAAAAAACAAGCTTGTGTTTGGCAAAGTAATGATATATCAGGATAAGGCCTTTTTCCATTTAAATGGGCGACTATAATGCAGCGGGTGATTTTTTTAGCAGTTTTAACAGGGCATAAGTTACCAGCCCCACTGTTAGCGAAGCTACTACAGCAAGCGTTAAACTGCCGTAAATATACTGCTCTAAATGCGCGCCGATAGATTTAAAAGAGATATCCGAACTAAAGGCGATATTGGCAACCTTGTCGCCCATCCAATATTCACCGGCTTTGTAGCTTAAAAAAAGCACTACCGGGATCATTGGCGGGATGCTGATATGTGCTGAGAACACCACCAGCGCCTTATTCAACTTAAATATAATAGACAGGAAGATGGCAACGGCCAGTTGAAAACCCCAGATGGGCACTATCCCCATAAAAATGCCAAAAGCGATGGAAAGGGCTTTGGTCTCGTCTGAATCGTTGGGATTGTACAGGGTGGCTAATATTTTTTTACGGCCTTTTTTTTTAAAAAGATTGAGGAAAAAATCGCGAGGTTTAATCCAGGCAAAGGCGATGACCACTAAAAAAGCATTTAATACGCCCACCCGCGAAAAATCTGTAAAGGGTCGGAAGTGGGATACCCTGGTTTCTTTTGGCGCATAGTAAACCGTAACCGGTACCGAATCCATATGCACGCCACGCCAAACGGCACGAACGATCACTTCTATCTCAAACTCATACTTTACGGTGTAAAACTTCATGCCCTTCAGCATATACAAGGGGTACAGTCTGAAACCCGATTGCGTATCGGGGCAATGAATACCCGTTTCTACCCAAAACCAAAAGTTGGAAAACTTTTGGCCAAAGCTGCTTTTACCCGGCACAGCTGCCTGGTCCATATTGCGGGAGCCTATGATAATGGCATCGCGCACATTTTCCAGTTTATTCAAAAAGTTGGGGATGTCTTTGGCAAAATGCTGCCCGTCGGAGTCGATGGTTAAGGCGTATTGGTAGCCTTTTTCCATCGCGTAAGCAAATGCCTGCCGTAATGCCCAGCCTTTACCTACGTTTTGGGGATAACTGATGAGCTGCACAGCAGGAAAGCTTTTTACAATGGCTTCGGTATCATCTGTCGAGCCGTCGTTAACTACGATAATGTGGTTGCTGTAGGCAGCAACATCGGTAATTACACCGGCCAGGGTAAGGTGGTTATTATACGTAGGAATGATAACACATACCTGCAACTCTTCAAACCGTTTTTTTATACCCTCAAATTCCATTAATTGCCCCTGACCTGTAATAAATTCAACACAACATTTTTATACATAACAAAATTAGCGTTAATGCTGATAAACCAATTAAATAGTTTCAAATTAATAAAACAGGAACTTTTTATTAACATATAAACCCGTTACATACGCGCTGATTAATATCCCGAAACATATATGATGCACAGCTAAAATCAACATTATGTAACTATATTTTTTTCGGCACGACGCTTGTATCATATATTATGAATATTTAACAATAAGCAAAATGAAAACCCTTTTAGCCATGATATCATTGAGCGCCCTGTTAAGCGGTTGCGAAAACGGAAGCGGGAACCCACCTGTAGATATTGAAACAACCGGCGGGTTAAACGGAGTTGAAATTGTAGAAACCAGTGATAAATATGATGTTACCGAAGGCCTGTATTATGTGCATGCCACTATAAAAACAACTGGTAAACAAACACTTAGAAATGTTTATGTATGCGCTACCTATTATAATGCCATGGGGCATGTAGTAGCCAAATCAAAAGGCGAAGCCGATTTGGTATTAAATCCGGGCGATAAAGACGTTGTTGAAACGGCCTGTTTTTTTCCAACATCATCAGATATGCCTACCCGGGTGGTGTTAACTACCGAAGAAGAGTATCCGAAGTAACTTTCCCGGCTTGGGATTTAAGGGAAACGACGGGGCATGCCGGGGCAGCGAAGCCCCGTTTTTTGTAGACAAGCATCACATGTGTCTCCCCAAAAGACATTCAATATTCTGCGGAAACACCATGATACGCTTTACTAACCAGAATGTCTTGTTGTAAATATCATTCTGTATATTAGTACCTCGTAATATAATATAGTGTCTATCAACAAACTTCTTTCCTGTTTCGATAAATACCTGCCCCTTGATGAAGAAGAAAAGGCCGACCTTGCCCAACGGGTGACCGAAAGGAAAATTAAACGCCGTCAATTCATTCTGCAGGAAAACGACATTTGCCGGCATTACACCTTTGTTGCCGAGGGCTGTTTCAAAAAATTCCAGGTTGATAAAAAGGGGACGGAGCATAACCTGCAGTTTGCTGCTGAAGGCGACTGGCTAATGGAGATTGATAGTTTTTATTTTGAAAAACCAAGCCGCGTTTATATTGAGGCTATCGAACCGGCTGTTATTTACCAGTTAAACAAGGCCAACCTGTTTTACCTTTTCACCAACAACCCCAAATTCGACAGGAATTTCAGGGTCATTGTGGAGAATCGTTTTGTTGAGCAGGAAAACCGCATCCTGCAAACCATCAGCTCAACAGCCGAAGAGCGTTACCTGTCATTCATTAAACAATATCCCCATTTATACCAGCGCCTGCCCGGCACACAAATAGCCTCGTACCTGGGCATTACCCCCGAGTTTTTGAGCAAAGTGCGTAAAAATATTGTCAAAAAATAACGGCATCCTTAAACTACATTAAGGGTATTTCTTAAACTACTTTATAGGCAATTCGCCGCATATACCGCCACTTTTGTGTAGCAAAAGCGAAGAAATTACCAGGACAGGTATTGGCATTTAAATGCGCCTCAAAACAAACAACACATGAAAGCAGCAGTAACCATACAACCCGGTATGCCCGGGGTTATACAGATACAGGATTTACCTACACCCGCAGCAAAAGAAGGCTGGGTAGTGATTAAAATAAAAGCCTTTGGCTTAAACCGGTCGGAGTTATTTACGCGGCAGGGCCACTCGCCGGGTGTTTTGTTTCCGCGCGTACAGGGTATTGAATGTGTAGGCGAGGTGGAGAATGATCCATCGGGTACTTACCAAAAAGGCCAGAAAGTAGCAGCCATAATGGGCGGCATGGGCCGCGAATTTAACGGGGGTTATGCCGAATATACCCAGGTTCCCAAAACCATTGTTTTTCCGTTTGAAAGCGATTTGCCCTGGGCGGTGCTTGGCGCCATCCCCGAAATGTTCCAAACCGTTTCGGGCTCGCTGAATGAAGCATTAGAAATTAAAGCAGGAGAAACATTGCTCATTCGTGGTGGTACATCGTCTATCGGTATGCTTGCCTGCCAGCTGGCGAAAAGCATGGGGCTGACGGTGATTTCAACTACCAGGGATGAAGCTAAAGTTATCCACCTTAAAGAAAATGGCGCCGATCATGTGATCATTGACGATGGCGATGTTTATTCAAAACTTCGGCCAATATACCCGCAAGGCGTTGATAAGGTGCTGGAACTGGTTGGTATTGCAAGCCTTAAAGACTCGCTGAATTGCATCAGGCCCAAAGGAGTAGTTTGCATGACCGGCATACTGGGCGGCAGCTGGACCATGAACGAATTTACCCCCATGGGAGATATTCCTTCACTGGGCCGCCTCACGGTTTATATGGGCGATGCCGCCAACCTGCATAAAGACCATTTGCAGAAATTTATTGATGCCGTGGCTGACGGAATAATTAAACTCAACATTGATAAAGTGTTTAAGCTTAACCAGGTTGCCGAAGCGCATTCCTACATGGAAAGCAACCAGGCAAAAGGAAAAATTGTGGTAGAAATTTAAGGCTTACCCGATTTTATATATGCAAATCCCGGCAGAAACCTGACTTATTTTTATGTCTCCCCTGTTTAAAAGCAGGTAATTATCGATATTGCGTGTAAATAAAAATCCTGGCAAATGAAAAGTTCTCCTGCGGCAACAGAAACTGCGAAAACCGGCAGCAGCAGGCTAATTTCGGTTGATGCTTACCGTGGCTTTGTGATGCTGCTGATGATGGGCGAGGCGCTATCATTTAAAGAGGTTTATAGCAAGCTGCCCGGCAGCACGTTTTGGAGTATCCTGGCCTTTAACCAGGACCATGTGGCCTGGGCGGGTTGTTCGCTGCATGATATGATCCAGCCGTCGTTTTCATTTTTAGTTGGCCTTGCTTTACCTTTTTCTATAGCCGGCCGTATGGCTAAAGGCGATAAGTTTCCGGCATTGCTAAAACATGCTTTGCTGCGGTCGGTTATACTTATTGCCCTTGGCATTTTTTTGCGTTCTATATGGTCTAAGCAAACGTATTTTACTTTCGAAGATACCCTGACCCAGATAGGCTTGGGATACACCTTCCTGTTCTTACTCGGGTTTTGCAGGCAACGGATACAAGTTATTGCACTCATTGTAATCCTTGTGGGTTATTGGGTTGCTTTTGCATCATATCCCCTGCCCGGTGCCGGGTTTGATTATGCCGCCGCAGGCGTACCCCAAAACTGGGAACATAATTTTACGGGTTTTGCCGCACACTGGAACAAAAATACCAACCTGGCCTGGGCCTTTGATCGCTGGTTTTTAAACCTGTTCCCCCGCGAAACCGTCTTTACCCACAATAATGGGGGCTATGCAACCCTCAGCTTTATACCAACCCTTGGCACCATGATTATTGGCTTGCTGGCCGGCAATCAATTGCGCAAGGGTACCGCGCCGTTTGTATTGGTGCGTCGTTTTGTGTTAACCGGGGCTGGTTTTATAGTCCTTGCGGCCTTATTACATTTTACAGGTATAGCCCCCATTGTAAAACGTATCTGGACGCCCGGCTGGGTGTTATTTAGCGGCGGATGCTGCTTTTTGCTGCTTTCCTTTTTTTACGGTGTTATTGATGCCGCCGGGCACAAAAAATGGCCGCTGCTGCTGGTGGTGATAGGCACAAACTCCATAGCGGCCTACGTGCTGGCCGATGGTTTTGGCTCCTTTATCAGGGAGAGTTTATATATTCACCTGGGCCGAAACTATGATATGATTTTTGGCGATACTTACAGTACGCTGATTAAAGGCATGCTTGTACTGGCTATACAGTGGTGCACCCTCTATTGGATGTACCGTAAAAAAATCTTTATTAAAATTTAAGCGCGCTTTTTATCTGCGGTATGCGCTAATAAACCCTTGCAAGCATTGGTCAGATGTAGTAGTAAACCCCATTTCCCCCCCGGAGAGTTTCGCGAAATTTCATAAGCTCAGCGCTGCACGTCCATCACGTTGATCCCAAACCCCTCATGGCTCCCCAATACCTATGTCGCCAACCCCGGCAACAGCTCACCACCCCTGGTACCCGCCCGGGCCCCAAGATGCCTAAGCCATCGTCAATATATCGAAAAATACCCCTGCAAACCGGAGGCATTTGTTGGGGATTAACATCTCCGGGCTTAAAAAATTGATTAATATGGCATTTTTTACATCTGCCCCCATAAAAAAATGCGTCCCGTGTCTCACCCCGGAACGCACCACCTAAGTGTTTCAACTAAATCTCAGATCGCACGTTTATGGACCTAAGTTCTTTTTGGCCGATCGCCCCAATCATTCACTCCTCAGACTTTTCACCGGGTTTGCCATTGCCGCTTTTATTGCCTGGAAACTTATTGTTGCAAGTGCAATAATTATTGAAGCCAGGCCGCCGGCTGCAAATAACCACCAACTGATGTTGATGCGGTAAACATAAGCTTGCAACCATTGGTGCATGTAATACCATGCAATGGGTGCCGCAATGGCAAAAGCAATGGCAATGAGTATGATAAATTCTTTTGAAAACAAATAAACGATATTGCCTGCGCTGGCACCAAGTACTTTACGGATGCCAACTTCTTTTATTCGCTGTACTGCCATAAATGAGGCTAAGCCATACAAGCCAAGGCAGCTAAGGAATATGGCGATTGTTGCAAAAATTTTATACAAAGCCGCTAACTGATTTTCCTGTCTGTAAAAGTTTTCAATTTTATCATCCAAAAACTTGTATTCATAAACAAAATCGGGAAATGTTTGCTCAAATATTTCTTTAACAGCTTGCATTGTAGCGGCAATGTTTGTTGTTGCCAGTTTTATCCCGGCCTGGTTGTACATGGTGTTGTTTGTGGTAATAAGCAATGGCGCCAGATCATGACGAAAAGAACGATCATTAAAATCTTTCAATACACCAACAACCGGACATTTTATATTGTCGCTCCATATACTTATTTCTTTATTCAATATGTCATCAGGATTTTTTATTCCCAAACTTTTCATCAGCGACTCATTCACTAAAAATTCTCTTGTCATACCCGACGGCTGCAAATTTCTTCCGGCTATCAGGCGTAGTTTATAAGCCGGAACATATTCGTTGTCGGCGAATTTGGTAATAGCCTTAAAATCTGTTTCTTTTATAGCATGGTTAAACCGGATGGCGCTCCACATATCATTACCGTTTTCGACCGGGGTATTAGAACTGAAACTTACTGTTTGCACGCCGCTTACCGACAATAACTGTTTTTTTAAATAATCCAGCCTGCTGATGCGAAGACTATCTACACGGAAAGGAACATTTACAATTGCATCTTTATCAAAGCCTAAAGGCTGATCCATAAAATAATTCATCTGCTTTACAATGATAAGCGTGCCGATGATCAATGCCTGTGCAATGATAAATTGAAACACTACCAATCCTCGTCTCAATGAAATCCCGTTTGCATTGCCTGATGTAAGTTTACCCCTTAAGGCATTAACAGGATTGAAACGTGATAAAACAATTGCAGGATAAAAACCGGCTAGCGCGGTTACAACAATGGTTACAGTTAAAAGAAATAAAATAATTGCAGGATTGTTGAGTATGTTGAATGAAAGCGAAAGTTCTAAAAGTTGACTTACAGAACGCAATGCAAGGATAGTAATAAATGCCGCTAGTATTACGGCACTTATTACTATCAAAAATGTTTCAACGATAAATTGGATTTGCAATTGAGATTTATTGCTCCCCAAAACCTTACGTACGCCAACCTCCTTTGCCCTGTTAACAGCTTGCGCGGTGGAGAGGTTGATAAAGTTTACACAGGCAATTAACAGGATGAATGCCGCAATCAACCATAGTACATTGAGCAGCTGATGACTGATGGTTTTGTTGCTGTAATTACCTACCTGGGTATCATAATGCACCGCGCTTAGTGGCTGCACAGTGTGACTATCCTTATTGGCCGGAGATTTTACCTTTCGTGAGTACGCCCGTAATTGCTGATTAAAATTGTCGCCGGCAACATTTGGCGGCAACAAAATGTAGCAACCAAAATCAGGTACTGTTTCGGCCCATTCGGTAGATTTTTCCAGGTAACTTCCGGTAAAACCTGTTCCAAAGGCCACAACAAGTTTTAGCTGAAAGTCTGTATTTGCCGGTATGGTGGCAAGGATGCCCGAAACTTTCAATACATCGGTACCGTGCTCGAAAATGTAGCCGCCGGCTTTTAGTTTAATGGTTTTGCCTATCGCAGTTTTCCAGTCGCCGAAATATTTTTCAGCGATCTCTTTTGTAAGTAATACATTGTTAGGGTCTTTTAACGAGGCGTATGAACCAGCGAGTAGGGGGAAATCAAATATTTTAAAGAATGAAGGTCCTGTATAAAATACCCCCCGCTGCTCTTTAAATTCTTTTACCGGTGTTCCGTTGCCATCAGGTAACAGCAACTCATCATCATGGCTTGCAAAAATTGGAGCTACCTGTTCTATTTGGGGAAGGCCCGTTTTCAATCCCAGGGGCATTGGAAAAGGGATGTCTTTCCCATAAGAAATATTCCCTGCATCTGCATGATGATATTCGGTTAACACACGGTAGATGCGATCTTTTCTGGAGTGAAAATTATCGAAGCTTGTTTGAAACTGTATAATGATAAAAATCACCATACAAACGGAAATACCAACAGCCAGGCCGGTAATATTAATAGCGGCATAGCTTTTATTATGGATGAGGTTGCGCCGTGCTATTTTCAAATAATTTTTAAACATATAATTGCGGTTTAATTTTTCAGGAGACCACCTGGGAGTGGCTTCGTCAAACGAAATTACCTTCGCAAACCGGGGATAGCGCCCCAAATTATAAGATGGGCGCTCTTTTTTCAGTTCGTTTTTATACTCCACCGGGCTTTTCCCGGTGATTTGTTTGAAAGTGCGGTTAAAAGTAGTTTTAGAATTGAAGCCTGATTCAAATGCAATACCCAGCAAGGTGATATGGTCATAAGCAGGGTCCTGCATTTTCTGAACCACGTCTGCAACGCGATATTCGGTGATGAAATCATTAAAGCTTTTTTTGAGCGCTGTATTGATGATCCGGGATAATTCGTGGGGGCCCAGCTCAAGTTTTTCGGCCAGCGAGCTTAAGCTTAGTTCAGGGTCCTGGTAATACAGGCCGGCTTGCACGGCTTTCTTTAGCCAGGTACCCCTTTGCTTCATTTCTGCAGGCAGGGCTTGCTTTAAAAACTGCGGGGGAGCCACCGGTACGCCAGCCTCTTGCTTTAAAAAAGCCACGGCCGCCATCCAGATGGCCATTGCCGCTAAAAAGAGGCATAGTGGATAATAGGCCTGTATACTTAATTGGTAATGGTAATATAAAGAGTCGGCCGCTGTAAAAGGTATCCACAATAGCCATAACAGGCCAAAACTTATCAATAAGCTGCGTAGCCAGCGCAACTCGTACCGGTACCTGTCGCTGCCAATAAATTTTATCCGCCGGTAAAAATGTGTTGTAAGCCTGTAAGCCAGGTAAAGGTATACGATGACCGAAATAAACGCCAGCAACTGCAATACCGGGTTCAGTTGCCGAAAGGCCTGCGTTTCATAAGTAGCGGCACCGGTTTTTATACTATCCCTAACTTCCAGTGCCTGAGCACCCAATTCCAGCAAGAGCGGACTAAAATGCAGCAGATCCTTAGACCGGAATTTATATTCCAGTCGGGTTACTTTAAGTACATAAAAGAAAATAAAGGGGCCAAGTGCAAGCGAAAATTGTAGCGGCAACCAACTCCAGTTAGTAATGTAAGTTGACAGGCCGATGTCGATGCCCAGTATTCTGCTTATCCACAAAACAATCGTAACCAGTGCCAGGGCCAAAAAACGATTTGCGGCCTGGTTTATCCTTTTGGTGAACCATAAAAGCAGGATAAAAGTGAGCCCGATAAAGATCGTCCCAAAGAAAGCCAGGTCGTAAGCATTAATATGGAAAGTGTATGTATTCAATTGAAATATTTAAGGGCAATCGTTGTTCCAAATTTATAACTTATTGATATATAAAAAATTATACAGGGCGAAATATGTACGCTGTAACAAAACCGGACATTGAACTGTTCAGTTTTGGATTGTGTAGATTGGGCTATAATAGACTGACAAGTGTTTCGTAAGCGCTCCGTACGGGGTATTCGGTTCCGTTAATATTCCCGCAAAGAAAATACTTATTTTATTTCCCCCCAACTTTGAATACCGTTCCGGAAAATCCTATTGGTTTGCCGCCTCATTGCCAATTTGCTTTATTCTATCTAAAGGTCTGAACTTAAGCACTAAGGGTGGTCATTTTAAAATTGACCAACGGGGGGGGGGGCAATAAGGTGTGGTATATCCACACATGACATTAAAATCAGGAATAATGGTAAGTATTTCAGGAGTCTGTATAACCACGGGCCAATATTTTCCCACGTAATTTACATTACCAAATTACAACCGGATGAAACTTGCAAAATTATTTCTGGTGAGTCTGATACTCCTTGTAGCGGAGGCAAATCTCCATGCTCAGGCGGTTGACACCACCCAAAAAAAAGCTAAAAAGTACCAGGCCAAAGCGCCGGAAAGCCAGCCTTTTGGTTCAGAAGCCTTTAAGCGATCAACAGGCACGACTGTTCGCTGGCTGGGTATGGCCGGATTTATGGTGAACAGCCGGGGTACCATCTTTATGATTGATCCGTTGCTGGAAGGCTATGATATGCCGCTGCTGATGAAGTTCCCCATCTTGCCGAAAGACGTATCGCGTGTTGATGCCATTATGGTAACTCATAGCGACAACGATCATTACAGCGTCGAAACTTTTCGTGATCTAAAAGCGGCAACCACAGTCTATCATTCCACCATATACGTGGATTCATTAATGAAAAATGACGGATTGTCTTCCAGCGGGCATCGCATTGGTGAAACTTTTAAGTTCGGAGTTGTAAGCGCAAAACTTACACCCGCCGACCATGCCTGGCAGAACGCCTATCCGGGTACAAGCAAACGACATTTCAATCCGGAAGATGCCTGCGGGTTTTATTTCCATACCCCTGATGGCACGATCTGGGCACCGGGCGATTCGCGCTTAATGCCCGAGCAACTACACCTGCCGCCTCCTGACCTGATCCTGTTGGATTACTCCGAAGACAGCGAATGGCACTTCGGACTTGAAGGTTCGGCAAAGTTACTAAACGCTTACCCGCATGCGCAGGTGATGCTGGGTCACTGGGGCTTTGTTGACGCGCCTGATTTCAAACCTTTTAACGGCGATCCGGCAAGACTGGCGAAATTGGTTATTAATCCTGGTCGCATCCGGGTGCTTGCACCGGGACAGCCCTTCATACTGCAGTCTGCCGGAAAATAAAAGGAACAATAATCCCAAAGATCAAGTTAAAAATGAAGAGGTTTATATACCTGACTATTAATCCGACCGTCGTTGTATGTAATGGTCTGTGGTGCCTCGTCCTCGCTAAGCCTGATGTTAAATTAATAAACGCTGATCAACTATGAATCGAGCAATCACCCGTACATTATTAATACTTCTGATAACTATTCCAAGTCTTCCTATGAATGCACAACAAAGTCACGAGTTAAATCCAAACGAAAAACATATTGTATTGATTGCCGCCTTTACCGCAACGGGTAACCTGCCACAATTGAAAAATGCCCTGAATGCGGGGCTTGATGCAGGGATGACTATTAACCAGATCAGGGAAGAACTGGTGCAGTTATATGCCTACTGCGGTTTTCCGCGTAGCCTTAACGGTATTACCACTTTCATGTCTGTGCTGGAGGAACGGAAATCCAGGGGTATACATGACGCGGAAGGACAGACCCCAACTACTGTAACCGGCGATAATAAAAGCAAATACGAGGCGGGAAGGAAAACGCTGGAGACTTTAACAGGTAAGCCACAGAACGGCCCGCTCACTGGCGCCAATGCTTTTGCACCCGGCATTGATGCTTTTTTGAAAGAGCACTTGTTTGCCGACATCTTTGGGCGTGGCGTACTGACCTATCAGGAGCGTGAACTGGCAACGATCACGGTACTCGCGAGCCTGCCCGGACTGGAAGCACAATTACAAGCGCACCTGGGCATGGGGATGAATGTGGGGCTAATGGAAGGGCACCTGGAACAAGTTTTTGCCTTGCTGGAAAGCAGCATCGGGAAACAACAGGCAGATGCTGCCCGTACAATACTGACTAAGCTCAAGGACACTAAATAAAGATATATGAAAATCAGCAATCATTTTTACAGGACGACAGTGCGGGCATCATTTAGGATACTCGGCTGTTGCGGAATGTTAACCCTTTCTATTTTACAGGCTAAAGCACAAACAGATAAGCGCATGATCCGTATAGCTCAAATTGAAGTTGATTCGACACAACTCAAGCAATATAATGCAGCATTGAAAGAGCAGATGCAAACGGCTGTCCGGCTGGAACCCGGTGTATTGACCTATTATGCCGTCGCCGACAAAAAAGACCCTTCGCGGATAACTATCCTGGAGATCTACGCCGACAGTGCCGCCTATCTAAAACATATTGCAACGCCTCACTTTAAAAAGTACAAGGCTACGGTAGAGCATATGGTAAAGAAATTGGAACTGGTAGACGTTAACCTCATCGCGAGTGCGAAGCAGCCAGGGTTATAGAAAATTAACGGGCACCTTAAACCGTATGCAGCATAATTTCATCCTTCGGATGAAATTATGCCAAGATATTTTAACTATAGAAACTGAATATGACAAAGGTATTAATACTTGGAGCCGGCGGACAAGTTGCCGGACATGTAATCGACAGGTTATCACAAAATAATTCCATCCATCTTATTTTGTATCTGCGGAATGCCTCACACCTGCAACATTTGGAAGGCGGGCAGATTAAGCTGATCGAAGGTGATATACTGGACGGCGAAAAACTTGAAAATGCTATGCAGGGGCAAGACCTGGTCTATGTTAATATAAACGGTCAGGAAGATGTGATCGCTGAACAGACGGTAAAAGCCATGTTGACCGCAGGTGTGAAGCGTATAGTGTTCATTGCAGCTATTGGGATTTACGATGAAGTTCCCGGTGCTTTTGGCCAGTGGAACAAACAGATGATCGGGCCTATCCTGGAACGCTATAAGAAAGCTGCAAGCCTCATTGAGGCGTCTGGCCTTGCATATACGATTCTTCGCCCGACATGGTATACGAACAAAGATGAAGTTGATTATAAAATCACTCAAAAAGGCCAACCAGTTACCGGAACCGAAATATCCCGAAAAAGTGTTGCTGACCTGGTGGTAAAACTTATAGAAGATCCAAAACTTCATGTTAATGAAAGCCTCGGTATGGAAAAAGCCGGAACGGAAGCTGATAAGCCTGGTTTTATGAATTAAATGAGATAAACGACAAGTAACGTTAAGGAAATAGGTAGGGATCCAAGCTGGCTTCAAAATAGTTAGGTCAATCTATTTTGTTTTATACCAACCTGAAGTGAAAAATGAATGTTGCGAATAATACTGCAGAAGCTAATTATCTTCGTTTTATATGTCAAATATGCATCATCAATGGAAATGTATTGAAAGAAAGTGATTTTTTTGAGAAATTTACGTAACCTTAGACATATTAACCAGTTACTTCCTGCAATGATCTTTGAATTTACATCAGCCCCCGGTTTTGACTTCATTACATTATTCGGAAAACAGATCAATGCGCCCGTAAGAGACAATGTACTGGAAATTCCGAAGACGTTGGGAGAAGGTTATGTACGTAAAGTTGGGTTTGGGGATGATTTCAAATTAACGATCCATCGTTATGTATTGAATGAAGATCTGATTGTTAAACGCAATCCGGCTGCAATAGCTAATGATGTCCGTACCATTTTCTTTTATAATGACAGGGAAGATCTTGAAGTTAAATATCATAATGATGCAAACATACCATGCTCACAAAAAAATGACGCTTCCATACTCCTATCCTCAAATGATTTGCGTACGGAAATTCGTTTTCCTGCCAGGAGCAATATTCGGTATGTAGTAGTTGGGATCACTGCTAACAGATTACGCTCAGTTCTATCCATTGAAAAGCCTAATACGACCATACAAACCATTACAGCGGAAAACGCTTCCTTTCTCTTTTTCGAAAGTCTGGATGCTGAAATGCAATTACTGCTTAAAAATATTGTGTCCGTCGACATGAATAACTCGTTGAATAATTTCTATGTGCAAATTAAGGTACAGGAATTAATGTACCTGCTTTTTAGCAAATTATCACTCAGGGAAAACACGACTTTTAAAAATATAAACAGCAACGATGCAGAAAAACTTCTGGTCATTCGCAACGAGATATTGAGTGATTTGAGTACCCCGCCGGTTTTAAATGAATTAGCGCTGATCGCTTCGATGAGCGAAACGAAACTCAGGCCGCTTTTTAAGCAAACATTTGGTGATACGATATATAATTATTACCAAAAAGCCAGAATGGAAGAAGCCGCTTTTCTGTTGAAACAAGCTAAACATTCCGTTTCTGAGGTTGGCTACGCGTTGGGGTTTTCAAACCTTAGCCACTTCAGCCGATTATTCGAGAAGCAGTACGGCATTACCCCGAAGAAATTTTCCACCTCTTCATAGAACTTCTTTTATCTAATCAACTATCATTTATCGGATAGGACTATTCTTGTGTCCTTTTCGGTTATTTTACCCATTTTTTTACTTCTACTTTTGTCATACAGTTAAATATGACTAAGTAAAAAATAATGAAAGCAATACAATATAAGGCATTTGGCAATTCCGATGTAATAGAGATGGCAGAGGTCCCTCAGCCTGAAATCAGCAATGAAAACCAAGTTTTAATTCAAGTTAAGGCAGCCAGCGTAAATCCTTTGGATATCAAATTACGCAGCGGCATTATGCAACAGATCCGTCCTATCAGTTTACCTTTTGTACCAGGTGCAGATGTGGCAGGCATCGTTGTTGCCACCGGAAAAAAGGCAACCCAATTTAAAGCAGGTGACCAGGTGATCGCTGTAACGAGAGAAGGCGGGTACGCCGAATACGCGATTGCCATTGAAAGTCACGTAGCTATTAAACCCACTAATGCCTCCTTTGAAGAAGCAACCTCCCTGGTGGTTAATATCGGCACCGCTCAATCGGTATTATTTAACGAGGGAAAATTAGCGAAAGATCAGAAAGTTTTAATTCAGGGAGCTGCGGGGGCAACAGGCGGAGCTATGGTGCAGATGGCAAAAAACGCAGAGGCCTATGTTATTGCAACAGCATCAGGACAAGGCATCGCGTTAGCAAAAAGCCTTGGTGCGGATGAGGTGATAGATTATAAATCGCAAAACGTTACCCAATTAGCTAACAATATTGACATGGTGGTGGATTGCGCCGGCGGCGAATCACAGCATAAACTTTTTGAATTGTTAAAGCCCGGAGGCAAATTATTCAGTATAGTAACCCCGCCTTCCGCAGTATTAGCAGAAAAATACAGGGTTGATGCACGGTTTATCAGTTCAAATATCTCAGCGGATAGTTTGGCCGCTGGTTTGGCTTTGGTCAATGAAGGAAAACTCCGTCCCATCGTTACAAAAACTTTCCCATTAAACGATGCTGCTCAAGCTCAGGATTTTGTGTCGGCTGGGGGAGTTAACGGTAAAGTTGTCCTTGTTGTTATTCAATGACAGCGTCGGTCAGTGGGCTGAACCAAGGAAACATCTTCCAAATCAAGCAGTACAATTTACAGATATCAATAAGATAATAAAACAAGAGACCATGAAACTATTAGAAAAGATAACATTAGGAAATGAAATATTGAAAAACGTTATTGCGATGGCACCAATGACGCGCAGCCGGGCTAACGGCGAAGGTGTCGTATCAGACCTGACCGTATTATATTACACACAGCGTGCCAGTGCCGGACTCCTCATTACAGAGGCCATCAATATCTCCGAACAGGCGTTGGGCAGTCCTTTTACCCCTGGCCTTTACAGCGAGGAGCAAATTGAGGCCTGGAGAAAAGTGACTAAGTCGGTTCACGATAAAGGAGGTGTGATCTACGCGCAGTTATGGCATACCGGCCGCGTTGGGCATTCGGCGGATAGAAAAGGGAAACTTCCGGTTGCGCCATCGGCGATTGGAATCAAAGGGCAGCAGCATTTTACCTCCCAGGGGCCAAAAGATTACGAAACGCCACAAGAGTTAACTACAAAAGAGATCAAACAGATCGTTAAGGATTATGGCCAGGCTGCCAGGAATGCTATTGCAGCTGGTTTTGACGGGGTTGAACTGCATGCCGCATTCGGGTATCTGCCGAATCAGTTCTTGTCGGAAAGTGCCAACCTTAGAACCGATGAATATGGCGGCAGCATTGGGAATAGGAACCGTTTCGTACTGGAAGTTATGCAGGAACTGGTTAATGCGTTGGGAAGCGACAAAGTTGGCATTAAGCTATCGCCAACTGTATATTATAACAATATAGAAAACAGTGATCCTGTTGCTCAATTCAGACCTTTGATCGAAGCATTGAATGAATTGCCACTGGCCTATATTCATCTGATGAATGGCTTGTTCCCTTTGGATAATTACCCTCAGTATCCCAAGAATGCTGTAGAAACATTCGGTAGTATAAGTAAACACCTGGTCATCGCCAATGGCGGGTTCAATAAAGATAGCGGGGAGGCAGAACTGGAAAAGGGTATCGCTAAAATAATCGCCTACGGCAGCTTATTTCTGGCTAACCCTGATCTTCCAAAGCGGTTCGAACTGGATGCGGCGTTCAATACCATAGAACAAGCTACCATGTATGGTGGAGGGGAAAAAGGTTACACCGATTATCCATTTTTAGAAAGCTGATACTAAAGCGTCTTTAATCGGGATGCGACTTTGAAAAAGTGTAAAAGAGAAACAACAAGATGCTGTTAGAATCTCGGTCCAACGTCTTACATGGCATGGGTCCTTTTAGTATTTAAGCTGACTAATAAAGCCGGGGGTAAGATCCCCGGCTTTTATCGGTAAATGCAGCCTGTATTCTATAGATATAGACTTCGGGATCATGGAAAAATCTGACAGGACTCATTTAATTCATTTCCAACGCACTAACTTCAAATATTGATTATTTCTTCTTATGGATTCATTCTTTTAAACATTCCCTGTATTTCATCTGGTGTTGCTTTCGATAGCATTTCGCTATATCCAAAAGTCAATTGATCCTTGCCTTCTTTAAGTTGTTGAAATATTGCCTTAATAAAATCACCTACAGAAGGGTGTTCACTGTGCAACCCCTTACCGCCCAGATCAGTGTTGAGGGCCGGTGGGATCAATTCGATGACCTCTATATTTTTTGATTTCAGCAAATGCCTTAGTGATATGGTAAACGAGTGAAAAAAAGATTTTGTGGCGCAATAAACAGGCATTTTTGTAATTGGCACAAATGCCAATGCGGAAGTTACATTGATGATAGTGTCCAATGATTTGAGTTCGACGAAGAGGGAAGTCAAATGTAACGGTGCCAAAGCATTGATTTCAATTTCGTTTTTCGCTTTATCATAAAAACTCTTATCTGAAATATCCATCCAGTTTTGGATACCCGCATTATTTACCAATACGTTCAAATCACTGTGATGTTCAGCAATCCAGTGATAAAGTTCCGTCCGACCAGATTCCTCCGATAAATCGCAAACCTTTGTTATCACTGCCGGGAATTTGTCTGATACTTCTTTCAGCGCATCTTTCCTTCTTCCACAAATAATAACCTGGTTATTTTCCTGAATAAATCTTTCGGTCAATCCCAGACCGATGCCAGTGGCACCGCCGGTAATTAAAATTTTGTTGTTTGATAATTTCATTCGTTTTTTCTTTGGTATTCGATGTCTCTAAAAGGCTTTATATTTACTTAAACCAGCCTTTTACAGTTACAGTAAATGGATTACTCGTATTGAGAGGCAAAGTTCTTTATACTTTCGCTCAAGGCTGTTATACGTATTCCTGTTTTACTTACCATTATTCCGATTAGCGTGAAAAACGGCCGACATATACACTTTTCAACTTGTAGCATTCAAAGAGCAGACTATAAGCCCAACAATTTTTCGGCATTCTTGTAACCGATTTTTTCTTTAGCCTCTTGCGAAATAGGCGCCGTTTCAAGAAATTGCCTGGTGTTTTTGTCTATTAAATACGGGTAATCACCTGAGTAAATAATTTTGTCTGGGCCCAGTTCGTCAATCACATATTTAAGTTGAGCTTCAGAAAAAAGCCCGCTTGGTGTGATATAGATATTGTTTTTATAATAGTCGGAAATTTTGCGATCTAATTTTAAAGTCTTGCTTAATTGATCGTCTAAGCGATTCAGGAAAAAAGGAACCAGTTCGCCCCAATGTCCGGAAATTAGTTTCAGGTCGGGCAGTCTGTCAAAAATGCCCGAAGCAATTAACCGGACAATTGCGATTCCTGAATCTAAATGCCATCCATATCCTGCCGATGCAAACATAGCCCCCGCAACGGTAGGCCAGTTATTACTCTGATAATAGTGCGCTGCAATATTTTTTGAGATGAAACCAGGGTGTATATACACAGGTACCTTTAATTCCTGAGCTTTGGAAAAAATGGGTAAAAATTCAGGTTCATCAAAAAAGCGACTATTGAAAGTTCCTGAAAGCATAGCGCCTTTAAAACCCAATTCTTTCACAGTCCGGTTCAACTCTTCTCCGGCTGCACTTGGATCAGCAACAGGCAAAGTGGCGAAGCCCGCAAATCTTGTTGGGTGCAGTTTTATCAAATTAGCTAATTTATTATTGGCTTCCTGGCAAAGTTCAATGGCCAATGTTTTATCTGTTATATTTTGAGGGCCTCCGGCACCATACGAGAGCACTTGCATGTCAATGCCGCTTTCATCCATGAATTTTATTCGCCGCTCTCCAACATCTTCAATATCATCACTGGTTGGCAGCACCATTGCCATTAACTCCTTTTGCACCGCAACGTTGAGCGCTGTCCCACCATTTTCGTTGATGTTGAATGCTACTACTTTTTGCGAGATGCTTTTCAGAATAAAATGCTCTTCAATGGTAATTATTTTATTTAATGGCTTCATATTATTTTGAATCTGTTTCCTCTTAATACAACTGTATTTTTTTGCGGGATTTTATCCCTAAGAGTTCCGATAGATGATGAATTTGTGTTAGCCGCCTGGTTTTACTTTATCTGCTTTGTGTTTTTGGGAACTTGAGATCAAACCCAGCGCATAATTCAGCTGAATGGAAATCAAAACGGCAATGCTCAAATAAGGATTTATTAAGCTTAACAAGGCACCAATGGTATAAAGCAGTGAACTTTCAACAACTCTTCTTTTAATGGCTTTGCTTATGATTAAATTTTCGTTTTCGCTTATTGAAGTAAAATTATTCTTGTTGGCATAATTCCAGTGGAGCGCCAGTATTAACCCAAGCATAATAATGTTGAGCCAATACAGGAATACTGCAAACCTGAAAGTAATGTATTGACTTAAGAATGCAGTGGTGAATGGAATAGTTGAAACAAAGAGCAAAAAAAACAAGTTGATCCAATTCAGGGTCCGGTTACTTTTAGCAATAAAATGGAATTGGGTAGAATGTGCAGACCAGTAAATTCCCAACGTAATGAAACTGAGAAAGTAAGTCAGTAATTGGGGAGTTAATCCCAAAAATGCTTCCAACAAACTCTTCTCTGATTTTATGGACTCGCCAACCGGCACTTTGATATTAAAAATAAGCAAGGTTAACGCAATGGCAAACACACCATCACCAATTGCCTCAATGCGTTGCGTGCGTTGCCCTGCTATTTGATTGTAATTGTTTTCCACTGTTTATTGGCCCATTTGAAAATGATTTGAGCCAGACTCATCCTAATAAAGTACTGTTTTAAAAAAAGGAGCTTGCGATTTTAATCCCAAACTCCTTTTAAGGGAATTGGTGCCTATGAAAGAAATTATTTACCTGCACTGTCATATACTTCTTTTACCACCAACGACGCGGAAACAAGTTTTGGCCAGCCTGCATAAAATGCCAGTTGAGTCAATGCTTCACCCATTTCCTGCCTGGTAATGCCGTGCTCAACGGCCCTGCCCATGTACATTCCCAGAAATTGGATATCCCCGGCTGCAATCATTGCGCATACTGTTGCCAGGCTTCTGCTTCTTGATGTTAAACCTGCACGCAGCCAAACTTCACCATATAACAATTCATTAGTATATTTAGCAAAGCCTTCTGCTATTGGAGCGATATTTTGTTGAATAAAAGCGACCCTGTTTTCATCGCCCGGTAAAGCTTCATTTTTATCAAGCATCAATGGGTCGATTGAAGGTAATTCTGCTTGTGAAATTCCATAGTTTGCAAATACATCTTTTGCAACAGCCACAGCCGACATGGCATTAGGCACGCCTGAATAGAAAGCAAGATGAGTAATAATTTCTGAAAGTTCACCTGGTGCAATACCATTGTTCAGCGCTTTAGTAAAGTAATGGGGCATTGCGTTGCTTTGATTCCTTGCTATCAGGCATGATAAAGTAACAATGCAACGGTCATGCTTTGACAAACCCGGACGCTCCCAAACCTCGCCGACTAATTTTTCAGCAATATACTTGCCTAATGCAGGAGAAACACTACTTACATCAGCACTTGAAAATGCAGGTTTAGGTGCCGTTGCGCCGGTAGTGTTAATTTTAAGCGCTTTTACAATAGCTTCACCTACACTTGCGGCAGATTGCGGATTTTGGCCCGTGATCAACCTGCCATCAATGGCAATGTTATTGTTCCAATTAGGGGCATGCTTGTAAATTGCACCGTGGTTAATTAAAGCATCCTGTAACAGGAACGGAACTACGTTGGTTGATTGCACTTCTTCCTCTTCGCCATTAGTAAAGCCTGCTACATTTTTACCCGAGATCAAGTATGAGCCATCGCTCAATTTTACATTTACCAAAGCTGCAGGGCCGTGGCAAACTGCCGAAACAATTTTCCCGGACTCATAAAGTTCTGGTACTAACTTTAAAATTGCAGGGCTATCAGCGAAATCCCACATGGTTCCGTGACCGCCCGCAAAGAATATGGCGTCATAGTCTGAAGCTTTTGCATCATCTAATTTCAGGGTATTGGCGATAGTTTTGCGAAAATCAGCATCTGCCCAATATTTGGCATTAACGGGATCATTGAAATCCTCTAAGCCATCTAACGGTGCTTCGCCGCCTTTTATAGATGCAATATCAACTACAACGCCACTTGCTTCCAATTTATCCAATGGATGTGTAACTTCGCTCAGGTTAAATCCTGTTGGAATACCGGTAGCTCCTTTTACATTACAGCTTGTTACCACGAACAAGACTTTTTTTGAACCTTTTTCTTTGTTCATTTCGTTTTTCTTATGGGTATTTATTTAAGTAACTATCATATTGCCTGAAAAAAATCGACCAGCTTTGGTACAATCTGATTTACATATTCAGGTATGTCGTAAAGGGCAATGTGAGTTGCACCTTCTACAATGAATAATTCTTTTTTGCCTTTTGCCAGGCTGTAGGCCTGTTCGCTGAACAATCTGGTATCAGCTTTACTACCGGCAATTAAAAGAATGGGTTGCGTAAGCAATGTGCTTATTTGGTCAAAGGCCGAGAAGGCCATCATTCTGTCGGTACCGGTAAACAAATATTTGTTCACTGAATTTGGATGCTGCCCCCTTGGTGTTTTATAATAGTCGTGACCTTCTCTCCATAGATCGGGCGTATTCTCATTGATCTCTTCTTTTGTATCAGGTACCCAGTGCACGTAAAGCAATTCTCCGCCATTTGCCTCTACGGTGCGCTGTTGCCCTACATTTTTTAGCATATCCAGCAAAACAGAAACGGGGGTTTCGTTTCCAAGGAAATTTCTGAACCCTTCTCCCATAGGTGCAGCGCTAATTGTGGCTACTGCTTTAAAACGATGCTCTGTTTGTGCTACACTGATGGCATAACCGCCACCTGCACAAATCCCGAATACGCCCATGCGGTCAGTATCAACGTAAGGAAGTGTTGACAAATAATCAGCACCGGCACGGGCATCTTCCACTCTGGCGGTAGGCTCTTCCAGGTAACGGGGCTTACCTTCGCTTGCCCCCTGGTACGAGGCATCAAACGTCAATACTACAAATCCATATGCTGCCAGCCGTGAAGCATACATCCCTATTGTCTGTTCTTTAACACCGCCTGCGGGGTGGATACATACAATAGCGGGATATTTTTTTGTTTCAATAAAATCCTCCGGCAGATGTATTTCCGCTGCCATCTTCAGGTCTTTGTTTTTAAAACTTGTTGCTTTTTTCATTTTTGGTAAATTGAATGCTTCGTTTTTTAAGGATATAAATGAACTGTGAACGATGCCATCGGTGGGGCAAATTCGGGGTGAGTCTATCTTTAGCGACCAGTAAAATTATATCATTGATTTTTCCCAGGCGCCCTGGGTATCAACACCCGCGTTTGCTGCTAATGCCTCAATTTTTTCTATTTCCTGATTGGTTAAAATAATTTTAGTTGCATTTAAAGCGTCTTCAATTTGGGAAGTTTTGGTTACTCCAATAATGGGCAAGGTGTTTTTAGCAATGGCCCACGCAATGGCAACCTGGGCAACAGAAGCATTTTTGCTACTGCCGATTTCTTTCATTACATCGGTTAATTCTTTTACCTGCGGAAGTACTTTATTGTAGGTATTTGCTCTGGCACTACCTTCGGGAAGCGGGTTCCGGGTGTTGTATTTGCCAGACAATGTACCTTGTTCCAACACCATATAAGCAAAGAAAGTAATGTCATGTGTTTTGCAATAGTCAATTATCCCGGCATCTTCGGACGAACGGTATAAAAGACTGTAATGGTTTTGAACTGCCGAAATACTAAAACCTGCTTTTGCAAGGATACTGTTCGCCAGTTTAATTTCTTCCAGGTTATGGTTAGATACCCCTACACTTTTTACTTTTCCGTTTTTAAGCAGCGGTATCAGTTCAGGAGTCCATTTATTAACGTCGGTAGGGTTATGAATCCAATAAATGTCTATATAGTCCGTTCCCAAACGCTCCAAACTGCTATTCAGCATTTCCTCGACAGGGTTGTTGGAAGACCCAGCCATTTGTGGAGTGAACTTGGTAGATAATAGAATGTCTTCGCGGCGATACTGTTTTACAAATTCGCCTAAGATAGATTCGGATGAGCCCATACCATAAGCCGCAGCAGTATCCCACAGGTTAAACCCCGCCTTCATAGCGGTATCAAATACTTGCCTTAAATCCCCGGCGCTAAGGTTGTTACCGAAAACCTGGTCACCGCCTGCAAAGCCTGTTCCCCAGGACCATGTACCTAACGCTATTAATGGTGTTTTTTTCATTTATCTTTATTTTTACTGATTTTTGCAGAACGATATCAAATGATTTAATAGATCATTGGACGGAGCGAAGTTCTTTATACTTTTGCATCAGGTAGTTATACAGATTCCTGTTTCTCTTACCATTATTTCTGTTCAGGAGTGCTTCTGTAAGATTTTTTGCAATACTTAATCTAATTTCACTTCAAATCACCGAAGGCATGGGAAATCCCCTTAGAATTGAAAGTGTGGCCCAGATCAATAACGACCGGGGGCAGAAGACCCTGCATCCTTTGGTTAGCGTTCTTGATCAGTCGCTGTCGAAGCCTGTAAAAGAGGCACGTTATATTTCAGACGTATACATGATCTTTTTAAAAGACGAGAAGTGCGGGGAGGTAAAATATGGCCGCAGTCATTATGATTACGAAGAGGGAACACTTCTTTTCATTGCACCCGGGCAGGTATTTGGATTTGACGAAAGCGAAAACATGATACAGCCAACAGGCTGGGGATTATTCTTTCATCCCGATTTGATCCGTGGCACCCATCTTGGCAAATGCATTAACGAATACAGCTTTTTCTCTTACGATGTCAATGAAGCACTTCACGTTTCGGATGCAGAAAGAGAAATTGTGCTGGAGTGTTTTAATAAGATCCGGTATGAATTAGCTCACCCAATTGATAAACACAGCAGGACATTGATCGTAAGTAACATTGAAATGTTCCTGAACTATTCCGTTCGGTTTTATGACCGGCAATTTCTCACAAGAGAACATATTCATAAAGACGTATTGACTGGATTTGAGGGATTACTGAACGATTATTTCCAGTCGGAAAAGCTGCAAACATTGGGTTTACCTTCCGTTTCGTATTGTGCAGACCAACTCAACCTGTCTCCAAAATATTTCGGAGACCTGGTAAAAAAGGAGACGGGAAAATCAGCACAGGAGTATATACAGCTAAAACTGATTGATGCTGCGAAAGAACAGATACTTGATATCAGCAAATCGGTAAGTGAAGTTGCGTATAAACTTGGTTTTAAGTATCCATCACATTTTACCCGTTTCTTCAAACAGCATGTCGGGCATTCACCCAATGAATACCGGACTTCATTTAATTGATGGGTCAACGCAATGCATTTGAATAAAAAAGGCCTTATGACTTTGTTTTCATAAGGCCTATGCCTATCAAAAAATAGTTACTAATTTTTAACAAACAAACGGGCTTTTTAAGATGGGATATTAAAAACGACTTTGCCTAAAGCCCCCTCTTTGATTATAGTTTTATAAGCTTCCTTATAATCTGACATGGGATAGGTCTTGCTAATGTGGATATCAAACCCTTTTAACGTATAGTTTGCCAATCGATTTAAACTTTCTGTATCTGATTTCATTAAAAGAACTTCATATTTCTTTCCGGATACAATGTTATTTGAAAAAGAGTGCACAAAATTCCATAGCGAAGGAGTTACAGTAAAATATGTTGATTCAGGCTTCATCAATTTTTTAGCCTGGCTGAAAGATAATTTTGCAGAGAGTTCAATGATAACATCAAACTTCTTCTTTAAATCCGTCACATTTTCTTTGTTGTAGTCAATCACATAATCACTACCCCATTTTTTCAACAAATGATGTCCTTTTGCGCTTGAAACTGCCGTTACAATCGCTCCGTGGCTTTTAGCGATCTGAATAGCAAACATACCTACTCCGGCAGACGCACCATTTATCAAAATTTCCTTCCCTTTGATGTTATTAAGGTTTTTAGTAAGCATCTGTAAAGCTGACTGGCCGACCGTTGGTATTGCGGCAGCCTGCTCAAATGTCAGATCCGCAGGCTTCTTAGCAATTTCTTTTTCATTCACCAGGATGTATTCTCCAAGAACTCCCTCTTTAAAAGGATTTGTTACGCCAAACACGTCATCCCCGGCTTTGAATTTTTGGATACCCGTACCTGTGCTTTCTATTGTTCCGGAGAAGTCGCAGCCAACAGATTTTGGAAATTTCTTGCCTGACATTAGTTTGAGTTCACCCATTAAAATCTTCCAGTCAATAGGATTAATAGAAACTGCCTTTACCTTAACCAAAATTTGTTGCGTATCGGGAATTGGCTTATTTACCTCCACGGAATGTAAAACGTCGACACTGCCGTATTGGTCGTAGATTATTTTTTTCATTGATTTAATTCTTTCTTAAAAATTTGTTGTTCGAGAAAACGATCAGTCACTCAATGACTTATAAGGGAGCGCGTATCAAGCGCGATACCGATAACATTGAGCCGATCGTTTTCCGCTGTAAAATTACCGGAACGGAAATTGAATGTCGTTGACTTGGATCAACAAATTATAGGTGGGCAACTCTTCTTCTAACCCTGCTTAGTGTTTCTTTCCGGATGCCAAGAAAGTTTGCAATATAGTGCTGTGGAACACGCAGCAATAAGGATGGTCTTTCCTTAAGAATTTCCAAATACAACTCTTCAGGTGATGAAGATCTAATTCGGTTTGAATTTTTCATGATGGAGGCATTATCAGAAAAACTCTTATGCATTGTAAAGTTCTGAATCCATGGTGTTTTTGCAGCGTTACACATATCATCGCCTGTTATACACAATAACTCGCAATCCTCAAGTGCCTGCAGGTTCATGTCCGTGGGCTTTTGCGTTATCATACTTTGAATCTGACCAACCCATGCATTTTCTTCATAAAATTGGAAAATTTCCTCATTACCCCCGGTATCGATCCAATATTCACGCAAGCAGCCTTTTAAAGTAAACGACCAATACTTAGGAACTTTACCTGCTACGTAATGGAACTCCCCCTTTTTTAAATAAACCGGTTTAAACAAGTTAAAAAAGAGCTCAAATTCATCTCTGGATATTTGAACGTAAGAGCAGATATGAGTATAGAGTGTATCTGTGTTCATTTTAATTAAGGTCTATAAAATCCTTCAGGTATCAAATTTGAGATGGGAAATTAAATAAAAATTCGCAAAATGTAAACCAGTATGCCATCTTATAGATTAAAATGGCAGTACGAAAAGCAAAACGGTTGTAAAATAGTTATGGCAACAGAATAAGGCTGATGCATCACATTTTTTTACAGCAATTTAACATAAAAAAGATAATGAACTGCATAAAAAAGGCGTTCCGTATCTCACCCCGGAACGCCACCAACTAAATCCAGATCAACGTCATTTTATTGATCTTTTGCTTACTATCTTTCTTAGAGATGGAAGGTCTTAAATCTGCCAAAACTCACCGTTCTGGCTCTTTACTTTACCAAATATGTTTTCTGTTCAATTCCTATTCCCGTCAGTTTTAAGGACTTCCATTGAGTGGGTAATTTCGATTTTACCTGGATAATACCTTTAGGAGTAATCTCCAGTCCCCCAAAACCATTCAGCATCGCCTGCACCATTCCGCCTGCTCCGGTAGCAAAATAGGGATTGGTTCCGCCAGCAGATTCAGCAAGCACTCCAAAGGGTGGTAGTGCATTGGGTTTGTATCCGTTCTTAAATGCAAGGAACGCTTTCTCTCCATCGCCAAGCCTTGCATACAATATCGAAAAGATGGCATGTGTCATGGCAGGGCCATTGTCTACCCTGGATTCATAGTATTCAAGGTCTTTTTTAATAGCTGTAGGATCGGTAACCTCATGGAGCGGATAAGCCAGCAGGTTAACGTCGGCCTGTTTAATATTTTCACCTTTATAGGTTTCAAACTCTTTAGTCACACCATCGGGAGACTTTAATATTGGGATGTTTTGAGCGACTATTTCCCAATCAGGGTCAGGTTTTATTCCCAATACTTTTGCGGCAGCGGCGGCATCTTGCAGATTGGCCTTTGCAGCAGCGTTAGTAAAGGCATTGTTATCTATATTATTAGCATATTCATCAGCCGCAACAACATTTTTAATGTCATAATGCCCCGGGCCATTTCTTTCAACCCGGCTTGCCCAAAAATCGGCCGTTGCTGATAGTATTGGCCAGCCTTTTTCCTGTAACCATTGCTTATCCTGGGTAACGCAATAATAATTCCAGGCGGCAATGGCAACGTCGGCAGTAATATGATGTTCAAACGGGCCGCTCAGTGCCCAAACCGGTGTTTCTTCTACACCGCTATCAGCGCTTTCCCAGGCAAACATGGCCCCTTTATAGCCATGTGCAAAGGCATTTTGCTTTGCAGCCCCTAAGCGCTGGTAACGATACTCTACAAAAGATTTGCCAATTTCAGGATGCAATACCAGCAAGCCAGGATACATCCACAGATCAGCATCCCAAAATACGTGGCCGTTATAGCCAAGCCCCGACAGCCCCATTGGCGAAGGCGCATAAGCGCTGCCGGCGCGGGAAAAGGAATACAAGTGATATAGCATACTATGCACATCCTGCTGCGCCTGCGGATCTCCCTCAATTTTAATGTCACTCTTCCATAAATCATCCCAGGCTTTTTCATGAAATTTGATCAGGCGGTTCCGGCCTTCCAGCTTGGCAAAAATGGTTAAACGTTCGGCCTGGTTCAACGGATCGGCATCATGCGCCGACGTAATTGATGACCCGGCAACTGCATACTGATAAGTTTGTCCTACGGCGACGGCTTTGCTGAATTTCATCTGATGCAGATTGCTATCCCACATTTCGTGTGTCACCCGTGGTTCCTGCCCGCGTTCTTCATCAAACAAAAAAGTATTTGAAGCACAGAGCAGCAATTTGCCGGTCGGGCTTTTTGCCGTTGAAGTAAGCAGACTAATAGGGCCAACCTCATTATAATAGTTTTGAACATCGCGCAAGGCATCCGGTGTTTCCAGGGCACTGGTAGCATTGATCGTAATATTTTTTTTAGCAGTGATCGAAATATCCATCAAAACAGTGAAGGGCAATTGTCTTAGCGCATAGTAGGTGTATTTTACCGAAGCTTCATCTCCAAGGTCAAAGGTTGCGGTAAAGCAGCCGTGCCGCATATCAAGTTCCTGCTTATAATTGCTGACGCTCCTGGCCTCGGCACGTTTGCCATTGATGTCGAGCGACATATTCAATAAATTAAAACTATTCAGAAAATTGCTTACTCTTCCCCGGCCATATAAATCATAGGCGCCTGCAAGTGTTACGCTTTTTATCTTAAATATTTCCGGCGACGAAACCATACCGATCATTCCATTGGCAACAGTAACCCCATAATAGTTTGAAGGATCAATGTTTGTTGCGGTTATTTTCCAGGGGTCAATTGTTTGCGCTGAGCAAAGCGAATTGGCAAAAGTTAAAAAAATGATATAAAGGAGCCATTGTTTACCGGTCAGGCCTGTTGTTTTCATATTTTATGATTTATGATTTAGTTTGTAAATCTTCCTATGGCTATTTACTTCCCCATCAAATACTGTGTTGAATGCGGATTCCCGGTTACTTTAGCGGCTATCCCTTTAGCTAACCTGAATGAACTTGGAATAATGTCCGATGTAATAATGGCATTCGAATAGGAGCACAAATGTATTCGGGCCGGCAAGCATCGGAGTAAAGCAACCTAGGCTTTGCTATCATAGAAAGGGTTAAAAAAAAGGCACATGGTACTACTTCACATAGGTTATATGTTTCATATTGAGATTTTAAGGTGCCTCCAGCCTTGTTGGAAGCACCTTAAAATATATTAAAATCCAGGGTTTTGAGTTAATGTCGGTTTACCGTCTTTATAACTTTTATCTATCTCAGACAACGGAATTGGAAAATACCGATTCTTTGGGGTGAAGGTGGCACCCACCAGATAGCCTATATGCGGTTTTTCTCTGGCAATATATGCATTGATGTATTGTTCAGCAATGCCCCAGCGTACCAGGTCAAAAAAGAAATGGCCTTCCTCAGCAAACTCAAGGCGTTCTTCGAATCTTACCCGATTGCGTATCCAATCCTTACTTTGACCTCCCCAGGAATCTTTATAAATATCAACTTTATAATTAGCTGCCGGTTGTCCAGGAGCAAAAGGTGCATTGCTACCAAGTTGGACATAGATCCCGTCCCTTGCTCTTGCCCGTATCATATTAACATATATCCGCGCCTTTTCGGGGTCTCCAACTTCAATTTCACACTCTGCCGCCCATAATAATACCGCTGCATAACGAATGATATTAAAGTTCATCGCGTTGAACTTTGCGGTATTGTTAAATGAGTACATTGCCAATTGACTTTTTAATATAACAAATTTTTTCTGATTATAAGGGCCGGCAGTTGGTTGGTCTCTTATCCAATCCATTCCCGGATGTGTTCCCCAGTCGTGATAGGGAACACCTCTGCGTCCTACCACCCAATCTAATCTCGGGTCGACGGGCGTAACCATATCAGGTGTAAAAGGTTGGTTTGACGGAATCCCCTGGTCATTTTTAAAATCACTTTGATAATAAGTATCAATTAGTGGTAATCCGTCTGCACCTGTTTTATAAGCATTTACTAAGTCATATGTAGGTTGATTGAATCCGGCACCGGCTAAGTTTGGTTGATCAGGAGCATTGGGAAAGGAAAGATCGCCGCCGCGTTGACTTCGGTTATAACCTACTCCGGCCACATTTACTGCGGTCTGGTTTTGCCAAATTGCCTCCGGACCATTGTTTTTTGCCGGATTAAAATTGTCATAATAGTTCGCGGTTAATTGATATTTTCCACTGGCAATTACAGCGTCCAACAAAGTCTTGGCCTGACTGAATTTTTGTTGGAAAAGGTACACTTGTGCTAATGAGGCCTGGGCTGCTGTCTTAGTCGGCCTACCCGGATCGGACTGAGTTTCCGCAAGATTCTGAACTGCATAAGCATAATCAGCTTCAATATTTGGCCATATAACTTTATCATTAGGCACTCTTCTTTCCGGATCCGTTACGGTTTCGTCAATGTAGGGAACCATATTCCATATTTTCTTTGCCTCAAAATGGTAATAGGCTCTCAGGAATCTGGCCTCTGCAATAATTTCGGTTTTTTGAGATGCACTCAGGTCGCTGATCGTGTTTGTATTGAGTGTTCTTAAAACATCGTTGCAACGTTCAATTGCACCATACACAAGAGTCCATTTATCGCGTATTCGATCATTATTAGAAGTCGGAACGAAACGTTCCATGTCCATTAGGTCAACCAGGTCACCCGGAGTACTACCTTTATGGATATTACCAGAACACAAATCGCCAAAATAAATATTGTCCGGTCCACTTGTTATTCCCCATACACCATTGATGAAGCCATTTAACGGGCTATAACACGCTATTAAAAGCTTGTCGATGGTAGCTTTAGTAGTAAATACAGATTCATTTAATTTCCCCTGAGGGTTTTTCTCCAATGATTTGGTGCACCCATTAAAGAAAAGAATTGATGCAAATACAGAAACCACAAGTATGGTTCTGTTTATATTATATCGTATCATAATAGTTAATTTAAATGTTAAAACGTCAAATTAAATCCTAAAGAGAATATTTTAGCCAAAGGCATTCTCGAAATACTGTCATTTCCACTGTCACCACTCACTTCCGGATCGATACCGTTATATTTAGTAATGTTTAAAAGATTCTCAGCATTGATATAAACTCTTGATTGCTTTATGCCGATCTTTGACAATACGTTGGTTGGGAAGGTGTATCCAAACTCCAATAACTTAACCCGGAGATACGAGCCGTTTTCAACAAAATAAGTGGAAACCTTATTCGATTCATCGTTGGGATTAAGTATATTGATCTGGGGCAACTTTGCATTGGGGTTGCTAGGTGTCCAGGTGTCTAAAATTCTTGTGCTTTTATTCGAGTAGTCGCCCCAAAAGTCTGTTCCGGTCTGACCGCCTTTTGATCCCAAATAAATTTTGTTACCATAGGTTCCCTGTACAAACAGGTTCATATCAAAATTCTTATATTTCAACCTGGTATTTAATGAATATTCGAACTTTGGATGAGGGTTTCCGATATAGGTTCTGTCATTATCGTTAATTACACCATCGCTATTAACATCTCTGTACATCCACCTGCCGACAGCTATACCATTTTGTGTAGCATGTGCATCCACCTGGGCTTGATTTTGAAAGATGCCATCGATAATATAACCATAAAATGAATTTATCGGATGCCCTACATCAGTTCTTGAATTTGATCCGGAAATAAATTGATTTTGCGCAAGTTTTTTAACTTCATTCCTAAAACCAAATAAATTCACTCCGATATCATAGGAAAAGTCGTTGTTTTTTGATGCGTTACTATAGTTCGCACTAAATTCAAGCCCTACGTTTTGCATTTCACCAATATTTTCATAAGGTGATGTCGCCCTTCCTGCAGAAGCCGGGAAGGGTACTATTTGCAAAATACCAGAAGTGTATTTATTGAAATAGTCTAATGTGATGGTTAATTTATTCTTGAGGAAAGCAGCATCTATTCCGATGTTTGTTTGGCGCGTTGATTCCCATTTTATATTTGCATTACCTATGGTTTGCTTACTAATACCTTGAATTACACTATTTACCTGACCATCTATCGGATAGCTGCTATCACCTATATCTGTTCCATAAGTTGAAGCGAAAGCATAATTACCGATCTCCTGATTACCCGTCACGCCGTAGCTGGCTCTAAGTTTTAAATCGCTAAAGATGTTCTGATTGGACATAAACGATTCTTTGGATATTCTCCATGCAGCGCTTACTCCCGGAAAATTACCGTATTTATTACCTGGTCCGAAACGGGACGACCCATCGCGGCGGATAATAGCACTCACATATAACTTGTCGTTGTACTGATAGTTGACCCTTGAAAATAAAGAAAATAAGGAGTTGGCGCTTCCATTTTCCGTGTTATCTTTTTGGGTTTCCCCCGCGTCCAGATACCAATAATCAGGGTCTTCGACCTCAAAGCCACTCCTTGAAGCGCCAAGATAATTTCGCGTTGATGTAACGTATTCAGTACCTACAAGTACGTTCAGGCTGCTGTTATTTGAAAATGTTTTTGAATAAGTCAGCGTATTGTTCCACACAGCATCTAAATTGTGACCTCGGCCCACATTCAGGGAATTAACTAATACGTTTTTATCACCTTTATTCCAATAAGTTGTGGGCGAAAACGATTTGGTAAACCCGTTCTCTAAATTCGCGCCAGCTGTAGATTTGAATTTAAGGGATTTTAGGATGTTTATTTCCATAAACAAATTGCCCAAAACATTGATATCCTCATTATAGTTGTTTCTCTGATTATAAAGACCTGCTACAGGATTGACTATATCACCCACGCCGTTTGCTTTAGCACCTGCCCAATTTCCCATTACGTCACGAACGGGGATAATTGGCGCCATTAATACGGCTCCTCCGTCTGATGTCCCGCCTGTATATCTATAATAAACAGCGCTCATTGTCTCACCAAAAGTTACATATTTACCAGCGTTAAATTGCGAGTTAGCTCTTAATGAAACGCGTTTATAATCAGCCCATTTTAGCATTGCATCCTGAGCAACGTAGTTAGTACCGACAAAGTATTTGGATTCTTCACCGCCGCCCTGCGCACTCAAATCGAGGTTGGTAGTATTCGCTGGGCGATATACTTCTTTCGCCCAGTCAGTGCCAACTTTATTCGCCCGCATGTATTGATTTCCAGCCGTATTATAAGTGCTCAAATCAACTTGCGATGCAGAAGCTCCCGCCGGTAATATATAGTCCGGAATTACAGGGACGGCTCCGCTGCCATATTGGCTATGCGCCGGCTGTAATCCGGCATTTTTCATTGCATTCCATAGTACTTCACCGTACTGCTGGGTATTTAACGTCTTTGGCAGATTAGTCGGTACTTGTACACCTCTGTTAAGTTTTACACTAAACTCCGGTTTTCCCTTTTTTCCTTGCTTTGTTGTGATCAATATCACGCCGTTTCCTGCCCGTGCACCATAAATCGATGCAGAAGCCGGGACCATATCCGATGCCGACCTGAACCTATCGGTCAATAAGCTCGGGGCGCGGGCAGGCGTAGCACCGTTTACTAACGCGTTACTCGCTCCTCATCCTGGTTTAACCATATTAACCGAGATCCGCCGCGAACCTATCATTGAACTATATGGCGAGAATACCCGTTATGATGGCTTATTCCGCTGGGGAACTGCCGAAGCAGAATTGAACCTGAGAGCCGAAGGGTATGTGGTAACCACTGATTATTAATGCCCCGTAGTTACTAAGTGTAAAATATTATAACATTCACGTTACAATTGCATAGTTTTAGCATTAATTTCAAAAACCAATTTTAACCCTAATTTTAAGAAGCTGAATGTCCGGATATGATGGATATACTGATCAGGAATTGCTCTTTTTAGTAAGAAGAAGCGACAGAACGGCCTTTACTGAACTGTATGACAGGCATTGGAATACAGTATATTCTCAGGCATTTAGAAAGCTAAACGATGCTGATGTTGCAAAAGATATTACTCAGGAAGTGTTTATCTATCTATGGACCCATCGTGAAACGAATCTCATAGAAAATCTTGAAGCCTATTTGTTTAGCTGTGTCCGTAATAATATATTCAGGTTGTTGAAAAAAGAGAGCCGGTTTATTTGTATTTCCGATTTAATTCTGGAGGCAAGGGCATGTTGTTCCGAAGCAGATGCGCTGATATTACAAAAAGAATTGGTCGAATCCTACGAATTGCTGGTTAAATCCATGGCACCAGCTCAGAAATTAATATATGAAATGCGTTTTCACGAGGACTTGTCTACCCTTGAAATAGCCCAAAAACTCAATATTTCCCGAAAAACTGTGCAAAATCAACTGACAAGAGCTTTAACCCTGCTCAGAAGTTCCCTGGCGTCTATTGCCATTCTGATTATTTCGCATCGTTAATTACTAAAATTTTGTTTTTTTTGATGGCCTAATACGGCGAGTCAGTTTTCCCTATATGACGCTAAAAAAGTTCTTTTACCGAATTTTTTAGTGTAAGATGCTTATAATTGACACACTGCTTCAGCATCACAAAATCCTTATAACCAACCCAACACGAATAAATCACACCTGTAATAAAAAATATTTTTTTTCCTTGTGGGATTTTTCTCACTTAATGTCTCATGTATATACCAATATCAATAAACCAATGACAAAAGAGCTGTTTTTAGTAATTCTTACTAATTATCTTGACGGCAATGCCACCAAAGAAGAAGAAGACTTCCTGCATGCCTATTACAACTTTTTTATGGCCGATGTGGATGTGATTGCTTTATTGGATGAAAAGCAAAAGGACCGGTTAAAATCATCAATGAAATTGAATATCGATGATTATATAGATTCAGAAGTAAAACCGGTTAAAAAAATAAATATCTGGCCACGAATGGCTGCAGCCGCATCCATCATCTTAGCACTATCTTTTGGGAGCTATGTGTTGTTGCATAAACCGAAACCCCAACAAATGGCACATATTCAGCACAACGATATTGCGCCAATAGGTTATAAAGCAACACTTACCCTTTCCGGTGGCCGGCAGATAGTACTTGACGCGAAACATAACGGTCAGTTGGCCCAACAAAAAAATATGGTAATTAGCCAGGCCACTAACGGAATCGTTACTTATTCTGCAGACCAACAAAATAGCCCTGGCGATAATTCCCTTATTTACAACACAATGACCACCGGCGGGGGCCAATATTCGCTCCAGTTATCTGATGGCACCAAAGTATGGCTAAATTCCGCATCTTCCATAACTTATCCGGTTGCATTCACAGGTAAGGATAGAGAAGTAAAAATTACAGGCGAAGTGTATTTTGAAGTTGCCCATAATAAAGCTAAGCCGTTCTCGGTGACTACCAATGGCCAAACCGTTCAGGTGCTGGGCACGCACTTTAATATCAATGCGTACGATGATGAGGCGCAGATGAAAACCACGCTATTGGAGGGAAGTATCAAAATAAGTAAGGCCGGTCAGGCTACGCTGCTTACGCCGGGACAGGAAGCCCAAATCAGATTTGATTCAAACAATATTAAAATAAACAGTGGTGCAGATGTAGAACAAGCAATTGCCTGGAAAAATGGGTTATTTAGTTATGATCAGACCGACCTGAGAGAAGTTATGAGGCAGCTGGCGAGAGCATACGAAGTAAAAATTGAATATGAAGGGAAAATTCCACCGCGAACATTTACCGGAAAAATCCATCGAAATATCAGTGCTTCAGAGGCCCTTGATATTTTAAAGTTCACAAGAATAAACTTCAGGCTTGAGGATAAGAAAATTATTGTTACCCCATAAGGGCCTAATAAGATACTACTACCCAATAAACCAATTAATAAACCGATTAAACCAAAAAAATGAAAGAAACTTTACAAGAATGATTAATCAGGGGTTAAAAAAATAAGCCGGAAAGTGTTGGTCCACCGTCCGGCAAGTTTGAGTTAACCCTTTCTATCCGCCGGATAGCGGAAAGATAAAAACAAGTTAGAGTCTATTTTTTACGTATTAACCCAAACATTACAAAAGTATGAAATTAAATACTTTAAAACGTGGTGTGCCATCCCTATGGCTGCCACATAAATTGCTATTGATTATGAAGCTAACAACGTTCATCTTGATCATAGCCCTTGCACAGGTAAGTGCAAAAGGATTTGGACAGAGAATAACGCTGAACGAAAAGAACACTTCAGTTAAAAAGGTTTTACATGTCATTGAACAACAAAGTGGCTATACTTTTTTTTATGACACTAAAGATTTACCAAATACGCAAATCACAGTTCAGCTAAAGGATGCATCAGTAGAAGATGCAGTGAAGGCGAGTTTAAAGGACCTGCCTTTAACTTATAAGTTTGTTAAAAATAACATTGTCTTAACCAGGAAAGAGGTTTTGCCGGATAATCAACTGAAAGCAAATATTTTAATAAAGATAGATGTTTCCGGAAAGGTTGTAGATTCATTAGGCAGGCCATTAAGCGGCGCAACAGTTACCAATAAAACCGCTAACACCCATACGGGGGCCAACGCCAATGGTGAATTTGCAATAACGGCAAACGAGGGGGATAAAATAGAGATTGCATTTATCGGATATCAATCCTATGTATTCACTGCAAAGGCAAAAGAGCCATTTGTTGCCATTACCCTGCACGAAACTTTGGGTAAGCTTAACGAGGTAGTGGTTGTTGGTTATGGTACCCAGCGTAAGTCTGATGTAACCGGTTCCTTATCCAGCCTGTCATCCAAAGATTTTAAAGATCAGCCGGTGACCCGTATCGACCAGGCTTTACAGGGCAGGGTTGCCGGGGTGCAGGTGGTTAACAACTCCGGCGCGCCCGGTGGTGACGTTAAGATCAGGGTGCGGGGTTCTAATTCTATACTTGGGGATAACAATCCGCTTTACGTTATTGATGGTTTTATAGGCGGTGATTTTAACAACCTGAATCCTGATGACATCGCGAATATTGAAGTTTTGAAAGATGCCTCAAGCACAGCAATTTACGGCAGCAGGGGGGCAAACGGAGTTGTTTTAATAACCACCAAAAAAGGAAACGCGCAAAAACAGGAAATAACCCTTACGCCTGTTTTTTATTCATCAAAAGTTATTAAAAAAATGGATTTGATGAACGCGGCCGACTTTGCCACAACGGTAAATGCCCGCAATGCGGCCCTTGGTATTTCACCGTTCTTTACCCAGGCACAAATAGATAATTTTAAAACCACCGGCGGAACTAATTGGCAGGATTTGGTTTTCAGGAATGCATCCGGGCAGGAATATAAGTTAGGCTATTCGGGCGGCAATGCTAAAACACAATTCTTTATTTCGGGGGATTATCTTAACCAGGATGGTATTGTTATCAATTCAAACTTTAAACGGTACGCCCTCAGATCTAATATCAATACCCAATTTTCTGATAAATTAAGTACCCGGCTCAATATTTCGGCCATACGAAGAGAAACCCTGAATACAGGTAATCAGGGTACCGGCGGCTCTGTTAACCAGGCTTTGGCATGGGCGCCAACCACGCCTGTAAGAACCGCTGCCGGAACATATACTATTGTAGATCCGCTGGGTTCTATTCGTAGTAATCCGGTTGCTTTGGCAAATGATGCGGAAAACATCGTCGACAACTCCAATATAACCTTAAACGGAGGTGCAAATTACCACTTCTTTAAGGACCTTTCGTTGGATGTAAGCTTTGGTGTAGATTATCAGAATATTCAAGGAAAAAACTATTCGGGACCAACTATCACCAATAATATTCCAAACGCCAGCCGCACATCTACAGAATTGTTCAATTTGCAAAACACCAATACTTTAAATTATTCGCACCTGTTCAGCAATGTGCACCGCCTAAATGTAACCGCGGTATTTGAGCAGCAGAAATATACTTCAACAGGGTTTAGCGCTAATGCGAATAGCCTTACATTTGCTAACCTGGGCTATGATAACCTTGCCTTATCCACTACACAATCGGCAGGGTCGGCCTATTCAGGATCGGCTTTGATTTCTTATCTGGGCCGGGTAAACTATGCCTTCAAAGACAAATATTTGCTCACGGTTTCAGTCAGGAGAGATGGATCTTCAAAGTTTCAACCAGCCAACCAGCAAAGTACATTCCCATCAGTTGCTTTAGGTTGGAAACTTTCTGAAGAGTCGTTTATTAAAAACCTGAACATTTTTGACACATTCAAAATCAGGGGCAGCTGGGGCTTAACAGGAAGCCAGGCTATTAATCCTTATGCCACGCTTTCAACCTACCTTAGTGATGCTTTTTCGGCAGCTAACAGTTTTAACAATACATCGGTTTCTTCGGGTATTGTATTGGGTAACGCCGCCAACCCTTTCCTGAAATGGGAAACAACGCAGGCAGAAGACCTGGGTTTAGACTTGTCGCTGTTTAACAGCAGGTTAAATTTTACAGCTGATGCCTATGTTAAAAATACCAGGGATTTGCTTTTATCCCTTCCGTTGCCGGCTTATGCAGGTGGGGGAAACATTATTAGTAATGTAGGGAAAATGAAAAACAGCGGGCTTGAATTTAACATTGGAGGTACGCCTATACAATCGGGCAAGTTTACATGGTCCAGCTCATTTAATATAACGTTTCAAAAAAACCTGGTTAAAAGCTTAGGTACAATAGCCAGTGTATTTTCAGACAAAAGCGTACCAAACGCGGGGGCCGGCCTATCTACCCAGCCCGAATTTATAATTAAACCTGGTTATGCACTTGGCTCGTACTGGGGACTGAAATACCTGGGAACCTGGAAACCCAATGAAACAGCTGAAGCAGCAAAATACGGCAATAAGCCAGGCGATTCGCACTACCAGGATTTAAATGGCGACAACGCGATAAATGGTAGTGATTTTCAGATTATAGGGAACGGTACGCCTAAACAATCGCTGGGTTGGAATAATACTTTTACCTATGGTAATTTCTCTGTAAATGTATTTGTACAGTCTTTATTAGGTTTTAGTAAGCTGGATTACTCTTATGCCAGTTCTATAACCGCTAATGCAGATGCTAAGCAAGCTACAAATGTAGGGGTTTTGGACAGGTATCAGCCCGGCACTAATGAAAGCTCAAACATACCAGCATTCAGCTCTACCAATAAGGACTATTTCGAATCAAGCCGTTTTTTGGAGAACGGAAATTTTGTGAGGCTGAAGAACCTGAATATTTCTTATCACCTGCCAAAAGGAACCATCAAAAATGTTGATCTAAAGCTATTTGTAGGTGCAACCAACCTATTTACCATAACCAGGTATAAAGGATTTGATCCGGAGTCTACTAATGCGGGTTCGGGCTCAGATGTTACCCAAAGCATTGATTTTGGCTCTTATCCTAATTCGAAGACATTTAACGTAGGTGCGGTATTGAAGTTTTAAACTTATTGAAAAGATAAATTATGAAAAAGATTTTAATTGTATTAATGATCCTATCGGTGGTGGGCTGTAAAAAAGCGCTGAATGAAGACCCCAGAGGCCAGGTAGTAGGAACACAGGCATTAAGTACCGTGGCCGGTTTAAATGCAGCATTGGTAGGCGCTTATAAACCATTATCAACCACCTGGATAAACGGTTTTACTACCGCGGCGGTAGTTGCCGTGTTAATGGGATCCGATGACCTGACAACTCACCCGGCCAGCAACAAGGCCGACCTGAGAGAATTTGATCAATACCATATTTCCAACCTTAACGGCAGGATGCTCAATATTTGGAACGGATGTTACAAATCAATACAAGGCTCCAATAACATTATCAACAATTATAAATCAACCACAGGCGATGCTGCCGCTATCAGTCAAATCCTGGGCGAAGCTTATTACCTGCGTGCGCTTGATTATTATTGGCTTGTTAGGTTATGGGGAAAAATTCCGCTCATCACTTCAGAAGTTTATAGCCCGGAGATTTTAAAAGTTGGAACCTCAGCCCCGGCAGAAATATATAAACTGATAGAGAGCGACCTATTGAATGCTGAAAAACTGATGCAAAATAAAAAACTGGATGCCGGCAGGGCCTCAAAAGGTGCCGCATCAGCGCTGCTTGCAGACGTTTACCTTACAGAAGGCGGCTGGCCTGTTAATGATAATTCAAAATACGCGTTGGCTGCTGCTAAAGCCAAAGAAGTAATTGACAATAAAGCTGCCTACGGTTTCGATTTGGTAGCCGATATAGGCACATTATGGCAGAATACCCGGTTAGGGACAACAACATCCGAAGAGGTTTTTGCCATTCATAATTGCGGTACCTGTAACTGGTTTAATTCAAATGCACTTTATGGCTCTTCTGCAATGCCTGGCGAAGAAAACGGCTGGGATGATTTTTTTGCAGAAATCAAATTTTTTGTTGATTTCCCCGCCGGGCCAAGAAAGGATGCCACCTTCCATACGGTTATTAAAAAGTCTGATGGTACAACCATACCATGGCAGAGCGATGCGGTAAAACACCCTTATTATGAGAAGTTCAGGGCTCCTGTTGAGGGCAGTACCGACGGCTCAAGTGCTACCGTTCAAATGATGCGGTATGCACATGTTTTACTGATATATGCCGAAGCACAAGTCAGGAGCGGTGCTGCTAATGACCAGGCTTACGCAAGTGTTAACGCCATACGTTTACGTGCTGGCTTAACCCCTTTGAGTGGTTTATCAAGTGCCGATTTTGTAAAAGCAGTAATTAGTGAAAGGGCCTGGGAATTTGCGGGTGAATATACCAGGTGGTTTGATATAACCCGTTTGCAGCTGCTAACCCAGGTTATTGCAAACCGCGACCCGTCAGAAAACGCTCCGATTGGAACGCCCCAGTACTATTTGCCTATCCCATCCGGCGATTTGCAGTTAAACCCTAATTTGGGGAATTAATAATCCGTAAACACTAAATTTTCTAACCCACTCTGATTATTAGTGCTATAAGGGAAGTAAAAAGTTTAGCATGATTTTGATTGGAATCGCCGCCCTGGCGATTCCAATTTTTTGCCCGGCGCAGCCGCCTGTCAACATAAACGATCCTCAGTTAAAAAAAAGTAATTCAAAAGAAGATTTAGCATGTATGCTAATTGCATGCTCCAATAAAAGATAAAACAATGACGAAAATATTTATGACGACAATGTCGCTAATAATGATGTTGTTATCTCCCTTTCGGGGAGAGGCACAGTCACCTGTATTGGCGCGGCCTACTTCCCGGCAACTTGAATTTCAGGATCTTGAACTAGGAGTTTTTATTCATTACAGTATTGACACTTATGCCGCTCCCGGTGCGCCGCAGGGCAGTACGCCGGCATCAGCATTTAACCCAACTGTGCTGAACCCGGAGCAATGGGTGCTGGCCGCTAAAGCAATGGGTGCAACCTATATGGTGCTTACAGCCAGGCATGAACAAGGCTTTTGTTTGTGGCCTACAAAAACTACAAACTACAGCATCGCATCGAGTCCTTACAAAAACGGTAAAGGCGATATCGTAAGAGAGTTTGTAAACGCATGCCGGAAACACGGTCTGAAAGCAGGTTTGTACACCGCACCGTGGATAGATTCGCATTGGGAAGCTGGCCAGGCAGGGCATAAAGATGGCGAAACCGGAAGATTAGACAAACTTGATGATCCGGAACTTTATGAAAAGGCCCTGCAGAAAGAGAAAGCACAGATAAAGGAATTGATGACCAACTACGGCCCTCTTGCTTTTATCTGGGACGATCATTTTGGCCGTTCAGATGCGATCGATTCTGTACCTCATGGTGGTAAATTAAGAGCGTTTTATGCAGCGTTGACCAAATATGCGCATGAGCTTCAACCTAAATGCCTTTTTTTAGGGCCGGATATAGAACATGTTGGTAATGAGAATGGTAAAGCCAGTTACCCGCTTTGGAACGCATTGAACACTATTGACGGAGCGAGGTACTCAGTTAGTACAACATACAAATGGGATCATTTTAATACTGGTGAACCATTGGGCAAATTCTACCGGCCGCAAATAGCCCCAACTACCGTTGCCTTTAGTACCGGTGGCTGGATGTGGGATGGGCCGCGTAAAACTCAGTCGCTCGCAAGGCGTATGCGAGCTTACTATGAAACCATCGGGCGTGGATCTGGCATGATCGTGAACCTGACTCCTGATCGACGTGGGTTGATTCCTGACGACCTTGTTGCGGCGGCTAAGGAAACGGGTAATGAAATTAAGCGTAGATTTAGTAATCCGATTGCTGCATCTGATTCAAAATCGCCCGTACAAACCCTGAAATTTAACGGATCAAAAATATTTGACCATGTGGTTACGATGGAAGATCTGCATGATGGGCAAAAGATCACTAACTATACTATTGAAGCGCAAATTGATGGTAAGTGGAAGATTATTGCAGAAGGAAAAACCATAGGGCATAAGCGGATAGACCAGTTTGCTAAGGTTTCGGCCACGGCGGTGCGGTTTACAGTTACCCGTTCTATTGTTAAACCGGCAGTGATGCGCAGTATAGCTGTTTTTTAGCGCAGATGTCGGGTGCCGGGTCAAAACTGAAGAGTGCCCGATAGCCGACAAAATTTATCGATTGGCAACTATAGTCAATGCATTTCAAATCGAAAATAACATTTAATGAATACTTGACAGGCATATTTACAACTAACCAATTTTAATCATGAAAAAGCCGGTACTTGCATATAGATAAGGGGAAAAGGCTATGCCTTTAAAAGCAATACTAATTATGAAAAGAATTTTTTTACAGTTTGAACTTATGCGACGCAATTATACAATAATGAGAAAAGCCGCCTTTTATTTGTTTGTAGTTTTAGGGGGATGCTATTTTACTGGTTATGCACAGGTTATTGAAAGCTCGAAAACAAGGCAAATTATTGGTGTTACAGATAATTTACCTGTTTTACCACCGCTATCTCCAATGCCGGCAGCACCAAAACCATTGCCGGCAGGATCAGTGCCTATGGGGGATACCGCCGGTGTTATGGAAGTAAAGATGGATTTCCCAATGGCAGAAGGTCCATTTAAACCCACATGGAATTCTATAAGCCAAAACTCTAAAAGCTGTCCGGAATGGCTTAGGGAAGCCAAGTTTGGTATTTGGGTGCATTTTGGACCACAAGCTTCGGGGATGAGTGGTGATTGGTACGCACGTAAAATGTACATCGAAGGCAGTTTGGCTTACAATAATCATTTAAAAAAATATGGACACCCAACAGATTCGGGATATAAGGAAGTTTTGAGAGACTGGAATCCTGAAAAACTTAACCCGGCCTGGTATGTAAAGCTTTATCATGATATAGGCGCCCGCTTTATGTTAATACAGGCCGTTCATCATGATAACTTTGATTTATGGAATTCAGCCTATCAACCCTGGAACTCGGTTAACATGGGTCCCAAAAAAGATTTATTGGGCGAATGGGCAAGTGCTGTAAAAAAAGCGGGCATGCATTATGGGGTTGCTTTTCATCATGAATATACCTGGTGGTGGTGGCAAACCGCGTTCGGTAGCGATAAGCAGGGGCCAAAGGCCGGAATACCCTATGACGGTGCACTTAGCCTTGCCGATGGTAAAGGCAAATGGTGGGAGGGATTTGATCCGAAATTACTATATGGTATCAATTTGAGAGAATATAAAGGTATGGATGAATTTGAGTACAACCTGCCCAAAGGGATTTTTGATCGCCATTTAGATTATGCACATTGGTATGTTAACAGATGGGCCCTGCGCATGCTTGATGTTATAAGTAAGTACGATCCGGATTTTATTTATACGGACGGAAACAGCTCGCAGCCATTTAGCGGCTGGAACTCCGGCACGGGTTACAAAAGTGATGCTGATCAGCGGGTGATAGCTTCATACTATAACCATGCTTTAGCAAAGCATGGAAAGTTAGATGTGTTTAGCATTACCAAATTTCGTCCGGCGGGTGAAAATGGCATTGTTACCACCTTTGAGGGTAATTATCCGCTTAACATAAAAACCGACCAGGCATGGATAGGCGAAAATGCAGTTGGCGATTGGTTTTATGCACCTGATTTTACGTATGATTCCGGCTCTATTATACACTTTTTGTTAGAATGTGTTTCAAGAGATGGCGCTTATGCAGTTAATATTCCTATTAAACCCGATGGTTCACTTGAACCAGCCTGCCTGAAAATGCTGCATGAAGTGGGCGATTGGATGAAAATAAATGGCCCGGCAATTTATGGAAGTAAGGCCTGGGTGATACCAGGGGAAGGTAGGGAAGGTAAAATGCGTAATTTACCTACAGGCGCTTTGGGTAAAAATCAGGCAAACTTTACATTTGGTATCGAAGACCTTCGTTTTACCCAGGGTAAAGATGGTAGCCTGTACGTTTTTTGCATGACGGTACCCAAAAAAGGCACTCAAATTATAATTACATCCTTAGGGAAAAGTAGTAAATATTCAAAACAGTCTGTATCTTCAATAAAATTATTGGGATATAAGGGTAATATAATGGGATATAAGGGTAATATAAAATGGACACAAGGGGCAAACGGTATACACATTATACTTCCAGATATGGTATCTTTTAAAACTGCGCTTTGTTTTAAAGTGTATCGGCAGCCCGTACCTCGTCAACATGGACACTGACATTCAGAGGTATTCAAGCTAAAAGCACTTAAACAGTCGGGTGATGCTTTGCCGGTTAATTCATATTTAATTATAAAAAAATAAAAAGCTCATATCAATTGACCATATATTCTATATAATAAAACACATCCCACTTATCACATTACTAATAACTAATAGTTATAAAAAGTTTAGCCCTTGCCAGCACGAACAAGCCCATTGCGGATACGCTTGCACATGGCAGTGTATTACTTGATGCTAATGGTAAACCCATTAATGCCCATGGCCCGGGTGTAATGTATCATCAAGGCGTCTATTACCTTTTTGGTGAAATAAAAAATGGGAAAACCTGGCTTGTACCCGGCCATTCCGCCAAAAAGAGCTGCAAGGCTTCGTAAAACGCTTAAATCACTGGTTTAAGCATTTTTTTGCTCAAAAAATCGCGTAACTACTCAGGCTTTGGGGCTCAGTCAGAAAAGTTGGAGGGACTTAAAACCCCAAAAGCCTCTAAATCATACGATTTAAAGGCTTTTGCACATTTTTTAAATGCTTTTGGCGGAATGGACGGGACTCGAACCCGCGACCTCCTGCGTGACAGGCAGGCATTCTAACCAGCTGAACTACCACTCCGTTTGGGTCTGCAAATATACGCACCATTTTGGTTTACACAAGTGGTTTTTTAAAAAACCTTGGTTTAATGCATTTTATTCCACCGACCTATTGTTTATCAATGTTAAGTGCGGCGTTTTGAAAAGCCATAACCAACTCTATATCAAAGTTAAAGATATTGATTACGGCCTCTCTCTTTTAAAAAGTTTCTTAAAATTTATTTTTTTTATTTTACTTCAAAGCTGAAATATTGGGCGGCGGCATCACCATCTTCGCTTATTCCTTGTACCGAAACAGCATATTTCCCCTTCTGATCCGACGTATAAAATGATAATTGGCCCTTGCCCGTTGTATTTGTATTTACATCTGCCGACCAAAATAACAGGTTTCTGAAATCAGGCACACGACTACCAGCAGCCTTTTCGGTATCATAAACCGGCGAATAAAACTCGCGCTTTAACTGCAGTCCTTCATAATCCAAAACTACCGCGTGTGGGTCTATTTCAACGCCGCCAAGGTCTCCTTTGTATGTGGTAAAGCTAAATACTCCTTCGTTAACCGTTGGCCCGTAAAAATACCTGTCCCGTATTACTTCAAGCTTTCTTACTTTCAAAGGGTCAATTGCCATAACCTTATCAATATTAAATACTGGTACATCATCCAGTAAAACAATCGGGTCGCCATCTAAAAATCCTTTTTCGTTTAGTACTTTAATGTGGTACCGTCCCCTTGAGCGTACTATATTGTCTTCCCGCACATATTCACGCAGCACTTCTTCCATCGTTGTAAACCTGGTGTAGTTATCCAATAAATAGGTTTTATACGGCCGTGCAAAAAAGCCGGAGCTATCTACACCCGGGTCATAAAAGCGCTTAATTTTATTAATAGCGTATAAATTTTGCACCTGCATGCCCAGGCTGTGTTCTTCCAAGGCCTTTTGCAACCCGGGGGCTACGCTAAATTGGGGTGCGGGGTATTTGCTGTATTGCTCTGAAAACGGGCTTAAAACATCTATACGATAGGTTGAATCTCTTTCGGAATTTGTTTGAGCAACCACTTCGCCGGGGCCAAACAATTGTTTAGTGTTAAATACCAGCCTGCCTAACGAGTCGCTTCTGGATGCATACAGCTGAACCCGTTTGCCCGGTACACTTAAATAAGCCACAATATTCTTTGCCGACATACCCGTTAGCGTGTTGGTTATCTTCGCGTTAATCAGATGATCGTTATACTCCGGTAAAAAACCAAATGCAGGGGATGTATTATTTACGATATTGTTCCATTGAAACCGGCGCCAGCCCTGAGAAAGCATCAGGTTATCCATGGCAGCATCAGACCCGGCGTTTTGATTTTGGAAATAATAACCTGCCGATTCGATATTGCCCTTCAAATCCGATCGCAGCCACAGGTAGTTAAAGATATCATCAGTATCCATTTGCTGTAACGAATCTACCCGGTAAACAGAAAGAGACAAATTGGCCGATACCGCGGCGCCCTTTAGCCCCTTCGTGGCTACGTTAATATTCACTTTTTTACGCGTGGCGTATTGCGACTGATCGGCAGCAGCATCTATTTGCAATAGTTGTTTAACCCGCTTAAAATAAAGCCGCTCGCATACCGGCTGCCTGGCGCTGTTAAAAACAGTTATGTGCGATACGCCTTCGCCCAGTTTGTTTTTATCGATGCTAAACGTAGCCGCACCCGAATTAAGCGGGGAGCTTAAGGCTGCTTTAACCAATTGCCTTGTATGTGCAAAAAGAAACACCTCGCCATCGCCGTTATTGCTGTTTACTGTAACCTCTAAGCTGGCCCCATTATCCTTCAACTGCATTACATAGCCCCGGTTATTGGCCATAGGTAGTTCTTTAATAACCTTACTACCCTGGTTGGTTTTAATAATAGCCTTGTAGCTGTTATTTGCCGCCGGTGTAAATGTAAAACTGCCAATACCAAACATTAACGGCTGAAAGCGCGCCACCGTATCGTTATGCTGATCAATTACAGCGCCACGGTATACTGCCAGGCCGTTGCCGTTTGGCGCCGTAACTTTAAAGGCTACTTTACTGCTTAAACCGGCCACAAGATTGCCTCCTTCTGGGAAAAACTGCACATCGTAAACAGCCGTCATTTCTTTGGCAGGGGCATCCGGCGACTTCAACGGGTTTATAATGGTGAGGTTTTTTTCAAAATAATAATCGGGACTAAAGTTTTTCATCCAATTGGTATACGCCCGCAGCGTATAATTCCCATTGCTTACCGATACAGGAATGTATAACGAACCGCTACCTGTGCCATAATTCATGGCTATTTTGGCCTGCATAACGGCATTGTGGCCATTATCAATCACATCAACATAAACCACCTTGCTCAGGTTCAATAACTGATGAAACGAGGCATCAACGCTATAAATTTTAAACCAGATAATCTCGCCGGGCAGGTATACACTTTTATCGGTATGTACATATACTTTTTCCTGCACATTACGCTGCCGGTATTGGTTAAAGCTGTTTTTTACCTGCTCAATTCCCTGCGTAAAGCCTGTTGTTTGTGCAAGCAACAAAATCAGAACCGACGAAATTATACACTTAGTAGTTTTATTATATTTTCCCATAGCTAAAAGCTGGTTTGTTTAATAATTTATGTGAGCGGCTCATTGCCGTTGTTGTTCTTTTTTGCATTATGGCTTCCAAAACGGCGGAGCTAATGATTTACCCCTTATCCTGCAATCGGTACATTCAAGAGTTGAATAAATATATCCGATTATTGTATTCTGATATATGATTGGCGAAATTGGGATACCACCGCCTTCAATTATGCGTGTTTTCACTTCGTTCTGCATAGTTTTCTCGTTATATATAAGGGCGGTATCTGCCTCACAGTAGTATGGATATTTAGGATACCATTCTAACGGCAACTGTCTATTATCAATAAAAATACGCTTACGCTGAACGTTTGTAATGGTTACAAATCCAATAACCGGCTCGGCAGGGTTAGATATACTATGAATATTGCCCTGCAACTGCGATGGCTGGGCATCAAATATGCTCCCCAGCTGTTCGGTATTTTTGCGGATATTTTCCCAAAATTCATAAGCCTCTTTCGTTAAGGCGTACTGTCTTAATAAAATGGAGTACCGCACAGAAATTTTTTCGTTGGTAGACAGAATAGTTGTTACGGGCGCCTGGAATATTACATCTGAGCTCAGCTTGGCCGATGACGCTATCACTGTATTACTTGATATATCGCCGGTAAAACAATAATACGCGGCTTCATTCTCTGTTCTGCTCCTTATTCCTTTGGTTACCGGGTCTACAAGAAAACCGGATCCGTATTTGGCATGAAACTTCCATGCTTCGGTGTAATCCCAACGGTAATAGCGCGTACTATTAGTTGCATCATGGGTATTAACATAAATATTCAGGTTGTTGCCCTTGGGCGCAAAGCCAATGCTATCAATAGGGGGCGTTTTTTTAACACCAACATAATCCGAAGCGTACTCCTTGCCATCGCCTGCTATATGCAGCCTGTATTTTTTTGACTGGTCAAGGATTAACGGCGTTGCCGAAGCATATTGCCCGTCTCGTCCGGATATTGGCTGTAATGTAGTAACAGGCGCCCCTGATGCGTCCTGAATGGTTACCGTGTAACCGGCCAGGCCCGATGTTTTTACATCATCGCCAAGGTTTACCGTTTGGCTTAGCTTAATAACTGTAACACTGTCACCAACATCAATTACTCCTTCTACCACCAGGTAGTGGTTTGGGCTGCTTACCACGGATGGATTATATGGCTTTTTACACCCTCCTGCTATTCCACAAAGCATCGCCAAAAACCAGATATATTTACGGTTAATCATTTTATTGTTAATTATTTCCAAAATGGCGGAGGCAATGATTTTCCTCTTATCCTGCAATCGGTACATTCAATTGTCGAATAAATATATCCAACCACGGTATTCATGTTTACGATTGACGAAATTGGAATGCCATTTCCGTTAATTATAATTGACGCCACCTCATTCTGCATAGTTTTCGGATTATTTAAAAGTGCTGTGTCTGCCTCACAGTTATATGGATAAACAGGATACCACGCTACCGGCAACTGACTGTTATCGATAAAAACGCGCTTCCGCTGAACGTTTGTGATGGTTACAAATCCAATAACCGGTTCGGCAGGATTAGATATACAATGAATATTACCCTGCAACTGCGAAGGTTGGGCATCAAATATACTCCCCAGCTGTTCCGTGTTTTTTCGTATGTTTTCCCAAAACTCATAGGCCTCTTTTGTTAAGCCATACTGCCTCAATAAAATGGAGTACCGCACAGAAAGCTTTTCGTTGGTAGACACAATAGTTGTTACCGGCGCCTGGAATATCACATCTGAGGTCAGCTTGGCCGATGACGCTATCACTGTATTACTTGATATATCGCCGGTGTAACAATAGTACGATGCTTCATCCTGCTTCCTGTTCCTTATTGCTTTTGTAACGGGATCAACAATAAGGCCCGATTCATATCTGGCATGAAACTTCCATGCTTCTGTATAATCCCAGCGATAGTACCGTGTACTATTTGTTGCATCATGGCTATTAACATATATACTCAGGTTGTTGCCTTTGGGCACAAAACCAACGCTGTCAATGGCAGGTGTCTTTTTCACAGCTATATAATCTGAAGCATATTCCTTACCGTTGCCCGATATATGCAACCTGTATTTTTTTGACTGATCAAGGCTTAACGGCCCTGCCGATGTATATTTTCCGTTCTGCCCGGGTATCGGCTGCAATTGGGCATTGGCAGCACCTGCTTCATCCTCGATAGTTACCGTATAGCCGGCCTGGCCAGATGTTTTTACATTATCGCCCAGGTTCACGGTTTCGCTTAGTTTAATAACCGTAACACTGTCACCAACATCAATTACTCCTTCTACCACCAGGTAATGGTTGGGGCTGCTTATAACCGTCGGATTATATGGTTTTTTACACCCTATGATAATCCCGCCCAGTACAATTAAATATGTTATATATCTATTTTTTATCATTCTCATTACTTATAAAACTCCGCCCAGCTGCCTATTTATCCTCTTTATTATCAAAACTGCCAATAAGGCGGCGCAGTTGTTGTGCCTTTTAGTGTACAGTCGGTACATTCAACGGTAGATGCCTCATAGCCAACAATTATCCGGGGATAAGGGCTTATTATAGCGGTAATCGGGATAAGGCCTCCTTTAATAATAAAAAGGTCTACATCGTTTTCGCCATCATTATTTAAACGATAGGCGTTTTTTTCACATTTACCATCGTCGGGTACGTACCATGTATTCGGAAAAAGATTGTTGTCAACAAAAATTCTTTTAGTTTGCACCGTTGATATACTCACATAACCAATAACTGTTTCGGTGGGGTTGCTAATGCCATGAACATTCCCCTTTAATTGTGATGGTTGCGCATCGAAGATGCTGCCAAGTTGTTCGGTATTTTTCCTTATGTTCTCCCAAAATTCATAAGCCTCTTTTGTAAGGGCATATTGCTTTAACAGTATGCTGTATTTTACCGTCAGTTTTTCTGACGACGGCGGAATCAGGATAATCGGATGATCAAATATTACATCCTGTGTTAGTTTTTCTGATGATGCCAAAATTATATTGCTCGATTTATCGCCCCGGTAACAATAATAAATCTGCTCATCTTCCCTGCGCAACACTATTTCGCCATTTTTTATAATTAATTCTGAGTTATACCTGGCATGATATTTCCAGGCCTCTTCATAAGCCATCCTATAGTAACGGGTACTGTTGGTAACATCATGTGTGTTTGAATGGATTTGCAGCCCCTTAGGTGTTATTTTATAGGTAACGCTATCAACGGGCGGTGTTTGTTTAACAAGCACGTAATCAGATGCATATTCGTTTCCGCCGCTGGTTTTGATATGCAGGCGATATTTTTTTGTTTTATCAAGATTTAACCCCACCGCAAGGTACTGCCCGGCCTTAAACTCGGTTAGTGAATAACTTGTGCCGGCCTCATTTTCAACCGTTAAGCGGGCATTGGTTTCCATAGCCTGCGAGGTGGGGTCTGAAAGGTGAACCGTGTTGCTTAATTTAATAATTGTTGAATCGGTACCAGGATCAATAACTCCTTCAACAACAAGGTAAGTACCCGGGGAAGATATTGGGCCTGGCGCATACAGTTTACGACAGCTTAGCGCAGCTGCGCCAAGCAATATTAAATAACCCATATAGTTGCCCTCCCTGCACATGTTAGTTAAAACCTGATGTTATAATTGATAAACGGAATCGGCTTCGCAAAAATGGATAGTTTATAACCGCTTATAATACCGCTCTGCGTGGTAAAATAGGTAGAATATGCATTTTGCCTGCCTGTTAAATTATATATGCCTATGGTGAATGAATTGTGGGTTAGCTGATGCACTTTATGATTGCCCTCAATATTCATCGAAAAATCTGACCGGAAGTAATCCGGGATGCGGTACTGGTTCCTGTCTGAATAATACACCCGCTCTGATCCGCCATATTCATACTTGGCTACCGGCAATGTAATAGGCCTTCCGGTACTATAAGTAACGTTTAACGATACGCTAAACCTGTGCGAAAAACGGTAGTTGCCGATAAAGTTAAAAGCATGTGGCTTATCAAAATTGGCCGGATAGTATGATCCGCCGTTAATCAACTCACCTTCATTAGGATTGGTTTGCCTTAAAAATGTGCGCGAGTAGGTATAGGTTATCCAGCCATTGGCCTTGCCTGTGGTTTTCTTTAACAAAAATTCAATACCGTAAGCCTTGCCTTCGGTACCCAATACATCATTTTCAATATGGTGGTTTAATACCAGGTTGGCGCCGCTGCGGTAATCCAGGTAATCTCGCAGCCTTTTGTAATAAATTTCGACAGAGGTTTCGATGGTATTTGCCTTCATGTTGTGGTAAAGGCCAAGCGATACCTGGTCGCCATATTGCGGCTTAATATTGGGATCGCTCAGTTGCCAAACATCTGTAGGGGCAATGGCTGTTGTGTTTGATAATAAATGAATGTATTGCCTTAACGTGTTATAACCGCCCTTTAAAGAAGTATTATCGCCCAACTGGTAACGTGCCGACAAGCGAATCTCGGGCCCCGAATATGTTTTAATGAACTTCCCGCTGCTGTAATTAGTGCTATCGAGCAGGTTGGACCTTGTTTTTGGCAAGTTGGGAGCGTAGTTGTAAACCAGCTGCGGCCCCAGGAAGTTATAAATAGAATACCTGATGCCACCGCTTACCGAAAAATCTTCGGTAAAATCGTACTTATCGCCCAGATATAAAGCACTCTCCAAAGCCTGTTGTGCAGGGATAACATCAGGTGCGACCAATGATTTGGCGCTGTTCGGTTGAAAGTTTCCGGGATGAAGCTTGTAAAATATAGAGCTTAAACCAAAATTAACGGTGTTTTTACGGTTAAGGTAATAGACAAAATCCGCTTTAAAATTGGTTTGGTTGATATCGAAGTTCAGCTTGTAGGCGTTTACCGGGTTATCATAGCTGGCAATATTATATTGATACCTATCTATACCCGCGCCTATAACACTAAACAGCTTATCGTTAAAATTATGTTTCCATTTAATGTTGGCGTTACGGTTACTGTACCCGTAGGATGTATCGCTGTTTAATTTAAATTTATCCTTACTCAGATAAGTGGTTACGTAAATATTGTTTTTCTCGTTTATCTGGTGGCTGATGTCGAGGTTTAAATCGTAAAAAGATGCCTGGCTGTGCTTATAAGCGTCGGGCAGCAACTTCAACAACCAATCAGAGTAGGTAGTACGACCGCCGAATGAGAACGAGGTTTTATCTTTAATAATAGGCCCCTCCACATTAAGCCTGCTGGTTATTAAACCAATACCTGCCGAACCTGTAAACTTCTTTTTATTTCCTTCGCGATTGGTAACATCCAGCACCGACGATAAGCGCCCGCCAAATTTTTCGGGGATGCTGCTTTTGTAAAGTTCTATATCTTTTACAATGTCGGGGTTAAATGAGGAGAAAAACCCGAAAAAGTGCGACGGGTTATAAATTGTAGCATCATTCATCAAAATGAGGTTCTGATCGGCCGATCCGCCACGCACGTTGAACCCGGTTGTAGCTTCGCCCACTGATTGTACACCAGGCAGTGTTAATACCACCCTTAAAACATCGGCCTCGCCAAATACCGTTGGCACCTGTTTAATGCTCTTAATATCCAGCCTGTTTACACCCAATTGTACATTGCGCACATTGGCCACCTTCTCGGCCGATATTTTTACTTCCTTCAGACTGGTAATTTGCTCTTTCATTTCGATGATCAGCTTTCCGTCAGAATACAGCACAATTTGCCGGCGGGTATCGCGCATGCCAAGTCCGCGGATGCTTAAAATCTGGCGCCCTTTGGGCAGGCTGATGGTAAAATAGCCAAACTGGTCTGTTGCAACCCCTGTTTTGGTATTGGTAACAAAAATGCTTCCTCCAATTACTGCCTCGCCAGATTTGCTGTCGCGAACGTAGCCCGATAGCGTTGCGTTACCGGGGCCAATAGTGTTCGTTTTATTACCTATCTCGTATAATTTATTTTCGGTTGTCGCCTCCGGAATAGCCTTTTCTTTCTGATCGGTAAATTCGGCTACCGTTGTGGTTACATTATTTTTTAGCGCAGCGGCGGCGGGCTTAACTCCAAAAAAGCCTGCGGCAAGCGCTGGTTGTATTTCACGCCCTTTGGTTAAAAACACTTGCCTGTCTGCCGTTATAGCATACCGAAAGGCGGTGTTTTTAAATGCGGCATCAAGCACCACCTCAACCGGCTTATTATCTACCTTAACCGTTATCTTTAAACTATCAAACAGCGCGGGTTCATAGTAAAAATGATACCCGGTTTTAGCTTCAACATCGGTAACAAACTGCCCGATAGTAGCCTGCTGTAAGTTTACGCTTATTGTTTTAACCGTCGTTTGCTGGGCGTTGCCAACTTTCATCAGGATCAAAAAACAAAAACTTAAAAAGTAAATTTTTTTCATTCGCATATTTATTTTCGCAACGTCTTATGCCGGTTAAGGTTTAACAGCTGGTTTTTTGAGGTTGACTACAATATTTTATAAAGCTTACTTATTTTGATAACTGATCGTACTGCGCGGCAATCAAATACATCGCCTTCTCGGGGTTATCCTTAAACTTAATTTTATTGGCTTTGATATATTGCTGCAATTCTTTCTTTTTATCCTTCAATACATTCATGAAAGCGCTTTGCCCCCCTACACTGTAGTAATTGCTACCCTTTTTTAAATAGTAATGCTTTTTGGCTTCAGTAAAAAAAGTTTCGAGCGTAGTTTGAGTTGATATGCTTTGAATGCTTTTTGTCCATCTAATTAATACCTGCAGTTTGCCGCTGTACACCTCTTCATAAATACCGCTGCTTATTGATGCTGCAAGGTTTGTTGAATCGGACTCGATGTACACAAAGTGATGGTTAAGTAAATCAAAGCCCTGGATCCGGGAGTTTAACAACGAGTATTTTGAAAAGCCATTATACAACAAGGTTACAACCATGTCTTTGTTGATGTCGTATATCATTGGCACATTGGAATAATATATCCCATCGTAATTGACCGTACCGGGTTTAAACTCGTTTATATCCAGGAAAAAAGCGTTCCCTTTTATTATCGGATCATAAAACTCATACTCGGGGCCATTATAAAGGCGCGACATTTGCCCCATTGAAGTATTGTAATCATCAATTACGTGGCCAATAGCTATTTTTTGCATGGTACTGTCGTCCGTTACCGTTTGTCCAAAGGCCCGGCCACTTAAATAAGTGAAGACGATAAAAAAGCACAGGAGTGGTTTGTTTATCATTTAGGTTTTTATAAAAAGGAAATGTACATTACTTTTAATTAATAATCAAACCGCTCACCCCAAAAGGCCTGCTACATTAATAATGTATTGATTATGTTACAATTGCAAATACAACAATATATTACGGAAGTATTAAACTGATTGAAACAAGGGCTGTTAAATATTTATATATCAGGTGATGGATGACGCCTGCCGGTTGCACCCATATCTATTTTAATAAAAGTTACATTGCCTGGGCACATATCGCAAAACAAGTTGGTTTTCTTTTCATAAGGGCTTTCAGTAAGATTAAGTTTTTTGGGTGGCCAAAAGTATACACCAATATTAATGGACACAAATAATAATATGGAACATTTGTTAAACAATAGGGGGGCATATGTTAAAAAGAGGGGGTATTGGGACCTTACGTTCCGCGGCGGGCACATTCGGCAGTGACCGTTTATCAGCCGCCGATCGCCGGGCAAAAGGTTAGCTGGGATGATTTCCGGTTTGGGTTTGCAGCACCCCTATACACTGTCTGCCACGGGATAACGCTGCCCGCTATCGAGAATTAACCGGATTTTATCTTTGTTTGAACTCCGGGCGCACAAATAAAAAAAGGGCCAATCTTCAACAGATTGGCCCCTTGTGTTTTTCGGTAAGCTGATGTTATGACAACTTCCGTTTAACTTCTACATTTTCGTAAGCTTCAACAATGTCACCTACTTCGATATTATTAAAGTTCTGGATGTTTAAACCGCACTCGTAACCGGTTAATACTTCTTTCACATCATCTTTAAAGCGTTTCAGTGAAGCCAGTTCGCCGGTGTAGATAACCACGCCATCACGAACGATACGGATTTTGCTGTTACGGTTAATTTTACCATCCAGCACCATACAACCTGCAATTGTACCCACCTTGCTAATTTTGAAGGTTTCGCGGATTTCCACATTCGCAACAATCTTCTCTTCAAAGGTTGGTGCAAGCATACCTTCCATCGCTGCCTTAATCTCGTTAATGGCATCGTAGATGATAGAGTAAAGCCTGATATCTATCTGCTCAGCCTCGGCCAGTTTACGGGCGCTTCCTGATGGACGAACCTGGAAACCGATGATAATCGCATCAGATGCAGAAGCCAGCAATACGTCTGATTCGGAGATCTGACCTACCGCCTTGGATATAATATTAACCTGGATCTGCTCGGTAGATAGTTTCAGCAATGAATCTGACAATGCCTCGATAGATCCATCCACGTCGCCCTTAACAATAATGTTAAGCTCTTTAAAGTTACCAACTGCCAAACGGCGGCCAATTTCATCAAGTGTAATGTGTTTCTGCGTACGTAAACCTTGCTCGCGTTGCAATTGTAAACGCTTGTTGGCAATTTCACGTGCTTCAACTTCGCTTTCCAGTACGTTAAATTTATCGCCCGCTGTTGGCGCACCCTGCATACCCAATACCTGTACCGGTGTTGACGGGCCAGCCGATTCAACTCTTTGGCCTCGCTCATTGGTTAATGCCTTAACACGACCGCTGTAACAACCTGCCAATATCGGATCGCCTACTTTTAACCTGCCGGCCTGTACCAATATAGTGGTAACAATACCGCGGCCTTTATCTAACGCGGCCTCAATAACGGTACCCACGGCACGTTTATTAGGGTTCGCTTTTAATTCAAGTAATTCGGCCTCAAGCAATACTTTCTCTAACAGCAGTTCGATATTTAAGCCGGTTTTAGCCGATATCTCTTGTGTTTGGTATTTACCACCCCACTCTTCAACCAGAATATTCATGGCCGATAGTTGCTCGCGGATCTTATCCGAGTTGGCACCTGGCCTGTCAATTTTGTTGAAAGCGAAGATGATTGGTGCACCTGCAGCCTGCGCGTGGTTTATGGCCTCGCGGGTTTGTGGCATCACGCTATCGTCAGCGGCAATTACAATAATTACAATATCTGTTACCTGTGCACCCCTTGCACGCATGGCGGTAAATGCCTCGTGGCCCGGTGTATCCAGGAATGTTATTTTTCCTTTATTATCCGGCAAGGTTACTTCATAAGCGCCAATGTGCTGGGTAATACCCCCGGCTTCGCCGCCTATTACGTTTGTTTTGCGGATAAAATCAAGCAATGATGTTTTACCATGATCCACGTGACCCATAATGGTTACTATCGGAGCACGGGGAACTAGGTCTGCCGGATCGTCCGGTTGATCAAGATTGGCTTCTTCATCTTGTGGCTTCACAAACTCAACCTGGTAGCCAAACTCGTCGGCCACAATGGTTAATGTTTCTGCATCAAGCCTTTGGTTGATAGATACGAACATGCCCAGGCTCATACAGGTAGATATAATCTGGGTTACAGATACATCCATCATTAATGCAAGCTCATTGGCAGTTACAAACTCCGTAACCTTTAATACCTTCGATTGCAATTCCTGCTCCATTGCCAATTCATCGGCGCTGGCGGCAACGTCATCACGTTTTTGACGGCGGAATTTGGCCCGCTGTGCAAATTTGCCCGATTTACCTGCACCGCTTAAACGTGCAAGCGTTGCTTTAATCTGGTCTTGTATATCTTTTTCTGAAGGTTCTTCCTTAGGGCCGGTATTTTGCGGCGCATTGTTACGGTTGCCTCTGAAATCAGGGCGGTTTCCACCACCGCCACCTTGCTGTGGCCCACCATTTCCTGGCGCGCCATTACCCCGGTTCCTGAAATCAGGACGATTAGGATTAATGGTACCGCCACCCGATGGGGTATGCGGAGGATGATTGCCACCACCTTGCTGATTTTGCGGATGATTGCCACCGCCGCCCTGCTGTGGGTTACCCTGGCTATCTTTACGTTTCCTTTTACGCTTATGATCTGCGCTGTTTGAATTTGATGAAGATGCTATAGGATTGCGCTTTGGCGCATTAACCGGCAATTGTATTTTACCTATAATATTAGGCCCGGTAAGGCGCTCTGCCTTAGCCCGTATTACCTCATCATCGCCATCTGCAGGTGCTTCGGCCGGGGTTTCAACAACCGGGGCCTGTGCAACAGGCGGTTTTGGTGCTTCTACTTTGGGTTCTTCTGCCTTTGGCGTTTCAACAACCGGTGGTTTTGGTGCTTCGGCCTTTGGGGCTTCAGCAATCACTGGTTTTGGTGCTTCAACAACAGGCTCTGGTTTTGGCGCTTCTACTTTTGGGGCCTCTGCAACAGGCTCCGGTTTTGGAGCCTCTGCAATGGGTTCCGGCTTTGGCGTTTCTACTACAACCGGCTTTTCCGCGACAGGCTGCGGTTTTGCGTTTAAGTTATTAAGGTCAATTTTTCCAATTACCTTAACTCCGGGCAATACATCGTTACGCTCCTCGGTTTTCACCGGGGCAGCAGGAGCAACAGGCTCAACCGGTTTCGGTTTTTCGGCCTGCGGCGCGGTGTATTGGCCGGCATTTTTGATCAGTATTTCTTCGTTCTCAAAATCGCGCGAACGGCGGTTTTCAACCGGTCTTTCAGGCAGCGGTGCAGTTTCCTCTTTCCTTATCTTACCGATACTGATCTGCTTGGCTTCCTCTTTAATACTTTTATCAAAGGCAAATTCCTTCAACAATGCATTGTACATGTCGCCATTTAGCTGGGCCATGGGATGTTTATCAACCTTATAGCCTTTAGTCGCCAAAAAATCGACAATGGTACCCATACCAATGTTGAGCTCTTTTACCGCCTTAATTAATTTTATTGATTTGTCTTCTGACATTTATTATATTTTCTCTGCTAATTATCGCAAAAATACGATTTTAATTTTGGTTATTATGCTTATTCAAACTCAGCATTCAATATTGATAGCACTTCTTTTACCGTTTCTTCTTCCAGATCGGTACGTTTTACCAACTCGCCAACAGTTAAAGCCAACACCGATTTTGCTGTATCTAAGCCAATACGCTTAAATTCATCAATGATCCAGCTATCAATTTCATCTGAGAATTCTTCGATATCCACATCCTCATCATGCTCATCTGCCTCACGGTAAACATCTATCTCATATCCTGTTAACTTGCCTGCAAGTTTAATATTATGCCCGCCGCGACCAATCGCTAAGGATACCTGGTCGGGTTTTAAATAAACGGCCGCTGTTTTTTTCTCATCATCTAATTTAATAGATGTGATTTTGGCCGGCGACAACGCACGTTGAATATAAAGCTGAATGTTGTTGGTGAAGTTAATCACATCAATGTTTTCATTTTTCAATTCGCGAACGATACCATGAATACGTGAACCTTTCATACCCACGCAGGCGCCAACCGGATCGATACGATCATCATATGATTCAACCGCAACCTTAGCCCTTTCGCCCGGCTCACGTACAATTTTCTTGATGGTGATCAATCCGTCGAAAATTTCAGGTACTTCAAGCTCAAACAAACGCTGTAAAAACTCAGGCGCTGTGCGAGAAATAATGATTTTAGGGTTGCTGTTCAGCATATCTACTTTATGAACAACAGCTTTTACACTATCGCCTTTTTTAAAGTAATCGGCCGGGATCTGCTCTGTTTTTGGAAGCAACAATTCGTTACCTTCGTCATCCAATACCAAAGTTTCTTTTTTCCAAACCTGGTAAACTTCGCCGGTAACAATTTCGCCAACGCGGTCTTTATATTTTTTGAAGATTTCGTCTTTTTCCAGTTCCAGAATTTTTGAAACCAGTGTTTGGCGTGCCGCTAAAATAGCACGGCGGCCAAAGCTTTCCAGGGTAATTTGCTCTATTTGCTCGTCGCCCACTTCCAGATCCGGATCAAACAATTTTGCTTCGGCCAGTTCAACTTCCAGGTCATCATCTTCGCTAAAGCCATCTTCCATAACCTTACGGGTGCGCCAGATCTCTAAGTCACCGTTATCGGTATTTACAATTACGTCGCAATTTTCATCTGTGCCGTATTTTTTCCTGATCATGCTTCTGAAAACGTCTTCCAAAACGCTCATCATGGTTGGGCGGTCAATGTTCTTGAAATCTTTAAATTCCTGAAAAGAATCAATTAAATTAATATTGCTCATTTTCTACTTGAATGATATTAAAACTTTTGTTTCTGTTATTTTATCTAATGGGATAACGCTCTCAACAGTTTCAGCTTTTTTCCCTTTTTCTTTTATTTTTTCTTCTATTATGATGGCATCCTCGGTTAAAGCCGATAAAACGCCTTCTCTTTTTACACCATCAGCCATCTTGATGCCTAACGTGCGCCCAACATTCTTGGCATATTGCCTTGGCGACGAAAGCGGGAAATCAATCCCCGGCGACGATACTTCCAGGTTGTAAGCGGTTTCTATCACATTTTCTTCCTCTAAATGGAAGCCCACATGCCTGCTTACTGCCACGCAATCGTCAATACCTACACCGTCATCACCATCAAGCAAAACAATAAGCTTTCCGTTTGAGTGCATTTTAACATCCACTAAAAACAAATTTGGCTTATCGGCTATCTTCTCTTCTACCAGTTCCCTTACTCTTTTTTCAATGTTCATTACCCGCCTGTTTTTGATTGATAATTTTTAATTGATAAAATAAAAGAGGGGGCTATTTGCCCCCTCTTTTATTAATTGACTGCAAATATAATCAAAATTATTAATTTTTCAACTATCAAAGAAGGCTATTAGTTTAATATTGATAGGAATATATAGTAGGCAAAAGTACACAATCCAATAAACGAGCCTTGCTATTAAGACCGTGGAGCTCGAATAACCAACTTTTGTACAATACATTTATTTACCTTTATAGCCAGCCTTGTTACTAAGGGCATTATGTCCTACCGCGAATAGAGGATCTTTTTTGTTTGCATTATGAGGCCAACCCCCTGCAAAAATTTTATACGCTAAGTTTACACGAATTTCAACTAATGCTTGTTAAAATCTACTGGATAGAAACTTTTACTAATGCTGCCAGATTGGGAATCATGGCGAGGCCAAGAGGGAATGATTGGCTTAATGACGAGATCGCAAGCCTTAAAAAGCAAAATGTCAATCACCTTGTATCTCTCCTGGAGTCAACGGAGATCGAAGAATTAGGTTTAAGGCAGGAAAAAAACATTTGTGCCAGCTACGGCATTGCCTTTTCTAACTTTCCAATACCAGATAGAAGCGTCCCAAATGATGACGGCAAGATAAATGCTTTTATAAATCTGATGTCTTCAAAAATTGAGGAAGGTTGTTCCGTTGTCATTCATTGCAGGATGGGGATTGGGCGATCCTCCATAATTGCCGGTAGTATCCTTTTGGAAAAGGGGAATCAGCTTAACGTTAAAGAAATAATTGATCGAATAAGCACAGTCAGAGGGCTAAAAGTGCCTGATACGGAAGATCAAATACTGTGGTTAAAAAAAAGGGAACAGAGGAAAAAATAGCGTATGCGGGTTTGAAATCGCACCCAACAGTGTTATTGCTTAAAAATCAAATCTGTATAATGCAGACTGCCCAGTTTATTATGCCCCAATATAAAATCGGTGGCCTTGCTGTTGGCGTCATATTTATAATAGCGCACAAAATAGGTTTGCTGCGCGATGAATGGCGTATCGGGCGTAAACACTACCACAGTATCGCTTACCACATATTTTCCCGGCTGCACGGGCTGGTAGTTTTTCAGATCGGTATCTGCCGGCATTTTAAATACAGGCACCAGGCTTTGCCAGTTGCCTCCGGATGAATCGCGGTTAATGTCCTGAACTATCAATGGGTCGAGGCCGGTTATTTTGAGGGAGTGCTTATCGGGGCTGAGGTTTATTTTAACATTGTTGACTTTGGGTTGATTGGATGAGCAGCCAGTGAAAAAGAGGGTTAGAGCCAAGAATACTATATAAACAAAGATGTTGTTCACAGCGATAACCTTCCTCGATATTATGAAAGAAGAACAAAGTCTAAATATAAAACTGTCATCCTGAGGAACGAAGGATCTGCGAACTTTGCTATCGGTCATGCATGTCGGCAAAGGATAGTCGGCAGATCCTTCGTTCCTCAGGATGACAAGAATGGGAAATAAATTGGTGATGCTCGACTTATTGATGTGCCGTCCTATCATTTCTTTAACGTTTGTTCAAATAGTTTATAAATCCGTTTATACTCATCCGTCCAGCTGCTGGGTTGTTCAAAGGCGTGGTCTTCTACGGGGTACGATGCCAGTTCCCAGTTTTCTTTGTGCAATTCAATTAGTTTCTGGGTAAGGCGAATAATATCCTGGTAGTTCACATTCTGATCTATCATGCCGTGCAGCATTAGTAAATTGCCTTTTAATCCATGGGCAAAATATATGGGTGAACTTTTACGGTAAGCGGTTTCATCGGTAAATGGTTCATTTAAAATGTTGGATGTGTATTCGTGGTTATAATGCGCCCAATCTGTAACGGAACGGATAGCGCCGCCGGCCGCAAAAACGTCAGGCTCGGTAAACAGGCCCATCAGCGTAATAAAACCTCCGTACGAGCCTCCATATAAGCCAACGTGTTTGGGGTTTACCCCGTACTTTTCTACTAAATACTTTACACCGTCAACCTGGTCGGTTAAATCTTTGCCGCCCATGTGGCGATAGATGCCGGTACGCCAGTCGCGGCCGTAACCTGCGCTTGCCGTGTAATCAACATCCAATACGGTATAGCCATTATCGGCCAGCATATTATTAAACATAAATTCGCGGAAATAATAGCTCCATGAATAAGTTACGTTTTGCAGGTAACCAGCCCCATGTACAAATACCACCGCCGGCTTTGCCGGGTCGGCCTTTTTGGGGAGGTAAAGGCGGGCGTAAACATCGCTGCCATAGCGGTTTTTAAAGGTGATGATTTCAGGATCTCGCCATGGGTACGATTTGTATTCGGCACTGATGGAGTTTGTGGCCTGTACCGCCCCGGCTCCGGGCTTATTGGCCTGCACATATAATTCCCATGGTTTGTTGGAGTAGGAGTACCGGATAGCCAGCCATTTTTCGTCGGGCGAAAGGGTTACATCATTGCCGCCCTTCATCCCGGTTATTTTTGTTGGCGTGCCGCCATCAACCGGCAGGCTATAAAAATCGGTCAATCCGGGATGATCCATATTGGCGGTGAAGTAAAATATTTTTTTATCGTTGGATAACTGCAGGGTTTGCACCTCCCATTTGCCCCTGGTAATTTGCTTTTTTACACCGCTATTAACATCAACTATATAGATGTGCGAATACCCGCTGGCCTCGCTCTGATAATAAAAACGATCGTTATCAATAAACCCAACATTCCCAGTCGCCGAGTTTTCGATACCCGGACCACCAATCCAGGCTTCATCGCGTTGGCGGTCAAGCAGGCTAAGCTTGCCGGTGACTGCATCCAATCGCATAATCCAGCGGTCTTTATTATCCAGGGCCGACATTACGACAACGGCATGGGCGCTGTTCTCGCTCCATAACACGCCTTCTATGGTTACCTGCCTATCTGCATTTGCCTTTTTATAGGCCTCCTGCTCTTTAGGATAATCTTTTAAATAATCGGGCTGGTCTTTTATGCCGGGGATATCCGCGGTTTTGATTTGATAAACACTATCACGCTGCCTGTCATAAATAAAAGTTTCGGATGTTGACGATGGCCTGCCTACCTTTGAACGGTTGGGAATATCCTCTGTAAAACCCGATTCAGTTACATAATTGGGTACGATGGCATTTTTAACACCTTCTGCCGGCTTCGTAAGCCGGTACGTTACAAAGCGCTCATCGGGACTTAAATTAACCTTTCCCACCCGTTTTTCGCCAAAAGCCAGTTCTTTCAACCCTTTGGGTTCTAATGCGGCTGTCTCTGTCGAATCCTGTTTTTCCTCTTTTTTCTCAACCTTAATAATATCAAACAATTCCAGCTGCTGCTTTTTAAGCCATTTTTCTTCTTCGTTAAGCTCTTCTTTGGCTTTTTTGCTTTTCGATTTAACAAAATTAGTGAGTTGCTCCAATCCGCCGCCATTAACATTCATGGCGAACAGGTTGCCGCCTTGCGAAAATATGATCCTGCTTTCGTTTCCGTTAAAAACCGGGGAGCTTTCGCGCTGTGCGGTGCGTGTAAGCTGTACCGTTTTGCCCGATTTAATATCCTCTAAAAACAAGTCGCCGTTTTTTTCAAAAACTTTTTGGGTCCGCTTTTTATTCCAGCTACCGTTTTCGGCAGGTAAGCTACGCCGCTCGGCGATACTCACTTTTTGAGGCGCTGTGTTAGCCGGGGTAATGACAAACAATTCGTCGGGGCCTGTTTTATCGATGTTCCACTTAAAAAGAATTTTTTTGCTGTCATCGCTCCAATGAATATCTGACGGCGATACACCAATCCACTTTGGGTCGCGCATAATTTTTTCTATGGTAAGCGTATCCAGTTTTTGGGCAAAAGCAGCTGTGGTATTGGCCAGCAATAGCAGGGTAATAATTTTTTTCATGAGTCAGTCTTAAATCGTGCAATAAATTACACGGATGCAATTTAACAGTTTGGGTTTGCTTTGCTAATTTTAGGCGTTTTATTGTTACAAATGGAAATTAAAGGAGACGGTTTTATTTTAAGGGAATTACGGTTGACGGATGCCGAACCGTTGCAAAAACATGCTGATAATCCCGAAATCTTCAATGCTCTTTTTGATCGCTTTCCCTCACCATATACGCTTGCCGATGCCATCGATTTTATCCGGCTTAGAATAGCCGACATCGTGCAAACCAAATTTGCGATAGTTATTAACGGCGAACTTGCCGGCGTAATTGGTATTGATTTAAGGGACGATATTTACCGCAAATCCGCGCTAATTGGATATTGGCTGGGCCAGGAACATTGGGGAAAAGGCGTAATGCCCAAAGCGGTAAAACTGGTAGTTGATTACGGGTTTGCCAACCTGGATATTGTAAGGCTGCAGGCTGGGGTATTGGGCAATAACCCAAAATCGATGCGGGTATTGGAAAAAGCGGGGTTTGTAAAAGAAGGCGTTTTTAAAGATGCTATTATTAAAAACAACGTTGTTTTAGACGAGCATTTGTACGCTATTCTTAAACCTTTACCTAATTTACAAACCGGCCCGATAAATCAATAGTGCGGGCAAATGGGTTCAAAAACTGGTTAATAAGCACGGCAAACTCCCTGCGGGTTATCGGCCGGTTAACATCAAAATCCGATTGAAATTTGTATTGGTTTTTCCAGGCTTTGGCCATGGAGATGTGTAACGTTTTAGGATCGGCAAGGGTTATCTCGCTGATAAGCGAAAGGGTATTTCCAACAGTAAATTTCGCAGCTGGTTTTTCCCTGTTGAACCATAAAAAAGTACGGGTGTAAATATCGTTTAACACCGGTTCAATATCTGCGGTGTTAACTGCCGAATCGGGCATAAATAACATACGAGGGACGTTATTATCCAAATTTTGTACCCCTTTTAATAAACCGGTTGCCCCTACCTGCTGTACCGCCCTAAAATACCGATCATTCGGGTTTACATCGGCAAATGGCATTAAGTAACTTTTAAAATCCAACAGTTCGCCCTGCACAGCGCGTGTGTTTAATTTGTGTGTGGTTGTCTTAAAAAAAGCGCAAAACGCCGCGGTGGCGCCGGCGCCCTGGCCCAACGTAAGCAAGTTGGGCAGGTATTGGATATCATCTTCAGGAAAAAGCCTGCCAGCTATCAACAGGTTTTCTGTACCCGGCGCCACAATGGCGCTTAGCGGGATACAATATGCCGGCGATGGGGGATAGTTGCCGGAAGTATTCTTTTTATCACCATTTTGTCCGGGATAACTATCGCCTGTTGCAATACTGGTACGGTATGCAGCGGATTGGTGACTGTCGGCATTGAAATCGATAGGCTTAAAATCGATGCTCATTTTTTCGGCTATCGAAGCATTTGCTGTGGCATCAATGATAAGCTTTGCTTTTATTAATTGTGGTTTTGAATCCTGGCTAACCGTTACAGCCCAACCATCCCCATCTTTTTTCACACTGCCAACTGTGGTATTTAACTTTATGGTGAGATTTTTAACTGTATCGGCCATTTTTTTGATGATGGCCGCACCTGTGTATGGTTCTAACCGGAGCGGGGCATTGTACACGGTGTCATACCCTGGCGTTTTTTTGTAAAACACCGTTACCCATTTCCGGAATTCGCCCCAGATGCCCGAAGGCAGATTGTGCCCGCCGCCGATGGTTACCATAGTTTGAGCGTTCATGCCCGGACATAGCTGCGGGCCCGCTTCAATCAATACTGTTTTAATTTTGCTGCGGGCTCCCTGGATGGCTGCCGACGAACCGGCAGGGCCTCCGCCAATTACCAAAATGTCGGTTTTAATGGTTTGGGCATATGTAAAAGAGCATTTTAACAGCAGCAGTACTAAAAACAGTTTTTTTATCATCGGTTTAAATAACACGTACAGAACGCTAATTTAGGCTAAAGCTTGCTGTACTATAAAATTATACCTAATTTAATTTTTTTTTAGCTTATGACAGACGAACAAATGAGGTTCCCGATTGGGAAGTTTACCCCTCCGGCATCCTATACCGACGAAAACATTCGCGAATGGATAGATGACCTGCGCACGCTCCCAGGCAAATTACGTAACGCTATAGCCGGTTTAAACTACCAGGAACTGGATACCCCGTACCGCACGGGCGGCTGGACATTGAGGCAAGTAATCCATCACCTGGCCGATAGCCACATGAATTCCATTACCCGTTTTAAGCTGGCGCTTACCGAAAACAACCCGGTTATAAAACCCTATGAAGAAGCCGATTGGGCCTTATTACCCGATTACCGCCTGCCGGTAGAATCGTCATTAAAAATACTGGAAGGCATCCACATTCATATGGTGGCCTTATTTGAAAGCTTTACCGAAAATGAGTGGGGACGCTCCTTTGTACACCCCGCTTCGGGCGATACAGTTTCGCTTAAAAAGGGGCTGGCTCTATATTCATGGCACAGCAAACATCATTTAGCCCATATAACGGAGACGGTGAAGAAATTTGCTAAGCGATAGGTGAAAGGATAAAGGCGAAAGGCAAAAGACTTTTTAGGCAAATCCTGTTATCTATTAAACCGTAACTGCTTTTTGCCTTTTCCGCAGCTACCTTTTGCCCTTTACCTTTCGCCTTTGACCTCAAATTACAGGCCTTTCGCCCTTTACCCTCAAACCGATGGAAAGCTCAGGTAAAAAGTTGTGCCGATGCCAATGGTTGTTTCGAACCATATTTTACCGTTGGCATTCTCGATGGAGTTTTTCACAAAGGCAAGCCCAAGGCCGGTACCAGAGCTTTTGGTGGTAAAATTGGGCTCGAATATCTTTTCGCGCATATTTTCGGGAATCCCGTTGCCGTTATCTTTTATGGTGAGCAGCACATTTTTGCTGGTAATAAGATAATTGATATCTATCAACCCTTTTCTATCCGCCGGCGTGGCCTCTATGGCGTTTTTTAACAAGTTATTAAAACACCGCAGTAGCTGATCTTTATCGGCATTGATCATAAAGGGCGTTTCAGGCTGCTGATACATGATATGCATGTTGTCCATTTGTTTAAATATGGTAACCGCCTGGTTAAGCATTTCAAAAACATTTAATTGCTCAATACGGGTATCGGGCATTTTGGCAAAAGCCGAAAACTCGGATGCGATGGACGATAAACTTTCTATTTGTTCGACAAACGACTTACTGAAGCGCTCGAATTTTTGATCAAATTTAGGGTCTTTATCCCGCCACGATTTATCAAGCAGCTGCAAACCTAATTTTAGCGGGGTTAACGGGTTTTTAATTTCGTGCGCTACCTGTTTAGCCATTTCGCGCCAGGCGCTTTCACGCTCAGACTGTGCCAGCCGGTTGGCGCTGTTTTCAAGGGCCGATATCATTTTGTTGTATTCTTTAACCAGTGCCCCAATTTCATCATTTCGCTGCCATTTTATCGGTTCGTTTTTTTTGCCGTAAATGGTTTTGCTCAATGTTTCCTGTATAAAGCTTAACGGCGCGGTAATTTGCCTTGCAATGATGATAGCAAATAAACCAATGGCTATAAATACCAGCGCATAAACGTTTATCATCACATTCAGCAACGATGTTATGCGTTCCTTATAATCTGCCTCGTTCGAAAAATAAGGCAGCTGGATGTAGGCTATTATCCTGCCGGAGTTTACAATAGGCGCATAAGCGGCTTTATAACTCAATTCCCCTATCCGTTCATCGTTTACAAATTCAGTTTTTTGCAGTCGGCTTAAATAGATAAAGGCTCGGGAGTTCATTTTTTTGGCAACCAGGCCGGCTTCGTACATTTTTGGCTGGGTTGTTACCAGTGGTACACCATTTGTATCAAACAAAACCAAATCGGTTGAATAGGTTTTGGCCATGATGTCAAAATCAACCTGGCTTTTTTCGTTTACGTTGTATATGTACCTGTTTAACGCGCCCGTTTGAAAAGCCTCGGCAATACGGGTTATTTTATTGCGGATTTGTTTATCCTGCTGGCTTTGATACTGGCTCCCTATTGATATAAAGGTGATAAAACCAACCGCTATCAGCGTAACTACAACCGCAAAAATCATTACAAACTGTATGCGCGTTTTATAAAGTACCTTATCAAAATTAATCCTGAAATTCCAGCGGATTTTATCATCCTTGATGCTTAAAATTCTTACGCGTACCCATGCCCCCCTGACGATAATGATAATTGCGCTGAATACCAGCAAAGCCATAAAAAAGAAGGTAATGGACGTTACCCCATTATAAAGCGGGTTTGTTTCTTTACTTACTACAACTATGTTGCGCTTGTTGGGCTTATAAATAAGGTGTTCGTACTTTGTAAAGGTGTTGTACCATTCGGGATTGTTAATCCTGGTGGTTTTTATGATATACTTTTTTAATACCCCTTTAAAATCGGGGTTATTAAGCGTATAAACATAAGTGCCCCGCTGGCTTTGCAGGCGGTTGTCGTAATAGTAAGCGTATGAATATTCTTTAAATTCATCTTCAGATTGCAGCGCCCCCTCTATCAACAAATCGGGGAAGGCGCCCAACGATTGAAGAGGTTTTGATGTAAACTCAATGGCCAGGGTGCCTAATTGTTTATTCCTGCTTTTTATGGGCAATATTGCAAAATAACTCTGTAGCCCAAACGATGCCGTACCCCGGTAAAAATAAGATGTTGGCACAACCTTAAATGAGTTGTATACAACCTGGTCTTTGAAACCGGTTATCGGAACGTCATCTTCGGCCAGGGGCTGGTCGTTAGCATCATACTCATGTATTTTAACAACGTACTTTGACAGGTACCCATCAAAATATAATTTCTGAAAACGGGTGAGCAGGTAATCATTATTATGTACATTTTCCTTAAAGTAGCGCACAATGGCCGAGTCAACAAGAATCCGTTTCTCTATCTTTATAAAGGTATTTTCGGCATCATGGTCAACCGGATCTTCTAACCGGTGCACCAGCCTTTTACGCACAACCTCTTCTTTAATGCTTTCAAAGTGGTTTAATTTAATGGCCGATATTAAAGAACATATTAAAAGCACGCCCAAAAAGGCGCTAGTGGTAAGTTTGCTTCTGTGGTATATAAAGCCAAATGCCCTTATCAAAACCAGCACCATCCATAACAGGTAAAACAAGCTAAAACCATAATACCGGGCAAAAACAACCGTGCTTATAGCAACACCTGCTATCAGCAGTAACAGCTGGTGCAATCGTGGCACACCCAGTTTTAAGCATATAAAAAGAACAACGTCATCAACAAGATAAAAAATAAGAAAACTAAAGCACAACATTAAAACACCCGCCACGCTGAACGATGACAAGCCCAGTACATTATTAACATTAAAGTTAATGCCCGAGTTGATAACCAGGTCTGAAAACAACCTTAACAACGACGTGGATATCGCGATAAGTAAGAGGATGCAGCCAACTACAATAAAATAACCTGCCGAATTTGTATATGCCGCTGTAAACAGTCGCCGGCGCTGCAGGTATATAAATACAACAAACCAAAAAACGCAAAGCAGGTTAATACATAAATCGCCAAAAGAAGGGTACAAAACACCCGAGTGGAAAATTTGAGGGTCAAAAAGTTTAAGCATGCCGCTAAAATCCGGCAGGTGATAATATAAATTAACAAAACGGAACAGCACTATAAATAACGCCAGGAATATCACCGACAACCAGGCGTAACCCTTTGCCGCCACATGGCAACAAATATTATGGATTAATATACAAAGCGTTATGATGGTTAAAATCCAAAAAACGGCTTCATAGTATATAAACGCATAATTAACACTATTGGGCTTTTGCTTTACCGAAAACAGATAATCGTTGTTTGCGCTGTGTACATCGTAGGCGTCTTTATCGCCCAGGTCGGCAAGTTCAATGTTATCTTTGGTAATTAAGTCTTTAGCAAAAGTGTTTTGAAGATACTGGTTGGTAAATGTGTAATCGATTTTTATGGGGATAAAAAATATTACCGAAAAACCGCCCTCGGTTTTCCTTATTGCTTCATAATACCCATTTGGCTGCTTAATAAATGAGCTGCCTTCTTTTATATTCCAAAGGCTATCGGGCAAAACTTTAATGCCACTCCAAAAACTTAACCGGTTGTTATAGGTGGTTATAAACCAGGTATTCTTTTTTGCGGTAAAGTTCTCTATTTCGTTAATTGCTTCCTGGTCATTATCTGCAAGGGTTTTAAATTTGTTAAACTGTACCTTATCATTTAGTTGTTTATCAATATAAGCCTCTTTTTTGTGCAAATTACCCTCAAGTTCCCGCGCAGTTTGGTCAAGGTTATTTACAGGCGTATAGGTTTTTTGGATAATAATGGCCGTAAATAACAATCCAATACCTATCAGGGTAAGCAACAAACGTATTTTTCCGGAGGTGGTCAAATTGTTATCAGGTGTTACAAGTTTAAAACAAAACGAAAGGCACTATTAAATAGTGCCTTTTTTAATTATTATTAAGCTAAAACAGCGCTTTGGGTGGGTATTGCCCTGTCAACCTTTTTTACCAGCCCTTGCAATACGTTACCCGGGCCAACTTCGGTAAATGAGGTCGCCCCGTCTTCCAGCATGTGCCTAACGGTTTGCGTCCACCTTACTGCGCCCGTAAGCTGGGCAATTAAATTCTGTTTGATAAGTGCCGGGTCTGTATACGGTTTGGCATCAATATTTTGGTAAATAGGGCACACCGGCGCCTTAATTTCGGTAGCCACAATTGCCGCTTCCAACTCAACCCTTGCCGATTCCATTAATGGCGAATGAAAAGCGCCACCAACTTTAAGCTTTAAAGCTCTTTTAGCACCTGCCGCAAGTAATTTTTCGCAGGCTTCATCAATGCCTTCAATTGTGCCGGATATAACCAGCTGACCGGGGCAGTTATAATTTGCCGTTACTACTACTGCGGTAGCACGTTGGCATACATCTTCAACAATAAAATCATCCAGCCCTAAAATAGCCGCCATGGTTGATGGTTGTATTTCGCAGGCTTTTTGCATGGCGTTGGCGCGTGCTGCTACCAAACGTAAACCATCTTCAAACGATAAAGCGCCTGCGGCCACCAGGGCCGAAAATTCGCCTAAAGAATGACCGGCAACCATATCCGGTTTAAACTCATCGCCCAAAACGGTAGCTAAAATTACCGAGTGTAAAAATATGGCAGGCTGGGTAACGTTGGTTTGTACCAAATCTTCGGCTGTACCATCAAACATTACATCTGTAATCCGGAAACCTAATATTTCATTGGCTTTTTCAAATAACTCCCTGGCTTTTTCAGATTGTTCGTAAAGATCTTTACCCATACCCGGGAATTGGGCGCCCTGCCCTGGAAAAATATATGCGTTCATTTATATTGGTTATTGGTTGATTGAGTTGATTAGGTTAAGTGGTTGATTGGGTTTTTACTACTCTCCTAATCAACCACTCACCATTAACTTAACTTAGAACTTATCAAATTTAAAAATTCAGTACGCGTTTTTTCTTTTAAAAACTCGCCGGTAAAGGCCGATGTGGTGGTTACCGAGTTTTGTTTTTGTACACCGCGCATGCTCATGCACAGGTGGCGGCATTCAATAACTATCCCTACGCCAACCGGATTAAGCGTTTCCTGTATGCAATCGCGGATTTCGTTGGTCAGGCGCTCCTGTACCTGCAGCCTGCGGGCAAAAGCATCAACCACCCTTGGTATTTTACTTAAGCCAACAACATAACCATTGGGAATATAGGCAATATGTGCCTTACCAAAAAAAGGCAGCATATGATGCTCACACATGGAGTATACTTCAATGTCTTTTACAATAACCATCTGGCTGTACTCCTCTTTAAACATGGCCGAGTTCAGGATTTTTTTTGCATCCAGGTCATACCCATGGGTAAGAAAAAGCATCGCCTTGGCAATTCGTTCCGGCGTTTTCAACAAGCCCTCCCGTTCAGGCTTTTCACCAATTTGTTTTAAAACGTCGAGATAATGGGCCGATAGGTTTTCGATCAGTTGCGGATTGTACCTGTCTATTTTGGTATAACCGTCAATATCGTCATCGCGGTCGGGGATATGGTTTTTATCAATCATTTTATCCGGTTATCCGCCAAAATACTCCGCGGAATTATTTTCAGTTTCATATAGTTTTACCGAGTGTAAAAACACTCCTTCGTAGGCCTCAATAGGCGCCTTAAGCTGGTTAAAAATCTCGATGCACAGCAGCTCCGTCGATGCCATTTTGCCTGCCATGAACTCAACATCCATATTGATGTTTTTATGATCAAGCTTTTCAATAACGTGCTCGTTAATAATAACCTTAAGCTCTTTTAAATCCATCAAATAACCGGTGGCGTGTGTAACTTCACCTTTAACAGTTACAAATAAATTGTAATTATGACCATGCCAGTTGGGGTTTGCGCACTTGCCAAATACCTCATTGTTTTTTTCAGCGCTCCATTCCTCACGGTACATCCGGTGAGCGGCATTAAAATGTTCCTTGCGCGTTATATGTATCATCATAATATTAAGTGGGTGCAAATATACAAAACAAAAACAGGCCAGTTGTTTTATATTCGTGGTCAAAAATCTGTAAATAAAACACACACAAAAGCAATATGCTTATATTAGTTGTTGCCGCAACGGCGCCCGAAGTTGAACCATTGGCCAAATACTTCGGTAACAAGATAGATGTATTGATAACCGGCGCGGGTATGGTGCCAACAGCCTTCGCCATGGGGCAACACTTGACGCATCAAAAATACGACCTTGCCATAAACCTGGGTATCGCAGGCAGCTTCGACAGGGGTATTGAGCCCGGCAGTGTTGTTGAAGTAACCGAAGACACATTTGCCGAAACCGGGGCAGAAGACGATGAACTGTTTATCCCAATGAACGTTTTGGGCTTTGGCGAGGTTACCTATAAACCAACAACCTCATTAGATGAAGTTGAAAGTAGTTTCTATTTAAAAAAAGCAAGGGCCATTACTGTAAATACCGTTCATGGCAATGATGTATCTATCAAAAAAGTGCAGGAGCGTTTAAATCCCCAATTGGAAAGTATGGAAGGCGCGGCTTTCTTTTACGCCTGCCGGCAGGTTAACGTGCGCTGTATCCAGATCAGGGCTGTGTCAAATTATGTAGAAAAGCGTAACCGCGACAGCTGGCAGATAGGGCTTGCCATAAAAAATCTGAATACCTTTGCCATCGATCTGATTGAAGCCATTATTGAGCTTTAATTAAGGTTGAGGTTATACGTTTGACGTGCAACTTAAAAACGTATAACGTAACACGTACAACTTATAACGTATTATGAAACTAACTCTCGGTTTTTCGCCCTGCCCAAACGATACCTTTATTTTTGATGCCCTCATTCACCATAAAATTGACACTGAAGGCCTGGAGTTTGAGGTTTTTTATGATGATGTAGAAACCCTGAATCAAAAAGCCTTCCGCGGCGAATTGGATGTTACCAAACTCAGCTACCATGCGTTTGCTTACGTGGCCGATAAATATGTACTGCTTGATTCGGGCAGCGCATTAGGCTTTGGTGTGGGACCAATGCTGATCTGCAAAGCAGACCCGGAAAAACTCTACTCACAACTTACAACTCACAACTCACAACTTAAAATCGGCATCCCCGGCAAGTATACCACCGCCAACTTTTTATTGGGCAACGCTTTTCCAAATGCTACAAATAAGGTTCAGCTTGTTTTCTCTGATATCGAAAACGCAGTACTGGAAGGCCGGGTTGATATCGGCCTCATCATCCACGAAAACCGCTTCACCTACCAGGATAAAGGCCTAAAAAAGATTATCGACCTGGGCGACCACTGGGAAAAACAAACCGGCTGCGCTATTCCGCTTGGCGGCATAGTTGCCAACCGTAACCTGCCGGCAGCTATTCAGCATAAATTAAACCGGGTGTTACGCAAATCGGTTGAGTTTGCTTTTGCCAATCCAAAGTCGGGCCTGGAGTTTATCCGTTCGCACGCGCAGGAGATGAGCGAAGAGGTCATGTACAAGCATATTGAATTATACGTAAATAAATATTCTGTAGAATTAGGCGAGGAGGGAAGGAAAGCGATAAAGCTGCTTTTTGATACGGCTTTGAAGAATAATTTTATACCGGCGATAAATTTCCCTTTATTTTTAACCTAATAGAATACAAACTTTGTTTAAGCCGTTTTTTGTATGTTTGTTTGAGGAGGGCTCACAATGAAAAAGGAAGAAAGCAAAATCATAAAAGTACCATATTCACCCAATGTTAAATCGTATTCAATTGATGAGATTTTAGCTGCAGGGGCCCCTCTGCTTTTGTAAAAAAAATGAAGAAAAGCCTAAATGGCCTTTTTGACGAGATCGCCCAGTTACCTTCTGATGCTTTTTTGACGGATTGTGAGTTTAACGAAGCGATGTCCGTACTTAACGACAGTAAATGACATTTTTACCAATAGGATACAAAGATAAGTGCTAATTATTATCTCTTATCTTTTGTATTCTATCTTCAAGATCATCGATATACTCTTCCGGGATAAGCACCTGTCTTTCTGAGTTAAGCTTTCTTGCCTCTAAAAATATAGTTTCGTGTCCCAAGTGAAGCGACATCAGAACATCCTTCCAAAACAAAGCCCTTGCCGTCCATGTATGACAAGGACCATCTTTGTTATCTTTAAATCGATCTGCTTCTACAAAATAAAGTTCTGTAACATCGAAGCCCATTTTGCCTGCTTTTTCTTCAATGGCTTCTCGTAAGTCCCAATTGTCAAACCAATGCTCGCCAAAATCATTATCCATTGTGAAAAACCTTCCTATCCACGCCATTTCACCCATTTCATTTAAGCCAAGATAATCGGCGATATCTTTATAGGCGGGATTTGCGACAAAACAGTCTAACTCTTCTATGTATTTGAAGATTCTTATCATTTGTTTTATTGGTACATTATCAATCTGCACATCTGAAATCTGTCATCTGCACATCTGCTGCCTCTAATACAGCAAATGATCATACGGATACCGTTCCATATGTATCGCCTTCACCTCTTCATAAAGCAAAGTCCTGAACTCGTCTACATTCTCCCTTTTTGTGGCCGATATAAATATGGCGGGGCTGTTGTTTTTGGCCATCCAGCTGTGTTTAAAATCGTCAAGCGTTAGCGGCTCTTCCTGCTGCTCTATCTGGTGGTCTTCGGGTTTAAAGGCATCTATTTTATTAAATACCGTTATCATCCGTTTATCAATAGCACCAATATCTTTCAGGGTTTCGTTAACGGTACGAATCTGATCTTCAAAGTTAGGGTGCGAAATATCTACCACGTGCACCAGAATATCTGCTTCACGCACTTCATCCAGTGTCGATTTAAAACATTCTACCAGTTGGTGAGGTAATTTGCGGATAAAACCAACAGTATCTGATAACAGGAAGGGAACATTCTCCAGTACAACTTTCCTTACAGTAGTATCTAACGTGGCAAACAGTTTGTTTTCTGCAAACACTTCCGATTTGGATACCATATTCATGATGGTTGATTTGCCAACGTTGGTGTAACCCACCAGCGCGGCACGCACCATCTGGCTGCGATTTTTGCGCTGGGTTTCGTTTTGCTTGTCAATTTGCTTCAGCCTGTCTTTCAGCAAGGCTATCTTATTCAATATCAAACGCCTGTCGGTCTCAATCTGCGATTCACCCGGTCCGCGCATACCAATACCACCCTTTTGGCGCTCAAGGTGAGTCCACAAACGGGTAAGGCGGGGCAGCAAATATTGTAACTGTGCAAGCTCCACCTGGGTTTTGGCCTGGGCGGTTTGCGCACGATTGGCAAAAATATCCAGGATAAGGTTATTCCTGTCAAGTATCTTTACCTGCAATTCGTTTTCAATGTTGCGCAATTGCGATGGCGACAGTTCATCGTCAAACACCACCATATCAATTTCTTCTTCAATAACAAAAGCCTTTATATCTTCCAGCTTACCGCTGCCCACAAAGGTGGCCCTGTCGGGCCTTTGCAGTTTTTGGGTAAAATGAGTTATTGTTTCGCCGCCTGCCGTTGCAACCAAAAACTCCAGTTCCTCTAAATATTCCTTCTCCTGTTCGTCGGTTACGTGGGGTGTCATCACGCCTACCAAAACAGCTTTTTCCTGCTTCACAGCAGTATCGTAAAATTTTTGCTTCATTAAATATGGTATATCAAATTGGTTGCCAGTTTACTAATATAGCATAAAAGGGTATAGTTTGTGCCAAAATAGCTGGTATAAAATTGAACAATGACAACCTTGCAAAGTTATAAAATAGAGTAAATAAAAATTTATTAATGTATTTGCAAAAAAGTGCAGCCTATTGCTATATTTAGCCTACCATAGTCCTTATCCAATTATAATATGAATAAATTTTTACCCCTCTTTGCCCTTATTGCGTTTTCTGGTTCTGTTTCGGCGCAAACAACCCCAACCTTTATGCCTTTTGGCAAAATTGACAACTCCGATTTGGAAATGACCAAATGCGATTTTGAACCCGATGCTAATGCCGAAGTGCTTTTTAATAAAGCTGATATTTATTATGATGGCGTTTTTGACATCCAGGGAGATTATCACAAACGGATTAAAATATTTAATGATAACGGCAAGGATGAAGCAAACGTCCGCATTGAATTTTATGGCGGTAACCGGCTGGAATATATTACCGACGTGCAGGCCCAGACCATCAACCTGGTTAATGGCAAGCCAGAAATTACCAAGGTAGATAAAAAGCAAATATTTACTCAAGCTGTTGATAAAGTTCGCAGCGCAATTGTGTTTTCGATGCCTAACGTTAAACCGGGCTCTGTCATTGAGTATAAATACAAATATCGCACACAGTCTGTCAGCAACTTCCCTTCCTGGGATTTTCAGGAAAAAATACCCACGCGCTACAGCGAACTTGACACTTCGATACCCGATTTATTGTACTTCAGGGTTATACGCCACGTTTGGCAACCCTATTTTAAGTCAGAGCATTCAACCCAATCAAGAAGCCTGGGCGGAGGCATCAACCCGGTCCTTTACAACCAGGAGCAGGACAAACGGGCTTTAATAAACGTTCCGTCGCTACATGACGAACCCTATATGCGCTCGTATGCCGATAACCTGATGTCGTTACATTTTAATCTTACATCTGTAAAATCCAGCTACGGATTTTACAAATCATTTTCGGATACCTGGGCAAAGGTTGGTGGCATAATTGCCGATGATGAAGATTTTGGCGGCCAGCTTAAACGAAAACTTAACGGCGAAGAAATTATCATTAACAAAGCAAAAGCCTTAAAAACAGACGACGAGAAAATCGCTTTTGTTTTTAACCAGGTAAAAAACGCGATGAAGTGGGATGGGGCCGACCGCTGGTACACCAATGATGGCACCTATCGCGCATGGGAAAAAAAGACGGGGAACTCAGCCGAGGTAAACATCATTTTGTACCATCTGCTTAAACAATCGGGCGTAAAGGCGTACCCAATGATAGTAAGTACGCGCAGTCACGGTAAAATTGACCGCTACAACACCTCGCTGTCCCAGTTTAACAGGGCGGTGGTTTATGTACCCGTTGATACTGCTAAAGAATATATTCTTGATGCAACCGGCAAGTATAATTTATACAACCAAACACCGGATGAATTGCTTAACTCATCTGGTTTGTATATTGATAAGGCTACAAACCAGTACGATATCGTTTTTATTAAAAACAGCGAGCCTGTACGCCAGGTAGTTATTTTAAAAGCCGATATATTGCCCGATAGCAAGGTTACCGGTACCGCCGATATAATTGGCTTTAGCTACAACAAGATAAACAGCACGCAACGATATAAAACCGATGGCGAAAAAAAATACACGGATTTTATCCGGGATAATGACAACAATCTTAAAATATCGTCCTTAAAAATGAACAACATGGAGGTTGACACCCTTCCTTTAACCCAAAGCGTCACCTTTAGCTTAGATTTGGCAGGATCAGACGGGACTTACATATATTTTAATCCCAACCTGTTTGCCCCCATGCGTACTAACCCTTTTTTAAGTGAAACCCGTGCAACAGATATCGATTTTGGCTATCTGGACAGATATGAGTTAAATGCCTATTACAAAATACCCGCTGGCTACAAAACCGAGGCGCTACCTAAAAGTATGCGCATGGTAATGACCGATAAAAGCATCAGTTTTAAACGCTTCATTGCCGATCAAGATGGCTATCTAACCGTAAGATATGTTATTGACCGAACCAAAGGGCATTATGGCAAAGAGGATTATGGCGAATTAAGGATGTTTTATAAGCAAATGCACGATATGCTTAACGAACAGATTGTATTTAAAAAGATTTAAACCCGCGCATACAAGAGGCCTTTCAAATTGTTTTATTTATTTTAACAATAATCATTTTCGTATTATTATATTCGTGCTGATTAAACCTTATCAACAAATGAACAAAATCCTTCCCCTGCTATTGCTGGGGTCTTTAGCAATCATCGCAAACGCACAAACTACGACCCCTATACCAACCGCTCAATCTTATGGCAAAGTTGATAAAGCTGACCTGGAGATGACCAAATGCGCTTTTGAGCCCGACGCCAATGCCGAAATTCTTTTTGACAAAGGCGACACTTATTTTGATACGCAATACCACATCGTTACCGAAAGGCATAAACGCATCAAAATTTTTAACGATAATGGTAAGGACGAAGCTAACATCCGAATAGAATATTACAGCTATAATCATAGACAGTATATTACCGGGTTGCAGGCACAAACCATCAATTTAACCAATGGCGCCATTGAAATCATTAAGGTTGATAAAAAACAAATATTTACCGAGGCTGAGGACAAGGTTCGTTCGGCTATGGTATTCGCGTTTCCTAATGTAAGGCCAGGAAGCATAATTGAGTTTAAATACACCTTAACCAGTGCCTATCTGGACGATTTTCCTTCTTGGTATTTCCAAAACAGTTTGCCTACCCGTTATAGTGAATTAAACACCAAGATACCCGACATCTTAACTTATAAAAGGTTACCAAACATTCACTCGCCTTATGTGGTTGATAAAACAAACTCATCAAATACGCATACAGAAGCCCTTGCCAATATCCTTTCGTTAAAAGACGAACCATTTATGGACGCCCGCAATGATAATTCCGAGCGTATTCTTTTCCAGCTGCTGAGCATCCATATCCCCGGTTATTTTTACCCAAACTTCCAGGACTCCTGGAAAAAGGTAGGTGAAAACATGATTGACGACGAAGATTTCGGGGGGCAGTTGAACCGGAAAATTGCCGGCGAAGAAGTCATCATCAATAAAGCAAAGGCCTTAAAAACCGATGATGAAAAAATAGCATACATTTTTAATGAGGTCAAAAACACAATGAAATGGAATGAATCGTATAGATATTACTCGTACGATGGTGTCCCAAAAGCATGGGAAAAGAAAACGGGAAACTCTACCGAAATAAATATCGTGCTTTATCATCTGCTTAAAAAATCGGGATTAACTGTTTACCCAATGATGGTAAGCACCCGCAAAAACGGCCGCATAAATCCTGCCTACCCAAGCATTTATCAGTTTAACAGCATGATAGCCTATATCCCTGTTGATAGTGCTAAATATTACGCCCTTGATGCTACCAGCAAATACAATCTTTATAACAAAGTGCCCGATAATTTTTTAAACTCGTTTGGCTTTTATATTGATGATACCAATAAGATATATGATCTCTCATTTTTGCAGGAACCAGAGCCTGTACGCCAGATTGTTTTATTGAATGCCGAAATTAAGCCCGACGGCAAAATGAGCGGCAGTGCCGATATCAGCAGCTTTAGCTATAACAAAATAAGGTATACCAAAAAGTATAAAACAGATGGTGAAAAAAAGTATAACGACTATTTACGAGAGGACAACAATAGCCTTAAAATATCGGGGCTTACTTTTGAGGATATGGATGTTGATACCCTGCCGTTAAGACAGAAGTTTAACTTCAACCTCGACCTTACGGGCAGCGATGAAAATTACATCTATTTTAATCCAAACTTATTTACCGGTCTTAAAACCAACCCGTTTTTGGCCGAAGACCGCTTTACCGACATTGATTTCGGTTACCGGGACAACTACGCCATAACCGGCATTTTTAAAATCCCAACAGGGTATAAAATTGACGCCCTGCCCAAAAGCATCAGCATGGCCATTCCGGATGGCACTGTTACCTTTAAACGCATGGTTGCTGAGCAGGAAGGCTCGGTAATGGTGCGCTTTAGCATCGATCATAAAAAATCGATGTATTTTAAAGAGAATTACCCCGAGTTCCGTGAATTCTGTAAAAAGATGTATGATATGCTTAACGAACAGATTGTACTTAAAAAAGGCTGATAAAATTATGTTTATTAAATATTATACCAGGCTGCTGCTAATTGCGGTGTCCTTATGCGCACTATACACCAACAGTTATAGCCAGGATAAAAACATTCCTAAAGATTTATACATCGCTGCTACTATTCCAGATTCTTTGAAAGAGGATGCTAACTCTGTGTTAAGGTATTCAAGCGATGAGGTTATTGTTAAAGGCCCTGGCAAAATGGTATCAAAACACCATAGCATCATTACCATCCTTAACGAAAAAGGAGACAATGAGGCAATCCTCGAAATGGGTTACAACAAAAAATATGACTCTTACTCGGGTCTCGAAATGCATATTTATAATGCACTTGGCGTGTCACTAAAAAAATACCATAAAAGCGACATGTATGACGGATCGGCCTCAAACGACGAAACAATAGTTACTGATGAGCGCTTTTTGGCCATAAAACACGCCATAGCCTCGTATCCCATTACAATTGAGGTGAAATACGAAGAAGATATAAGCAGCTTCATTGGCATAGGTAGCTGGTACATTCAGGATAAGGTAGAACAATCTGTGCAGTCGTCATCATACAAGATTGCTTATAACCCCGCCATAGGTTTCAGGTATAAAAACAGTAATTGCTCGGTTATGCCGGTTAAAGGAACGCAAGACGGCCTGGAGAGCTATACCTGGACCGTAAAAAATATTAAGGCTATAAAAAAGGAAGAGCATGTTTTGTCCTGGAATATATTACCCAAAATAACGTTTGCAACAAGCTCATTTGACTGCTTTGGTTATCCCGGCGATTTTACCACCTGGAAATCATTTGGTAACTGGATAAAGGCTTTAAATGATGACGTTTGCACATTAAGCCCCGAGCGCATTGCGGAGGTAAAGAAGATGACCGATACCATTAAAACCGACAAAGACAAAGCCCGTTTTTTGTATAACTATATGCAAAAAAGTATGCGGTATGTTAGCATACAATTAGGGATTGGAGGCTTCAAGCCATTTGCGGCCACTTTTGTTGATCAAAAAAAATATGGCGATTGTAAAGCGCTTTCAAATTACATGTTTTCGTTATTAAAGGCTGTTAATATTAATGCATATTATGCCGTTATAAGGGCCGGCAATAACGCAGAACCGGTTGACCAGGCATTTCCTAATAACTCGTTTAATCATGCCATTTTGTGTATCCCCTTTAAGAATGATACTACCTGGCTTGAATGTACCAGCAGCACCACCGCGTTTGGCAAGCTTGGCCCATTTACCGAAAACCGGAATGCCCTGCTGATTACTGAAGATGGCGGAAAGCTGGTAAGCACTCCCAAAAGTAAAGCCGCAGACAATACCTTCGATAGTGAAGTTCATCTTACATTAGATGCAGATGGCGGAGCTAAAGCAGTTATTAAAATTTTAAGCTCAGGAGAGTACAGGCGTATGTTTGTAGACCGCCTGCCAAATTATAAAACAGATGAACAAAAACAGTATTTGCTTAAAGAGCTCCACATTAAACAGCCCTCTGTTTTTAATTACAATCCATCAAACGACAGGAACGGCATAAAAGACGTAACGCTTGAACTGGAATACGATAAATTTTGCGACATGGCCAGCGGCGATAAACAATTTTACAGGCCTCTTGCTTTTTCATTGTGGGATGTTACCATTCCAGACCAGGAAAAAAGGACTACCAACTATTACTTTAACAGCCCGGTTCAAAAATCATGTGTTACCATTATCGATTTACCTGTAGATTTTGAGGTTGAAACCTTACCGACAAATCAAAGTTTAAAATTCAGCTATGGCAATTATGATATCAAGTACAGTTACGATGCAGCTAAGAAGCAGGTAAAAAGTATCGCCCTGTTTAATTTAACCAACCATGTAATCCCTGCTGTCAAATACAACGAAATGCAGGCCTACTTTGATGCCATTGCCAAAGCGCAAAATAAAAAACTGGTGATACGCCGCAAAGCTTAAATTTGCGCCCGATGATATTCAGGCTTGATGAACGTTTACTATTTCCGGAGCCCGGTCTGGCCGAACCAGACGGGCTTTTGGCTGTAGGTGGCGACCTATCAACCCAGCGGCTGTTGTTAGCTTACCAAAACGGTATTTTCCCCTGGTATAGCGACGATTCGCCTATCCTGTGGTACTCGCCCCATGAACGTTTTGTGCTGTATCCCGATGAATTAAAAATTTCCAAGTCGATGCGCCAGGTGCTGCGTTCAAACCGGTTTGGGGTTACAACCAACACTTGCTTTGCCGATGTGATAAAGGCCTGCTCAAACGCGCCGCGCGAAGGGCAGGACGGCACCTGGATTACCAGCGACATGGAAGCGGCTTACATTAAGTTACATCATGAAGGCTATGCGCATTCTGTTGAAGTTTGGGAGGATGGTGCTTTGGCTGGCGGCTTATATGGCGTATGGGTTGGCGGTGTTTTTTGTGGCGAAAGCATGTTTAGCCGTGTTAGCAACGCTTCAAAAACGGCGTTGATATATTTGTGCGGGACAGGAAAATTTAAACTGATAGATTGCCAGGTACATACCAGCCACCTGGAATCTATGGGTGCGCGCATGATATCGCGGGAGCAATATATAGCCATTTTGCACGATAGTTTGCTTTGATTGGTTACCTTTGAGGGGTATGCAGCAGGCCAGCACAAAAGAGCGTATTATTTTAGGGATCGACCCCGGAACAGCCGTTATGGGTTACGGCCTGGTGAAAGAAACCGGTCCCAGGATAGAACTTATTGCCCTTGGTGTAGTAAAGATGGAAAAGCTTGACGACCATATGCTCAAGCTGCAACGCATCTTTGAAAAAACCGTTGCCCTCATAGATAATTACAATCCAGACTGCCTGGCTATCGAAGCGCCCTTTTATGGCAAAAACATCCAGGTAATGCTTAAACTGGGTAGGGCGCAGGGTGTGGCTATTGCGGCTGCGCTATCGCGCAACTTAGATATTACCGAATACGCCCCCCGCAAAATAAAACAATCAATAACCGGCAACGGAAATGCTACTAAAGAGCAGGTTGCCGCCATGCTACAAAACTTGCTAAAGTTTAAAGAAACCCCCGATTTTTTAGATGCAACCGACGGCCTGGCTGTGGCTGTTTGCCATTCCTTTCAAAGAATGGGTACCGCCACAAAATCGGCTTCGGGCAGTAAAAAATCATACTCGGGCTGGGATACATTTGTGAAGGATAATGCAAAACGGATAGTTTAAATCCGTCTCCCCAAAGTCATTGTAAAAACCAACCGGCCCGCGGTAACATTTCCTGTTTCCTGCCGTATAAGCTGCGATGACAACCGCGGGTCGCTTTTTGAATTAAGAAATTTAACCCCAAAGAAACCATGTGTCTGTCAGCCTATTAAATTCGCAACAAACTATACTTTTTTGCATTATTTTTTTAAAATAAGCAATAAATTGTTGACAAAGTGCACTTTAAAAATTACTTTTAAGTCCCCTTAATTGATTGATCATGATCCGAGTACGGTCTAAAAATGTGCTATTGGTTGCTCCCGATACTTTTTCGGTTGAGTTATTGCCGAACAATAAACAATTTAAACATATTTCGTCAACAAGTCATATTTTTCCGTCCATTCACGAGCAGAAACCCAACCTGGTAATTTTTGACTATGATCATCTAAACGCCGACATCGAAAAGATATTGCGCCGTTTACAATCAAACCCCGCTTACAATAAAATAAAAATTTGCTGTTACAAGCAAAAGGAGCATACCAAGGTTGATAGCCTTTTAAAAGTACTGGGGGTTGATTACATTTTTTATCCCGAAGATTTTAATAAGACCGAAAAGAGCAGCGGCTTTGTAAATGCTTTTACCAATATTTTCGACGCCCCTGTTATGCCTTTGCTGGTAAAAGCATCAAGTTAGCAAATAAATTTACCCACTTGTCATTGCGAGCGCAGCGTGGCAACCTCGTCGCCAGCCCAGGCCGCCATGCATATCAATCATGAAGGTTCACGAATACTATATCTACATCTTATCAAATAAAGCCAATACGGTCTTCTACATTGGCGTCACCAACGATTTGCAAAGCCGCATTGCACAACATAAGCAAAAAGTTAATAATGGCTTCGCCGCTCAATATAAATGCGACAAGTTGGTTTATTACGAAGAATTTCAATGGATACAGGACGCTATTGCGCGGGAGAAACAATTAAAAGCGGGCTCCCGGCAAAAGAAAATTGATTTGATTGTGGGCCTTAATTCATCGTGGAGTGACTTGAGCGATGGGTGGTATGATTAGCTGTTTGACCTGCATATTAGCCTGGTTTGGCGACGAGATTGCCACGCTATCGCTCGCAATGACAAAAGGGCGTAAGTGCTATGGCAGTAATAAGAGTGCTATGGATAAATGTCATTGCAAGCGCTTTAAATCTGTTGGCGATGAGGTTGCCGCGCTGCGCTCGCAATGACATTATTTACAATGTTGCAAGAAGTTAATCAATCCACTCAAACTTCGTATAAGGTACCAATACCTCTGGTATTTTAATCCCCTTTTCAGTCTGGTTATTTTCTAATAAAGTAGCAACAATGCGTGGCAAAGCCAACGCACTTCCGTTGAGCGTATGCGCCAATTGTGTTTTGCCTTCGGCATTACGGAAACGCAGTTTCAGCCTGTTGCTCTGGAACGTCTCGAAGTTTGAAACGGATGATACCTCCAGCCAGCGTTGTTGTGCCGCGCTCCAGGTTTCCATATCATAAGTTAAAGCCGATGCAAAACCCATATCGCCGCCGCATAAGCGTAGCACGCGGTATGGTAAGCCAAGATGTTGTAACAAGCCCTGTACATGAGCGCTCATTAGCTCCAGGGTTTCGTATGATTTATCAGGATGCACCACTTGTACAATCTCTACCTTATCAAACTGGTGCAGGCGGTTTAGCCCACGAACATGCGCACCATAAGAGCCGGCTTCGCGACGGAAACATGGCGTGTGCCCGCAATGTTTAACCGGTAAATCATCCCCCTTTAATATTACGTCGCGGAAGATGTTGGTGATAGGTACCTCGGCAGTGGGGATCAGGTATAGCTCGTCCTCATTTACAAAATACATCTGTCCTTCTTTATCGGGTAGTTGCCCGGTTCCAAAACCAGAATCTTTATTAACCATTAGCGGTACGCTCACTTCGCCATACCCTGCTTTTTCGGCTTCGTCAATAAAATAATTGATAAGCGCGCGCTGTAGTTTAGCTCCCTTATTTTTATAAACAGGGAAACCAGCACCGGTTATTTTAACACCCAGTTCAAAATCAATCAGGTTATATTTTGCGGCCAGTTCCCAGTGCGGCAAAGCATTGGCGGGCAATTCCGGTTTAGCACCATTCTCTAAAACAACTTCGTTTTCTTCGGGCGTTAAACCCTTAGGTACCGAGGTGTGCGGCAGGTTGGGGAGTAATACCAGCTTTTGATAAAGTTCTTCTTCGGTAGCAGCAAGCAGGTCGCCAAATTTTTTGATGTCTTCTTTCCAGGCACCGGTTTTGGCTTTTATTTCTTCCGCCTCGCCTTTTTTACCGGCACGCATCAGGTCGCCAATTTGCTTTGATGCTGCATTGGCCTCGGCCGAAACGTTATCCATACTGGTTTGGGTGGACCGGCGTTTGTCATCTAACCCTATTATCTCATCAACCAGTTCGGGCTGTTTAAAATTTTTTACAGCCAAACGTTCCAAAACCTGTTCCCTGTTATCACGGATATAACTAACTTGCAGCATTATTTTATTTTTTAGGCAAAGATATAATCAGTTGGCGGTTTGCAGTGTGCGGTTTGCAGTTTTTTTCCATGATTCGGCGGATATGCCTTTTCAAGCAAATCAATGCCTGCTGCAAAATATCAACTGCGAACTGACAACTACTAACTGCAAACTGAAATGCCAGGCAAATTATATTTAGTACCCACACCAATTGGCAATTTAGAAGACATCACCCTTCGAGCGCTTCGCGTGTTGAAGGAGGTGGATTTGATATTGGCCGAGGATACGCGTACATCGGCACCGCTGTTAAAACACTTTGATATTCACCAGAAGGTGTTTGCGCACCATCAGCATAATGAACACCAGTCGTCAAATGAGATCATTAAATTTTTGCTGCAGGGGAAAAATATCGCGCTGATATCTGATGCCGGTACGCCGGCGATATCCGATCCGGGTTTTTTCCTGGTGCGCGAGGCTTTGAAGTTCAATTTGGATGTGGAGTGCCTGCCCGGCGCCACGGCGTTTGTACCGGCGCTGGTAAATTCGGGGTTCCCTACTGATAAATTTTGTTTCGAGGGCTTTTTGCCTTTGAAAAAAGGGCGACAAACCCGTTACAAGTTTTTGGCTACAGAAGAGCGCACCATCATACTATATGAATCGCCGCACCGTTTATTGAAAACGCTGGACGAAATGGCGCTATATTTTGGCGCAGATAGACTAATCTCCGTATCGCGCGAGCTGACTAAAATGTTTGAAGAAACCGTGCGCGGAACAGTTGCCGAAATAAAATTATATTTTGAAACACATCCGCTAAAAGGCGAGTTTGTAATGTGTGTGGCCGGGGCCGAGCCGAAGCCTACAAAGAACAAGTACAAAGACGACGATAACGACGAAGAATAGCATATGGAGGTTTATTTAAATAGTGCCATTACGCAGTTTGCCTATTACAAAAAGTTAGGCGAAAAAACATTTACGCAATTAAACGACGCCGACTTGTTTTGGCGGTTTAATGCCGAAAGTAACAGCATCGCCATTATCATCAAGCACCTATCGGGCAACATGCTGTCCCGCTGGACTAACTTTTTGATTACAGATGGTGAAAAAGAATGGCGAAACCGCGATACGGAATTTGAAGATACCATTAACACCCGCGAACAGGTAATGACCGCCTGGGACCAGGGCTGGGATTGTTTGTTTAACGCGCTAAATTCGCTAACAGCCGAAGATTGGGAAAAAACAGTAAAAATCCGTAACGAGCCGCACCGGATTGAAGATGCCATTAACCGACAGCTGGCCCATTATCCGTACCATATAGGCCAGATTGTATTTATCGGGAAAATGATAGCCGGATCAAAATGGCAGTCTTTATCTATCCCGAAAGGGAACTCCGAAAAATATAATGCCGATAAATTTGCAAACCCGGGCGATACCTTCAAATAGAACTCCCTGATATATATTAATGAAAAAAAAGCTTCCCTTAGCCATACTCTCCGGTTTGTTATTGTGGATAGCATGGCCACCAACGCCTTATACAACATTCCTGCTTTTTATTGGTTTTGTGCCTATGCTGCTGGCAATGGAAAACATTATCCAGTCCACCTCTGCAAAAAAAGGAAAACAGATCTTTAACACCACATTTATTGGTTTTTTTATATGGAACACAGCATCTATCTACTGGGTTTACAACGCGTTAAAACAGGTTGGTAACCTGGCAGCTATCCCGGTTACCCTAATACCTTATTCATTAGGGCCACTGCTAATGGCTACTGCCTGCTGGTTATATTATCGCCTGCGGTTGTTAACCGGCCGCAGTTGGGGCTTAGCCGGCCTGGTTTGCCTGTGGATAGGTTATGAATACCTGCACCAAAGCTGGGATTTAAATTTCCCGTGGATGACGCTTGGTAATGGCTTTGCGGTAAGCCATCAATGGATCCAGTGGTATGAGTACACCGGGGTTTATGGTGGCACCATTTGGGTTTGGGTGGTAAATATCCTGGCATTTTTAATTTATGTTGGCTTGCGCGAGGCACAAACAAAACAACTCCGGTTAAAGCTCGTCAGCGGGTTTGTGCTGGCCATTGTTTTGCCGATGGGTTTATCGTTATGCATTTATTATAACTACACAGAGCAAAACAATCCATCAAACATTGTTGCCGTTCAACCCAATATCGATCCCTATGAAAAAGAGGGCACCATTCCCGCTGCCAGGCAAATTGATATTATGATCGGCCTTTCAAAACAGATAGCACAACCCAACACTGAGTTTTTTTTATGGCCCGAAACTGCCATCCCCGAATATATAGATGAGGATAGGATTCAGCAAAACCCATATTACCGGCAGGCGCATGCTTTTTTGCGCAATTATAAAAACGGAAACCTGCTAACCGGGGCCGAAACCTACAAGTTATACAATACCCGCAAAACAGCAACAGCCAGCGAAACGCAACAGCCGGGCGTATTTGCAGATAGCTTCAGCTCGGCATTGAATATCGAAAATGGGGATAAGGTACAATTTTACCATAAATCGCGGCTGGTGCCGGGGGCCGAATCATTGCCGTTTGGTAAAGCGCTGTCGTTTTTAAAGCCCGTGTTTGAGCATCTTGGCGGCGCCACCGGGGCGTATGGCAGCCAGGCAGATGCCGATGTTTTCTATTCGCAAAGCGGGATAGGCGCCGACCCGGTGATTTGTTTCGAATCTATCTGGGGGGCGTATGTTGCGCGCTCGGTTAAAAAGGGGGCGCAGTTTATAGCCGTTATTACCAACGATGGCTGGTGGGAAAACACATCTGGTAAAGACCAACACCTGGATTATGCCAAACTGCGGGCCATTGAAACCCGCCGCTGGGTGGCCCGGTCGGCCAATACGGGTATCTCAGCATTTATTAACCAGCGCGGCGATATTGTGCAGCAAACCAAATGGTGGACCAAAACAGCCATCAAACAGGATATCAACCTAAATTCCGACCTTACTTTTTACGTAATACATGGCGATTACCTACCCGTAGCCGGCAGCGGGGCTGCCGTTTTGCTAATCCTGTTTATTGCTATAAAGACACGATTTAAGAAAAGGGCTATTGCGGCTTAAATAGTTCCTGGCCCAATGCAAAAGGCCTGTCTGCTGAGCAGACAGGCCTTTTGCGTTAATTGATTGTGTAAAATTATTTCTCCAGCCTTGCATCTTCTTTATCCAGCACTTCCTTTTTTTCTATGCGGTATGACATGAATAAGCCGCCGCCGCCAAATATGGCTATAAGTGAAAAGTAGAGTGCTGCTACATCGTCGTCAGATATGCTGCGAAACACGGTGTGATCTAAAACGAAAGCTAAAAACAAACCTACACCAGCACCAACAAGCAACAGGCCCCATTTTAAGTTTTGGTAAGGAGCAGATTGCGGCTTGTAAGCCCGTGGGTCCATGCCACGTTCTATCATTGCCATGCGCTCGCGTTTGTGTAAGTAAACTATGGCAAAGATCATTGCAAAAAAGCTCGTGGTAATAACAATGCCTGCTAATATTCCTAAATTCCCGGTATCCATTTTATTTAAGTTTTAATAAGTTAATAAAGTTCTTTTTTTCAAACACCCTAAATGGTGTATTTGCAAGCTGTGACAACACGGTTTTTAAAGAGGTTACAGGCACTGCGAAAAATAATTGAAGATAAGTGCCCGCTTTTTTGCATTAGCCAAAAGAGCCCCCGGAGAGGGCACATACTACCGCCGATTAACAATTGGCGATATGAGGCCGGCTATTTGGAACGATCGTTCTAAATAAACTTGGACTGCACCCGGAATGTTATGTTATTACTTTGCGTTTTGGAACAGTTGTTCCAAAACGCAAGTTAAATATTCAGGCTTTGTATAGTTGGGATTTTTAATAGTTACTTTCACTCTGCCCTCAAACTCCTTACCGGGTTGGCGCTTGCTGCTTTTATTGATTCGTAACTAACCGTGAGCCAGGCAATGCTTAACGCGGCCGCAGCAGCCACAAAAAATATGAGCCAGCTAACATTAATGTGGTAGGCAAAACCCGACAGCCAGGCATGTACAGCATACCACGAAAGGGGCAACGCTATACAAATGGCTATTAGAACAAGCCTTGTTATTCCCGAGGATAATAAATATACCACGTTAAAAACAGATGCGCCCAATATTTTACGCACGCCAATTTCTTTGGTTCGCTGTTCGGCTATAAAGGCAGATAAACCATATAAACCAAGGCAGGAAATAAAAATACCGATGGCAGCAAACAGTTTAAAAATATTGCCCATTTGTTCTTCGCTATGGTAAAGATTAGCCATTTGTTGGTCGACAAAATTAAAGCTGAACGGGTAGCCCGGGTTAAGCTCTTTGCTTATTTTTTCTAATGCGTTTATGGTTGCCGGGGTAGCGCCGGGTTTTGTACGGATCACTACTATACCGCCACCCCTGGTTAGAGAAAGGATCAACGGCTCTATGGCTGTCTGAACCGGTTTAAAATTAAAATCCTTTACTACGCCAATAATTGTACTTGAATTACGGCCCAATTTAAACTGCTTACCTATCGCTGCCCGGGCATTGGATATGCCCATTAACTTCAGCATTTTTTGGTTAACAACACAGTTACCGGAATCGGTAGTAATTGATTCCAAAAAAAAGCGACCCGCCGTTAACTTGATCTTAAATAAATTAAGGAAATTCTCACTTACGGCCAATATCGGGATCGGATCGGTTAAAATTCGCGGATCTTTGCCTGGCCATAATGCCAGTGCCCCGGCCTCTGGGTTCACGGGCAATTCACTGGTAATGGCAAAATCACCGGTGAGCGGGTTTCGTTTTAATTCGCTCCTTAATAGCGATTCTTTATCTTCCATGCCTCCCTCAACATTCATATACAAAAGATTGGCTTTGTTAAAGCCCGGGTTCCTATCTTTAATATATTTAAGCTGTTTGTAAATAACCATCGTGCCTATCAGCAATACAACCGAAACAACAAATTGGGTAACCACTAAACTATGGCGGAAAAGTAAATTGCCGCCCATCGATTTTACATTGCCCTTTAGCACATTAACAGGATTGAAGCCCGATAAGAACAAGGCAGGGTAGCTGCCCGATATTACCCCGGTAAATAAGGCTATACCCAAAAGACTTAACCAAAGCGTTGCATCGGCCAGATTAACAAAAAGTTGTTTCCCTGCCAGATCATTGAATACCGGCAGGAATAAAACCACTATACAAAGCGCAAGGAATAGCGATAAAAAAGCAATGAACACCGATTCGCTTAAAAACTGGAAGATCAGCTGGATGCGGTGCGCTCCCGCCACTTTTCGCAAGCCAATTTCTTTGGCCCTGCGGGCCGAGCGCGCGGTAGCCAGGTTCATAAAGTTGATGCAGGCAACAGCAAGTATCAAAATAGCCACAATAAAAAAGATTCTTACATAAAGCAAATTCCCATGCCCCGGCGTCCCCATTTCCACGGTTGGCGAAAGGTGAATTTGAGTAATGGGCTGCAGATGGAACGCGCTTTTAATTTGCGGCTCATGCTGATGATAAATCTGGAGCACCTGGTTTTCCAGCGTTGGCATAGCCATAGCCGGATCAGCACCTTCGGATAACTGAATATAGGTATGAAAAAAAGGCACTTCCCACTGTAGTGATGCTACCTTTGGAATTTCCTTAAACAAAGCGGCCACCGGCATGATCATGTCAAATTGCAAATGCGAATTAACCGGAGCGTTGGCTAAAACACCGGTTACCATTACATTTTCAGTTTTATCCTTTTTTAAAAACTTGCCAATTGGGTTTTGATTGCCAAAGTATTTTTTTGCCGTTGCTTCGGTTATTAAAACGCCGTCTATTTGTTTTAGCACCGTCGTCCTATCGCCCTTTATAAGGCGAAACGAAAACACATCCAGAAAATTAGCGTCCGTATAAATTAGCTTGTTTTCTACAAACGTTCTATTATTGGCTTCAAACAGGTGACTTCTGTCCAGGGCGTCTACACGGACAATGTTTTTAACCGCCGGCATTTGCGCCTTTATGGCGGCCGCCATTCCTGTAGGTGCCGCCGTCAGGGTAAGGCCGTCAACATCCCAGGTAACCCGGTATAACTGTGCTGCGTTTTTATGAAACTTATCGTAACTTAATTCGCTTTGCACCCAAAGTAATATCAGTATGCATGAAGCCAGGCCAATGGCTAAACCAACTATATTGAGTGCAGAATAAGCTTTGTCCTTAATTAAATTGCGGTAGGCGAGTTTAAAATAAGTTTTGATCATAGGTATATAGGTTTAATAAACGTGACTAAGTTGAGGCCGGGAGTTGTGAGTGATTATTTAACAGCTTTCGGTTTATCTTTTACGGGCCATCGCGTCGCTGTCCAATCCCCCAAAAGAAAAAAACGGTCATTACCCGGCACCAAAAGCTGGCAGATAGCGCGGCTCCGCAACCCCTTGTTTGTAAGGATAACGCCCTGTTTAAATGATTATTGCGCGAAAAAATTTATAGTCAAAAAACAGCATTTTGATACCTGATACCTTATATTTTTGGGTGCATATCTCAAAATATACATTATGCTGATACTACAAAACAACCTTAATTCAACAAACAATGCACCCAAATATGTGCTCAGTTTCCAGGAGGCAGACAGATCAATGATCATGCTTGCCGGGGGCAAAGGCGCAAACCTGGGCGATCTTTGCCGGATTGAGGGGATCCGCGTGCCGGAGGGTTTTTGTGTTACCACCGAAGCGTATAAAAAAATAACGGGGAATAACCCAGAGCTAAATGGCCTGCTGGATGAATTAGAGGGTTTTAAGGCCGATGAACAGGAAGGCATCAACACCGTCTGCTCGAAGATTCGCGAGGTTATAGAGGAGATAGTTATTGCGGGAGAGATAGCACAGGAGATTGCCGGGCACCTGGCAAAGTTCGGCGGACAGGAAGCCTTTGCTGTACGGTCAAGCGCTACAGCCGAGGACCTGCCCACAGCATCCTTTGCCGGCCAGCAGGATACGTATTTGAATGTGATAGGCAAGGAAGCCATCCTGAAACATATCAGCAAATGCTGGGCCTCGCTGTTTACCGATAGGGCTGCAATTTATCGCATCCAAAATGGTTTCGATCATCGTAAAGTGCAGCTGGCGGTGGTTGTTCAGCAAATGGTTTTCCCGCAGGCTGCGGGGATTTTGTTTACTGCCGATCCTGTTACCGGTAACAGGAAGGTGTTATCTGTTGATGCCAGCTTTGGGCTTGGCGAGGCCCTGGTATCGGGCCTGGTGAATGCCGATAATTACAAAGTGTGCAACAGCCATATCACAGGCAAAAAAATATCTGCCAAAAAACTGGCCGTTGTCGCCCAGAAAGGGGGCGGCACCCAGGAACAGGAGATTGAGCCGGAGAGCCAGAACAGCCAGGCGTTAACAGACGGGCAAATTTTACAGATGGAACGCATCGGCAGAAAGATAGAAGAACATTTTGGCAGCCCCCAGGACATTGAATGGTGTTTAACTGATGATACATTTTATATTGTACAAAGCAGGCCAATTACTACCCTGTACCCAATCCCCGAAAGCAGTGAACCAGGAAACCGTGTTTATATATCTGTCGGCCATCAACAAATGATGACCGATGCGATGAAACCGTTGGGATTATCGTTATGGCAGTTAACCGCTTTCAGGCCGATGTTTAAAGCCGGCGGAAGATTGTTTGTTGATATTACGGATAACTTAAGTACCCCCCTTGGCCAAAAAATGATAATAGATGCCATGGGCGAACACGATCCGCTCATAAAAGACGCGGTTGTAACCATTGTAGAACGAGGCGATTTTATAAAACCGGCACAAACCGGCAAAGAAGAACCGCGCCCTGTTAAAAGTAGTGCAGGTAAATCGTTCGCGGATATCCAGGCGCAAATCAAAAACGATCCAGCTATCGTTGCTGATTTGATCAAAAGCAACCAGCTATCGGTAAACGAGTTAAAAGATAACATTCAAACAAAATCGGGGGCCGACTTATTTGATTTTATCCTCGAAGATGGCCAGCAATCAAAGAAAAACTTATTCGTACCGCAAAACATGAGCGCAATTATGGCTTCTGTAGATGCTTCAACGTGGATTAATGAAAACATCAAAAAATGGCTGGGCGAAAAAAACGCGGCAGATACGCTTGCCCAGTCTGCTCCCAATAATATTACATCAGAAATGGGCCTGGAGTTATTGAACGTCGCCGATGTGATAAGGCCCTATCCCAAAGTGATTGAATATTTACAACAGGCAAAGGATGATAACTTTTTGGGCGGCCTGTTTGAGATTGAGGGCGGAAAAGAAGCGTGGGATGCTATTTATGCTTACCTGGATAAATATGGAATGCGCTGCGCCGGCGAGATAGATATTACCAAAACCCGCTGGAGCGAAAACCCGGGGGCGCTTATCCCCATCATCCTTGGTAATATCAAAAACTTTGGGCCCGGCGCCGGTAAACGCAAGTTTGAGCAGGGGCGACAGGAAGCTTTGAAAAAAGAAGAGGAATTATTAAGCCAGTTAAAGCAATTGCCGGATGGCGAACAAAAAGCCAATGAGACAAAACAAATGATCAGCCTGCTCCGCAATTTCGCCGGTTATCGTGAATATCCAAAATATGGCATAATTAGCCGCTCCTTTGTTTATAAGCAGGCGTTACTGCGGGAAGCCGAAAAACTGGTGGCGGCCGGGGTTATTAATGACAAAGAAGATGTCTACTACCTCAGTTTTAAGGAATTTCACGAAGTGGTGCGCATCAATAAACTGGATTACCAGCTTATTAACCAACGAAAAGACGAACACAAATTAAATGAAAAATTAAACCCGCCGCGGGTTATCACATCCGATGGCGAGATAGGTGCAGGTAAGTACAAAAAGGAGCACCTCCCGGCCGGGGCCATTGCCGGCCTGGCTGTCTCGTCGGGGCTTATAGAAGGCCGGGCACGTGTCATTTTAAAAATGGAAAACGCCAGCCTGGAAGATGGCGATATCTTAGTCACCACATTTACCGACCCCAGCTGGACACCTTTGTTTGTATCCATCAAAGGCCTGGTAACCGAAGTTGGCGGACTGATGACCCATGGCGCGGTTATCGCCCGGGAATACGGCCTGCCGGCAGTTGTTGGGGTAGAGCATGCTACCCGGCTGATTAAAGACGGGCAGCGCATCCGGGTGAATGGGACGGATGGCTATGTAGAAATACTATGAATTATGGCGTAACCCTCCTTTGGTCGGGTCGGGCTATACACTTATACGCCTGCGGGCATTAGGCGCGAGGCCGGTATTCGTTGCTATCCCTTACGCGAAAAAAGGATATTGCAGGCTCAGCGCTATGCAAAGCAGCTGTTCAGCCTGCGGCCGGTGTTTTCAGGTTGAACGATAACCATTTTATCAAACTGTTTTCACCCGCGGTAGCACAACAAAAGATCGGCTATATTCGTCAAAATCCCGTTAGGACATACAGGATTGGTTTATGCGCCGAAGATTACATCTATTCAAGCGCATCTAATTATTCCGGTATTGATGGGATCACTGATGTTGATTGTTTGTTTTTGTTATCCAGTAGTCTCCGGCTACAGGCTTGGTAGTTCGATTTCTCCGACTTCGCACAACGGGGTCAACTTAATTGGTTTAAATATGATGGCTTGCTAATGCAAATCCAATTCAGCATTAAGCTGTTTTTAATAAATGGACGCCAATAAGGTAATACATTACAAAAGGAATGGCGGGAATAGCCACCAGGTAGCCTGCTGTACCAAAAGGCTCTGGCCAGGACGGAGGTATTAGTTCCAACAAAATAGCAATTAAACTACAGCCCACATACCAACGGGATGCAGGTTTACTGAGTGAGCCTGTTATTTTGAGCGCCACCGCAAAAAGGAGAGTACCCAGGTAAATCAATACAACTTCGGCCACGCTGATCACATAAAATAAACTCTTTATGGCACTGTACAAATCCGGGCGTTTTGCGGCCGGGCTTGCAGCAAACAGCCGGAAAGCATCGGTAAGGTAATAACCCCAGAATGCCATATTGATAATAAACAGGGGCATTGCTATGCTCAGCGCTGCAAATGCTAATACCGAATACAGGTTTTCCCCTGCTTCTTGTAGCCGCGTTTTCAGCAGGGCGGCACCCAACAAAAGTAAAATGCCGCCTGCTATAAGGATGGTGTAGCGGGTTTGCTGTTCGGCAGCGGAGTTAACCCAGCCCTGCAATGACGAGGGCGGCGGCCCCATGCCAGCAAAGATGGAGAATAACAACCATGGTATAAATAGTAACAGCGCGGTAATAACCTGTTGCCTGCCTGTTCCATCTTGTTTCCAAAGCCGGTGCGCACCGAGATGATATGCGGAGAAGATCATCAGACAGGCATTTAAACCCCAAACGGGTAAATAAAATTTATAACTTACCGAACCTATGCCAAAAGCAATAACCATGGTTACCGGTGGAACAAGCCATAGGTATGCCCGGCTCAGTTTTTGTTTAAATGAAGTAGAATTGTTATACATCTCAATTATTTTATTCCTTTTTCCAGTTTAGCATTTTGCCCGGCAAGTATCTTCCAGGAACCATCGCGTTTTACCAGTACTATCATTCTCCGGAACTCAAACGTTTGGCCGGGAAAACGCTCGTCGCCATCTAAGCCGGTACGTACATGTGATATAGCCAGGTCAGGATATGGGTAGGTGATATCTTCAACTGCACGTGTATAGTAATGCGTGGATTTAAAGTACGTGGTATGTACTTGCTGATAGTGAAATTGAATATCATCCCGCCCTTTATAATGAGCGCCAAACCAGTTTACCCAGGTGGCATCAACGGTATAATTATCGGCAAGGCCTTTTGCATCGTGGCGGTTCCAGGCGTCTTCATAATTTTTAACGAGCTGCCTTATCTGCGTGTTTTCCTGGGCAGTGTCTGTTTGCTGGCTGTAGGCTTTAAAACCATACAGCCAGCACAAACAAACTACTATTAACTTAAAACCACTAACTTTCATAACCTGTTAATTTAAACTTAAAACGCTTTTAGTATATCAGTTGGCGGCCTACGCGTTCAAACCCATGTTGTTTCCTGCACTCGTGCCTCGCGGCTTATTTAGTGAACAAATCGTCAGCGGCCCAGGTTGGATTTTTGGCGTAGGCCTTCCAGAATATCTGGTCTAAATCATAGTCGAAGTTGACTTTCCAACTACGGGTATTAGTCAAAATCACAAAGTTAAACCCGTTATCCAGCCGGGCCTGTTCTGTAGCTGTACCGGGCAGACTTCCCGTATGAGCGTAGTTATTGCCTGTAATACCCCAACCGCACCCATAACCTGCATTGGCTGTTGAGCCGGTATACATTATATTTAAGGTTGATGGTGTAAGAATATCCGTACGTACCGGAAATTTATCAATATAAACCAGAAACCTGGCCAGGTCGGCGGCTGTGGCAACCCATCCTCCGTGCGAGTCCATCCGGCTTACATTCATTGCATAAGGATCTTCGCCATACTGGCCGTAATAAGTAACTTCTTTTGGTAGTTTTTGTGCAAGTGTATTACCGCCAATGGTCATATCTGTAATGCCGATAGGTGTCAATACCAATGTTTTCACAGCTTCTTCATAGGTTTGCCCTGTAATTTTTTCTATGACGCGGCCTAATATGCAATAACCAAAGTTCGAGTAATCATAGTTTGTGCCCGGCACATGGTCAAGCGGGCGGTTATCTAACGTCCAGGTGATGAGTTGTGCAGCTGTCAATGTTGGGTTACTGAACATCGGGTCGTTCACTTCGTTACCCCAGCCTCCGGATGTATGATGCAACAGTTCATCAATCGTAATATCGGCAATATGCGCACCGTAGGCCTTTGTGCCATAGGTTTTACCTAAAAGCGCGCCATCGCCAAATACTTTGTCGTTCAGCTTTATTTTACCCTGATCAAGCAATTTCATTATAACCACCGAGGTAAACTGCTTTGAAAGGCTGGCTAAACGGTAGCGATCGCTGATCAAAGCTTTGGTACCCTTAGATTTATCGCTTGTGCCATAGGCTTTCAGATAAACCAATTTTTCTCCTTTGGTGATAGCTACAGATACTGCCGGCACGTTATATGTGGTCATAAAGGCATTTACTTCATCATCTAAAGCAGCTACAGCAACTTTGCTGGCAGCAAGGGTATCAGCGTCGGTTCCGGTTCCCGGATCGGTCTTGGTGTCCGTTTTAGTTACAGAAGGCGAGTCTTTGCTACAGCCGGCAAAAAGCAGCAAGCCGGCAACCGCAATTAATTGGGTAAATTTTAACGCATTCACCGCAAAGCGGCAAATACCGGATTTATAAATTTTTTTCATAGGTAGTAGGTATTTGTTGTTTAATTATTAATCGGACCCTGTTAACCACGGGGAAGCCTGACAGGGAACCCAAAGAGACATAAATAGGCGGAAAAGGACTTTCGCGTTTGTTGCAAATCCTTTTGATTTTGTTGCATACTTAACCGAACACATAAATAACCGTTAACTAATCTTTTCTTTAGAACGAAATGGGTTACAGCCACGCTAACTTATTCCCTGTCACATACAAGCACGGCATCATTACCTAACATACAGTACCTGCGTTAACCGGGCCTATTTGCAGTTGTAAGTAAAAGCGTTTATGCCCGAGCCATTAAGTGCCATGCTAACCGGGAAATTCTTCTCATTGTATTGGTAGGTAATGGTTGAGTTAATGGTATTAGGTGGCAAGGCGTCGTTACTTGTCAGTTTCCCGGTAATTTTAACCGGGTTATTTTTACTCATAATTGCGCAGGCATTTGCCCAAAAACGAACCAGGTCTAAGCTATATATCTTAAAATTAAGAAAATAGGGACCTATAAATTCCCAATATTTGGAGATAGCCGTGTATGGCGAGGGCTTATTGTCATAAGTTATATTCAGCTCTTCATCAGATAATTGCATAGAATCAATCCGGGTCTGGCCGGTTTGCGGAACTTTGACCTCTTCCTTGTAATTTCTTACAATTTTTACTTTTGTTAGGTTGTCATTGGCGTCATAGGTAAAATTGAGATCAGCTCTGTAAATTGTAAAAAAAGTGTTTTGCCAGTAACCATTGGCCGGCATCGGTACAAATACCGAAACCAGTCGTTTCTTTGCATCATATTTTAATTGATACAAAGTGCCTACTGATGTTTGGTATATAGATCCAGGGTTACCATCATAAATATTCCCGTTGCCACCAATATTACTATAGGAAGCGTTATAACCGGTAAAAGTGTCAGTAACTTTAGAAGATGTAATAGTTCTGACGAAGGGTCCGTAAAAGTAATTGGGCGCTATCATCTTTGTAAGCAGGCCTTTATCATCATACTGAAAATTACGGAGTCCAAGTGCCTCGTCGACGTCACTTGTAATAGTACAGCCCGCGATATTTACTACGGGGGGAGTAGGGTTATTGGACGGTTTGCCGCAACCGTACAAAGTAATTAATAAGCCACACATAAGTAAGGCGGCAAACGTGGATTTGGCAATGATTTTTGTGTTCTCATTTTGTCCGGACCTTTTGGGGATGTTTTGCCCGCAGGTAAATGCAATGTATTTTTGAAGTGTTTTCATTTCTGGTAGATTTATAGATTTTCTTGTTGTAGTTTTATAAAATGCTTAAAAGAATGCCGCGTTCAATCGGGCTCCAGTTTTATAGGGATGGCGATATCTTTTCCCACATCAAGGATGTGTAAAGCAAGGCTCCTGGTGTTGTTGGGCACTTCAAAAGTTACGGCAGCAATCTTCTCCGCATGACGTTCCACTAATTCACTTAATTCGCCGGTTGGCGGGGTAAGTGCCCCGTCAATAGCAAGCCTAAAACCCTCATTCCAAAATGTAGCCGGCGAGTAATTGCTGTTGTTTTTGTATTTTATTTTAATTTCCAGCGAATTACTTTGGGGTGTTATAGCTTCAAGCGATGAGGTAAGGATTGTATATTCATGGTCTTCAATCTTTACCCTGCTCATTGAAAATACCGGCTTAAGGTTTTCGACCGGCTTTTGTAGTTCATCTTTTTTAACCGGCAAAGTGTCGGCCTCTTTTTTTGCCTCTTGTTTTGTTTCGGTGGATATTTTGTTTGATGCCGCCGATTTGCTGAATAAACCTGCCCCGTTTAATGCTACAATTAAACCTGTAACCGCAGTTACTACAGCAGCAAGGCCGGTAATAATTCCCGGCACGGTGGTCCAAAAGTTTTTTTCATCCGGCATAATGATATTTTGTTAAGGTTTATCGGTTTGGGTTAACGGGATTGCTATAATCCCGCCCATTTTTATTTATAAGCTTTTTCTTTTTTCTGCTGTCCATAATCAGGGTTACTACGGCAAATATGAATACGGCCAACATTGCCAGGATCTCCTGGGTGTTTTTTTTGACAATGCCATCCGCCACGCAAATGGGGCCCAGCACTGTCAGGCAAATAAGGGTTGGTTTTCTCGGCAATAAAATGGCCATGGTAAATAATTTAAAAGGTTTTTAGTGGTATAATAACTTATTGTACAACCAGGTCTACGTCGGCATCAACTTTATTATCGGCTTTAACCTTGTCCCAAATGTGCACCTTAACGTGGTAGGTTTCGCCGGCTACCATAGGTTTGGCAATGGTAATATCCCCGCGCAGTTCGGCAGCAGCAGCCGGTGGATGACCCTGGTCGTTGGCAAAAAGGTCATCGGCTTTGAGCACCGGGGCGCCCTTTTTATCGGTTATCAGCAACATCATCCCCGGAAAAACCTTTCCGTCCTTAATGCCATAATTGTTTAGCCCGAGCGCTACTATAGCTATTTGGGTATTAATTTGTACTTTATTATCGGTCATCCGTTTGTTGGCTGCATCTATCAATAACATGTCCCGAACGATAAAGCCATTGTAACTGAAGGATAGGCCGGTGCGCAGGTCTGTTTTGGTGCCTTTGCTAAAGTTGCAACCGCCCAATACCAGGCAGCCTAATATCATCGTGATGATGAGTTGTTTTTTCATTTCCATTATTTATTGGGATAGTTGAATTAAGGGAGTGGTAATCTTAACTGCTTCCTGCTATTGGTAAGCGATATCGGTAATAATGTTATAGTAAGAATCGGCCGGATCAATCTCTTGAATTTTATCTATGTAACCCCGGGCGTTTTTATGATAGGTTACATTATAGGTATGGCCAAGCTTTTTTATTACCGATGGTAAAAGCTTGCCGGCATAAATTCTTGGGAAAATATAGCCGCTGCCACCATTATTATCAGGCACATAATCGCTTGGATAATCGGCAGTTCCCAGGTAATCGAACCCGAAATTTTTGCCTCTGAGCGTGTTTACATTATCGGCAGAAAAACCGGAATAGGTGGTGGTATAAGTATTGCCGATGTTATCAGTGGAGGTGTTGGATACCAGGTTGTCATTATCATCCCAGGAATAAGCATAACTAAAGTGGCCTATAACCTGCCCGCTGGCTGTGCGGGTTTGCACTATTTTTATTAACCTCCCTTTGCTATCGTAGCTAAATGCCGAATTATATCTTTCGGCAGCGTAATAACATAATACACCGCTTATCCTTCCTTCTGTTAAATTTACATCCGTAATTATGTTATCATTAGGGCCATTGGGCCTTACTATTTCAAAGCCGCCGGCATTGTAGGTTACTACGCCGGTAGCAGTACCTACTGTGGCAAGTCTTTTTTTATCGTCGTATGTATTATTGTACACAACCCTTAAATTGGAGTACATTACTACCATTTGTGTAACTAATGGCGAAGGCACTATAGCAGGATCTGTATTGTTGTTATCTTTTGAACAGGATGCGAATGTTGCCCATATAAGCAATAGCACTGAGAACTTTTTTAAATTTTTCATTGGTAAAGTATTGTTCGGGTTGTTTTTATGAAAAAAACTTTTGAGGAATGGGCACCTGTTACTGGTAGGCAATATCGGTGTATACAAAATCTTTTGGATCGCTTGTGTCGGTTTCTTCTATCCGGTCTATATAGCCTTGGGCGTTTTTGTGATAGGTATAATTAAGGGTTAAGTTGCTTAGTTTCCATACAGTTGGCAAAATTTTGCCGGGATATATAAATGGTAAAATACCGTTGCTTGATCCATCTCCGCCCGGATAAAACTGACCTGTGTAACTCGCGGTTCCAAAGTAATCAAAGCCGAAGTTTTTACCAGTTAGTGTGTTCGTATTTTCTGCATTGAAACCCGAGTAGGCTACTTTGTATTCACTCTCTGGATGGGCCGGATCATAGTTGTTTGAAGCCACCAGGTTGTCGTTATCGTCCCATGTGAAGGTATAGATAATAGTACGGGATGGGTACGGGGGAGCGGCGCCAAGGGTAATTGTTTGCTGGATTTTGATTAAACGCCCTTTGGCATCGTAACTAAACGCGGCATTGACCGGCAGATTTTGGTTCACCTGGTTAATGAACTCGTTATAGATAGCAGATTTTACCCTCCCGTTTTCTAAATTGAAATCTATAACCTTTTTTTTGTTAGCTTCAGTCGTATTTACAATTTGAAAGCCACCAAGATTATAAGTTATTGGATTAGTGGTATGGTTATCAAAGCCGGTACTGACCAGTCTTTTTTGATCGTCATACGTGCAGTTAAAAATACCACGTCCGGAATAGGTAGTAAACGCCATAGTTTTAACTAATGGGTTTGCCGAAGTTTTATCGATGTTATCATCGTTTTTGCTACAAGTTGAAATGATTGCCACCAGAAGTGCAACCGCAAAAGCAGATTTAAAAATTTTCATACGCTGATAGATTAAGATGCATTGATCTGAAACCGCGCCAGGCCTTATTTATACAGGCGGTAACATTGGTACAAATCGTTCACAAATAAACATAGCCCGCTAAAAAAACACTTTCGCGTTTGTTGCAAATTCATTTGATTTTGTTGCATCCGGATCCGAACCCATGCAGGCAAACAATTGTTCATTAATCGGATACCAGCTGCGCGTTGTTGGAGTTGCCTCCATAAGTGCGGCGCGGGAAAGGATGAGGAACACCAAAAAGGCAGAAAAAACTATAAGTTCAGCCTATTGCTTTTTATTCCTATTATGTTTATTTTTAGACATTAAACGTTGGCTTACAGTATTATAATAACTGACCAGCGTTTTATATTATTAAAAAACCAGCCTTATGTCAAAAACCAAAACCACACCTATTAATCCGGAGGTAGCACATTATATGCAGCCGGTGCCCATTTCATTTGTTAAACCTTTTAATACCGGCTTAACAAGTGCCGGCGAAAAGTTTATGCGGGCCAAATTAGGCGATCCGAAATTGCCGTTATCACATAACGACTGCCTGAACGACCATGCCAGCGATATTGTAAAAAAATCGCTTAAAACCATTAAAATAAATAACCATCTGTCTATCACCGGGATAACAGAAGCTGTTGAAAGTGTTGAACGGGTATTAAGAAAGGCATTTGCGCAACAAAAGCTTGCCCCCGAAAGTCATGACCTAGAAAGTGTGCTGCGTTCGCCGGGGATGATTTGCGTACGGTTGCGTAATGTAACATCGGGGCCGCCATCAAATGCAATCAGTAACCATTCGTGGGGAACAGCAATAGATTTCAATATACTTGGCAACGAGCCGCCGAAAGACACAGGGAAATTTGTGCCAAGATTTATTGCTGTTTTAATACCTCTTTTTAATCAGGAAGGCTGGTTTTCTGGTGCCGGCTTTAGCAAATCAATGGATAGCATGCATTTTGAGGTATCGGAAGAGGAATTGAATAAATGGTTCCCCAAAAGTGGTTCTGCTGCTGTAGGGGCTTCAGCCTGATACAATTATTACCTGTCATTGTGGTATTAATGCCGTTTAATACACATTCAAACTATAAGCAAAGCGGATTTGCAAAAAACAGTATTGCAGATGTACTATTAGATTTTACATTTATATAAACCAAATCTCATGACATCAGAAACCAGCGCTTCCACAGAAAGTATCGAAACCGAAGAACCGAACGGCGAAAAAGTAACTGTAGGTGGTTCGGGAATCACAGATCTTATTGCCGACCTGGATCATGATACGCTGGGCTTTAAACCTTATGTGGAGGCGATTTATTCTTTTCTTTTGCACAAATCTACCAAGCCGCCGTTTACTTTGTCAATCGAAGGTGAATGGGGCTCCGGTAAATCTTCATTTATGTACCAGTTAGAGCAGTCCCTGGAAAAAGTCCCTAAACAAAAGACTGTTAGATTTAACGCCTGGCGACATGACAAGGTAGAGACCATGTGGGCGGCTTTTGCGCTAAACTTTACTGAAAGCCTTACCAGGCAACTACGTTGGTACCAGCGGCCGCTTGTTCATTTTGAAATCAACTGGACACGTTTTGATTGGTCAAAGGGATGGTTTCCTTTAGTCAAATCCGTTGTGTTGTATGCTTTTTATGGCTACGTCATTTTTTTGTTATATCATATACTTAGCACCGACAAAATCCGGGAGTTTATCCCAACAGACGATAAGCTTGAATTAATAAAGATTCTGCCTGCGCTTGGCTGGACCGGATTGGTGGTGGTGGGGTTGCTGATTCTGGGTAAACTGGCAGAATACACCGGGAATCCGTTAAAAGCCGACTTGCAGAGATTCATCAGCATGCCCAATTATGAAGGAAATACCTCGTTCATTGAAGATTTTCACCGCGATTTTGACAGATCGGTGAAAACCCTGACAAGAAAAGACAAAAAGGTTTTTGTGTTTATTGATGACCTGGATAGGGCGGATATACCAAAAGCGGCAGAATTGATGCAGGGATTAAATATGATGATCTCCAGTTCTACCAAGTTAATCTTCATTATAGGGATGGACAGGGAAAAGGTTGCAGCCGGGATTGCGGCAAAATACAAGGATTTGCTCCCTTTTTTAAATCCATACCAGTCGGCTCTTAATACGCCCGATGGGCTATTGGAGGCAAGACGATTTGGTTACACTTTTTTAGAGAAATTTATACAAGTTTCTTTTAACATTCCTCGCCCCGATCAAAAAAACGTTATAAAGTTCATCAACGCGCTTGGTGCTCCGGCAACTGCTGCCGAAGGGAGTAGCCCGGTACAGTACCTGCCTAAATATACTATTGAAGACGGCGAAGCAGAATCAGAGGCATTTAAAAAAATTGTTAATTTGGTGGCGCCGTTTTTTGACAACAACCCCCGCAGGCTTAAACAATATATCAACAGTTTTAGGTTGCAAGCCCATATCGCTAACTCAATTGGGTTATTTAATTCAGCTAAGGAGGCTGGTTTCTCGGCATTGACCATTCAGCAGCTAGGCAAGTTTGTGGCCATTATTACACTGTGGCCAGATATGGTGGCCGAGTTAAATGACGACAGCAGTCTGCTGAAATATATTGCCGACAAGGATACTGGTAATAAAAACGGGGATGAATGGAAAAAGGAAGATCAATTGGTGGAATTAATAGACCTTGTTGATCAGGGCGATGCATCAATTAATATAGAGGATTACAATCTGGCTAAAATTAATATCCTTGCTTTAACCAGGACCTCCACGTTCTATCGTAGTCCAACAGGCCGACGATCGGCCAATTCGACGGCGCCAGCGACAGCAGAAAGCAGCGCACCTGTACAGACGGGGACAGACGACGATGATGATGATGATGACGACGACAATGAAGTGCAAAATCGGGGAGATGCCCGGGATAATCTAAAATAGCCCGGCTACAGCAAGGTACTTTCGCTGCCGCTCAAACCTTGCCGCCCACTCGATAGGTAAACGCCATGCTAAAGTAATGAATATACAAATCCTGGGGGGCGTCCGGGATTTTGTGTTTTTAAACGGGGGGCAAAAATGTAATATAAGAGCATTAAGGTTAACAATAAGCATTGCTGATTTGTCCTAAAGGCATGGCGTATACTTAGCATATGGGCGCACAAGCCCCGGCTGTTCGCAGTCTCCGAACGCTTATGCCTGTAGTTTGTAACTACCGCAACCACTTCATTATACCCCAAAACACCATGTTTCAAAAAAGGGTTAGCTTATCTGCGATGAACAACAATTTGTTATATGACTTTTGCGGTTATTGGTTGAAATAGGTGTATTTACCTGTAGGCAACTGGCATAATAGTTCGATTTCTCCGACTCGAACAGCGGAGTGTAAAGACCTTCGGGCCAATTTTAAAGTTATTGCGCGAGCGCTTCGTTTGCGCGCCCTTAATGTTTTTTCTGCAGGTACCTGTATTTCGCGAGACATAGTTTTCAGCCGCTAACGTAAGTGTAAAACAGTGGCTTGTTAAATACTTTAACAAGTTACTGCAGCCGCCATGATACACTTGCCACAATTAATTTATCCAGCCGATTAAAGCCATTTATATATTCAGTAAAAAAGAGCCATATACTAATGCATAGCGGTTGTTTACTGTTTGTTAATTGCCCGGTTATGCTTTTAAACACAGATTTGGTTAAATTTAAAAACACATGAAAAAATATTTTCTTTTTATCGCCGGTTTAATCATTTCGCTGTGCAACTCAAGGAGTATGGCTCAGCATATCGCTCCTACAGAAGCCGATATGAAGCGGTTTATGCACAACATGAGTGATGATAGTGCTGACAGATGGTCGTACAGCGGATTTTCTTTTTTTAATGAAGGCGCCCCTAAAGCCCCTAAATTTGATGTATGGATAAAGGCCCATTCAATAGATAAAATACACCATTTTTTCGGCTTTAGTTTTAAAGGAAACATATTATCCGCTCAATTATATAATGCTGCTGAACTTGAGCTGGCAACCACTTCTATAACGCCGGCTAATGCAACTCAATACCAATACCGTGTAGTGACTAACGACAGCCTGGAACTAGTACCGTGGACAACGCCCTCTGTTTTCAAATCGAACAAATTTACATCGTATGCCTATTTAGGAAAATTTAATTGCAGGCGTAAAACCATAATGCTCATGATAGCGAAAAAAAACGACAGGAGCAATAAATCGGTATATGTTTATAACAGCGATGACCTACCGCCTGTGAAGATCAGGGCGATGTTTGTAGAATATCCCACCGGCCTCAGCGCCAAGAATAAGTCGGATTGGAACAAGGGTTTTGGCATCTTGTCGGCTAAGAATCCTGAAGGTATCAACTTAGATATAGAAGGCATCTCGCAAAACGAACTGTATCACGTTTATATTAAAAGAGAATCCTATGGTAAGGAAACTTTTTTTTCCGTCGGAAATAATTGGGAACATAATTTCAACTCGCCCTTTCCCTCAATACGCATTAGCAGTTCCTTTTTCAATAAACCGGGGAAGTATACTATAATTATAAGGCCGGAGATGGCAGCTGGGTATAATAACCCGGTAATCATCGGGGAAGAGGCCAGGGCATACTTCACCGTTTATCCCGGACCGGTTACCCTCTCCCTTAAAACGGTTGAATTCATTATTCTGATCATACTAACCACGGGCGGTTTTATGTTTATGATGTATCGCCGTAAGCAAAAACAAAAACTGGAGCGCGAGGCCCGCGATAAACAAATAGCCACGCTGCAATTACAAAGTGTGCGTGCGCAACTGAATCCCCATTTTATTTTTAACGCGTTAGCAGGCGTTCAAAACCTGATGAATAAGAATGAAGTTGAAAATGCCAATAAATACCTTGCCCGGTTCGCGCGGCTTACCCGCAACATACTGGATGAGGGACAAAAGGAACTGACCACTATTGATCATGAAACAGCCATGCTGACCGATTATCTGCAAATGGAACAAATGCGTTTTGGCTTTAAATTCAGCATTGATATTGAACATGATATCGACCGGCAAATAGAAATACCCGCCATGCTGCTACAACCTTTTATTGAAAATGCGGTTAAGCATGGCGTATCAAACTTAAAAAATGAAGGCGTAATAACGGTTAGCATTATTAAAAAAGGTGATGATATTGTATTGTCGGTGCAGGATAATGGAAAAGGTTTTATTGGCAAGCAACCGGATGGCATGGGTATCAAGCTTTGCGAAGAAAGAATAAAACTGCTTAACAGCATCTATAAAAATACAGGTATCTTGCTCCATATAAATCCGGATAGTAAAGGCACATTGATAACCATTGAACTGAAAAACTGGCTATAACATGAGGGCGCTTATAGTTGATGATGAAATATCGAACCAGGAAAACCTGCAGCATTTGCTAAAAAGCTATGCACCTGATGTACAGGTATGCGCAGTGACGGGCACCGTTGAGGAGGCGGCAAAAGCTATTAAATTACACCGGCCCGAATTGTTGTTCCTGGATATCCAGTTGTATGACCAGTCGGGGTTTGATCTGCTAAAACAACTGGATGAAATAAATTTCGAAATTATTTTTATTACCGCTTACAATCAATACGGCATACAGGCCGTAAAATTTGCAGCGCTCGATTACCTTTTAAAACCCATTGATATTGATGAACTGGCAGTAGCGGTAAACAAAGCACGGAAAGCCGTTCAGCAAAAGAATAAGAACGAACGGTTAGGCCACCTGCTTGAATATTTAAAGGAGGAGAATCCTACCAGCCCGCGCATAGCCCTGCCGCTTTTTAGCGAAACCCGATATGTAAATATTAATGATATTGTGCATTGCAAGGCTGATAATACCTATACCCAGTTCGTACTTACCAATGGCGAAAATGTGCTGGTATCAAAAACACTTAAAGAGTATGCCGACATGCTTGCCGGGTATAGTTTTTTGCGTACCCATCAATCGCACCTGGTTAATATGGATTATATTAAAAGTTGGTTGCGCGAAGATGGTGGCACCCTGCTGTTAAAGAATAATACCAAAATACCAGTATCAAAACTAAACCGACAAAAGGTGAAGGATATCCTGGCGGTGCAGTTTAAATTATAGTTTTCATACAAAATACAATAACCACTTCATTTATATTCTTGTAGTCTGGAGACTACAGGCATAGTAGTTCGGAGACTTCAACAGCGTAGGGTTAAAAATAAGCATTGTTGATTGTTCTAAAAGGATTGTGTATACTTAGCTTGCGGACACACAAGCTGTTACCGGGGCATTTTTGCTAAAAAGTAAAGCCCGACGACTATTAACCGATGTAGGTTGTAGTAAAGTTTATAGCATATGCTAAGATCGGCTCGGTTTCTATGACATTATAAGGGGTAACGAGTTTGTTGGCGACAACTCAAACAAAATGCGGGAAAGGAAGGGGCACACCAACAAGGGCGGAAACGGTATCGATTCTAAAAATTTATATTTAGGTTACTCAAACCCGTTTATTTCCCTGATCATCTGGTCGCATACGGCAAATGCAGCATACAAAAACTTATTGCGATGTTTTTCGCCCTGCCCGCTAAAAGCTACCGACTTTCTGATGAGGCTTTGCATCCAGGCTTTAGTTTGGTTACAGTAAAACTGATCGTCGGTTTTAAGATAGTTAAAGGTATTGAACCGGTTATAACATACCATGCTTTCTTTAAACTCCACCAAGTAGGCCAGGCTCCCTAATACATCGCAATTGTACCAGTTAAAGCTATGCTTAGGATCAATTGTTTTTTTGGCGCTGATGGCATACATGTTCATATCTGTAAGGCAATAGCGAACCTGCTCTACTATTTTTTCGGCCAGCAATTTGTCACTGATATTACCTGCTTCAAATGCATAGCGTACCTGGTCTACAGTACCCAGCACCGCGTCTTTAGACCAGATCTCAGTACTCGGAATTTCGAGGTAAATACGGTTAAGCTCCTGTGCAACGGCCACAATCTCTTCATTGATGGCTGCATAATCAAATTTCACCCCGGGCTTATCTGCCCAAAAAAATAGTTTAAAGCAAGTAAGTTCCGGGTATTTAAAAAAATGAAAAATAGGAATATCCTCTGTTGTAATGATGATATGCTTATCCGCACGCTGCTGTATAAGCTTTAAATTTTGTAGCAGGTTATTAAGATAACCAAGCATATCCGGCTTATCCCGGTTTATGTATAGGTAGTTAAAACTAACAGAAGGCAGTTTGGCTGGCTGGTAAGTAAACGGCGTTCCGAAAGCATCGGCTAATTTAATTAACTGCGGCAGCGCTAAGTTGCTGCTGCCCCTGATTTTTTTATACGCCTCGTTGGTACTGATACTTAATACATCTGCCACACTTTGAGCCAAATTCTGATACTCCGGCAAAGCTGCGTTTACAGACTGGAAGAAATTAATTTGCTGCTCATTCATAAAGAATAACCTAAAAGATGATTTATGCTATTTTGTTTAACCCGGAAAACTACGCACCCGTTGAGAATAACTTTAAAGATTAGAAAGTTAAAATTTTTTATTCAAACGGCAACTATAAGATTAAGCATTATCCATCGCGAAATATCAAAAGATAATGCACCTGTTTTCGCTTACATACATTTGATATCAAACAAACAGCGCCATGAAATTAAAACTTATCACACTAATCCTTATAGGAAGCATAACTACCGCAGTCGCTCAATCAACAAGCAGAACCAAGCGTTTCCCGGTGGGTACATTTCATAAAAAGAATCAAAATATTAATGGTCTTTCGGTGGGGCTGCTTACAGGTTACCTTCATTATGATGAGGCTCCCGCAAATGTACGTACCAACGGCATCCGGCTGGAAGCATTGGGTATGGGGATATTTTCTCCGCTTATACCGGGGAGTCCCATCAGCGATACCGAGGAACAATTCCGGGCAAAGATGGCCACTCCCGTATTCGAACGCGTCAATGGCTTAAACCTTTCACCTGCCGGCACTATATGTGATTGTATGGTTAATGGAATCAGTGCCGGGTTAGTTGGCCAGATAAACCGGCAGGTTAGCGGGTTTTCGGTTAGCCTGTTGAATTTCTCTGAAAGGCATAATGGTATTCAAATGGCCATGGCTAACGAAAGCTATGTCATGAATGGGCTTCAAATTGGGTTCAGCAATACCGGATACAGGGCCAGGGGACTTCAGATAGGTATGTTTAACCAATCAAAAAACTTTAAAGGCGTTCAGCTTGGCCTTTGGAACACCAATCAAAAAAGAAAACTACCTATCCTAAACTGGAATTTTAAAGATTGACTTAGGCTATTCACTTCAGGATCAAGCCCGTGGCGTTTGATGGTGAAGGGATATGTTTTCAAAGTCATTCAAATCCGTTACCACCAAGGCGAAATTATAACATCCGGAATTTGCATGGCGGATACTCAGTATGGCGCTTACCTGTCAGCGGGCAGACAAGCCAGGAGGCAGCAGCACAAAATGTACTTGCGGGCGCGAGAGTGTTGAAAAGTTCTTTGCTCCATTATCGAAAAGCGGTACAGCCGTCAAGCATTTGAGCAAGGGCGAATCTGAAAGCGGTTCCTTTAATTATTCATCAAGATCTAAAACTTTATCATCAGGCGGTTTAATTTTAAACCATTCTTTAATACCAATAGAAAATTTTGCCGACTTCCAATTCGAACCGGCAAATGAATCACTTAAGCTGCGTAAAATAGAATCATAATTATGATTAGAGTTGGAAAGCTTGCTGTTTTCATTCAAAGCCCAGGTCGTCAATGCATTAAAGGTTTGATAGTTTATACTTGTCCCAGTTATAACTGACTTGAATGGCCCTGCTTTGAAAACGAAAGCATTCTTCTCTCCCCGCGATTGACCTATGATCACAATATTAGAAAAATCAGCGTTTTCAATATTTGCACCTTGAAATGATGTTGTAAGAAAAACCTGGGATGAATCTATAGAATAGCCTAGTAGTGGTTCGTTATGAAAATCTGAATTTCTAAGGTCAGAAAAACTGAAATCGGCGCCCTCCAAATTAAAAACATCAAAATCTCTTGAAGATGATGCATAGCTGGTAATGAAATTGGCTTGAAGCTTGTCGCCCTTATAAACAAAGCTGCTTTTGCGCAAATTTGCATGCGCAAAAGAGGTTTGCATAATGTTAGTTTTATCAAAATTACAATGATAACAAGTTGAATTTGAAAAATTTGAAAATGATAAGTTTGAATTTGAAAAATCAATTTCAACTAATGAAATTTTCGCAAAATCAGCCGAAGCCAGGTACATATTTGATAAATCGTTTTGATGGATGTTCTGTCTTAGTAAATCGATCGCCGCTGATGATAGGCTTCGTTCTTTTGCCTCTAATGCAACCAGTTTAGGCTCTATTTCTGACTTCATGTAGGTTGATAAACCTTTTTTCTCTCGTTGAAAAATCTCCTTATTTAAGTTTATCAAAGATTTTAACACATTCTTCAATACAATTGTATCTACCTTTTTAATTTCTTCAGAATGAAAAATTTCAAGTATTGCGTTTCTAATTATTGGGTCATTCTCCAAAGACAGTGAATGAGTTAAGGATAATAGTGCTTGCGAGTTTTTTAAACTATCCCCTTCTTTTATAAAAGATCTTAATGCAATTACTCCTACAAGTCGTTTTCTAACAGATGTATCCCCGATATTTAATAAGGCATTTGATAAACGATCTTCCTTCTTCGACTCTAACGTTAATTTGGAATTCGCATTAAATTGATAAACAGAGAAGCCTATGGTAATTAAAGTCAGAAAGCCCGTTATAATGCTGCCTAAACTCGCATACGATTTTATAGTTTCCTGATTTCGCGACTTTTTAGACAATTGAAAGTCCAGGATATCCATTTCTTTATTGAGCTTTTCAATTTTGGCTTTGAGCTCCTCTTTTTCAAGGTGCTCTTTTGATATACTGTCCTTATACGAGTTGTCTTTTGCTGCCATTGGTTTTAGGTTTCACTAAATATAAGAAAGACAGATTATTAAAAAGAAATAAAATTGATAAATCCTTGAATTTGCCTGGATGTAATAAGGTTCACTTGTAATTCAAGGTCGAATTGTAGCCATCAAATAATTATCATAGGTTACGGTAAACAACCCCGCTGTTCGGGTCTATGACTTCGAACGCCTATGCCTGTAGTTTGCACCTGCAGTAACCACTTCATATATACCCAAAATCCCATGTTCAGAAAAAGAATTACTTTATCTGCTATGAACAACAATTTGTTATATAGCTTTTGTGGCTTTTGGTGGAATAGATTCTATTTACCCGGAGTCTCCTCGTTACAGGTAATAGGTTCCGAACAGAGAAATCTATTATACTTAAAGAACCATCCTTCTTTCCTTTAACAGATGTTATTTTAACTGAAGGCGCATCTTCCTTTGTTTTAAAACGCTATGGTTTCATTTTGATTAAACAATATTAATTAAAGGATATAAAATAAACTTTTATTCATATGTTTATAAAAAATAAATATTAACCTCTAAGCCGTAAACAATGAACAAAACCTCTGCTATCGATGGTGGCTGTAGTAACTGCCGTGCTTCTCATTACTTTCCTTTTTGCCTGTAAAAAAGAAAGAGGCAATCAAACTAACAAAATTAACAAGGCTAGCAAGTCTTGACAAGGACGCCATCACTAAGAATATGTTTAAATATCTGGTTTGTCTTGTGTTCATCGTATGTGGAGTGGAATGTCGGGGACAGGGCACTTACAAGAAATTGCGTTCGGAATTCAGCGCGATCAATAGGTTTGGCCTGCCTAATGACTACACACACAATCTCCTCAAAACGTATTATTCGGTAGGCTTGCGGCGGGAGTTTTCCTTGGGGAAATTTGTATCCTTAAATGCCATTGGCAACTATAATACTATGGCTGGAAAAAATGCCAACCCAGGTCTCAATGTTGTTTCTGCAGGTGGAGGGGTAACGCTCTATCCAAAATATCTTATCAACAAGATTTTTGGTTTACCTTATGATGATAACGTTGCGGCAAAAGACCAGTTCTACTTTGATGAAAGCATAGAGGTCAATCTGAACAATACCAGCTATGGCGACGCGGGTAAGTTAGTGAGTTCAAAATTCGAATTCACCTTTGTAAAACTACCTTTGGGAACTAACCTGAGCATACTTCCGAAGGTTGGGGCGGCGGCATATTTTAGAACTAATCTGCCATCGAACGTTTCAAACGATCCGTTCAGCTTTATCTATGTGGGTATTGCGATACAATTGGGAAAAAATAAATAATTATTAAGATGAATCAAGTGGCTTTCCTCCTGCTGCCGCTGAGCCTCCGGGCTTATGGCCCGCTGATAGGTAAACGCCAAGCTAAGTAATGAATATGCAAATCCCGGGTGCATGTTTCATCCGGGATTTTGTATTTTTAAACGGAGCAAAAGCGTAATACAAGAGCATTAAGGTTAACGGCAATGAAGACAACTCCAACAAAGGGCGTTAAATAACGCTACTCCGTTCGATTTCGTTTTTTTATCTCAAAATAACATTGATCACAAACAACTTTAATATCTGCAAAAGCCATTGATTCATCATTCCATTCGCCCTCTTTTAATCTGACTTTTTCGCATTCATTGCACCATGCCTGGTAATCGTCATCTTCTTCAATTGATTGATCTGATTCAAAGGCCTCATTAAATCCCTGATCGTCGTTATTTATTAAATGCCGGCAAACAAATGCTGTCCGGCCACTACTATGTGCATCGCACGCTACAAATTTATCTTTAAGTGCATCGTATTGCTCTGGGGTAAACTCATCGATGAATATGAAGTATATAAAAAGATGCTCCTGCGGAATACGATACATACCCATTGCACTCAATAACTTCGCTGCTACAGCGGTCATTTCCCAGCCGGTGTATTCATCTCCGTTAAATAGTCCCGTTGTTAACTGGCTGTAATTACTTACCATACCATACGCCCTAACTTTTTCAAGTTGTCTTTTCACATGCCTGGGTGTAGATTGATTATCCCACGACCAATTCCAGGTATTGGCCTTAGTTGAAAATGAGCCTACATCAACGTATTTAAAGTACAGGTTTCGACCATCGTCCGCTTTAAAATGAAAAGCTCCTATGCCGTGATCATAGTACCATTCTTCGTAACTGTTGATATCATATAGCTGCATAAATTCATCTTGCAGGGATGACATTTCACTTAGACAACGATTTGAATAAGCTTCAAAATCTTTTTCTGAGGTATTCATATATACGAACATACAAAATACAAACAACAGTAACCACTTCATTTATACTCCTGTAGTCTGGAGACTACGGGAATAATAATTCGAAGTTGGAGGCTTCGAACAGCGCAGGGTAAATGCCTTGCTAAGTAATGAATATGCAAATGCCCGGGGGGGGCGTTTCATCTAGGATTTTGTATTTTTAACCGAAGCAAAAGCGTAATAAAAAAGCATCAAGCCAAATAACAAACAATGGGCACATTTAATACCCTAACTATCGATTTTAAGTGTGAGCACTGCGGCCTATTATTTGCCCACAGGATTCAGTTTAAATTTGCAAAAACTTGGCAATACGAATATAAAGTGAACGATAAGCTGGCCCGCGGGAATCCCCGTTATGATATTGGTGCTCCCGACCTGGACAGGGTTAGGGCTTACGGTATCCTGGAAAATGAGCTTTGCCCACATTGCAATGAGTTAAATTCAGAAGACTACGATGTTATCATTGAAAAAGACGTTATCAAAACCATTGCTCCGATGGCAGGCCTGAAAAGGTACGACGATGATCCCAATTACGATTATTATATCGATGAGTAACCTTCCGGATAAATATTTATCCGGAGCCATTGTCGGAATTTAGCCTGTGGTCGGTGTAGTTCCAGTTGGCCCTACGGAAGCCCCGTATTATATAGGTTTACGACTAAAGCATATATAAAATACAAGCTTTGGCCGGTGCGGTGATAACACCCAACCAGAAGCTGAATCAATTCACTTTAAATTGAAATAGTCCGGAATCGGAAGTGTTGCCGTTGGCGTCTTTGGTTATTACTTTCCAATAATATTGAGTTCCCGATATTACACTAACATTATTATAGAAACTATCGGTAACGTTGCTTTTTAACACGCCCGGTGATGTGCTGGTACCAAAATATACATCGTAGCCTGTAATATTACCACCCACTGAACTGCCTTTCCAGCTCAGGTTAATAGTACCCGCCGGGGCCGCAACATTTTGCCCAAAAGCGGGGGCAACAACATCTGCCGGGTAAGGCGCATACGATACGGTACCCGCACCCGCATTGTAAAATTTCCAGGTATCGCTCTGTACCGTAGTCGCCGACTTGCTCGATTTGGATACGATATACCACGAATACGGCATATTTCTGGATAGGGTTATTTGCAGTTGTGTAGTGCTTGTGGTTTGTGTGGTGGTAGCCCCGGTTAACAGGTTCTTGAGGTTTAAGTCGTAACTATCGGCATTGTTCGAAGTTCCCCATGTAAACAAAACAGAACTTTGGGTAGCCGAAATAATTGTTCCGCTTGTGCAGGCCTCATTTTGTTTGGGAAGCGTCAATACTGTCTTCCCAGGCGTCAAATCCGGGGCAGGGGTTGGAGAGCTCTTTTTTCCGCAACCCATCGCTGTTAAAAGCAAACCCGCTATTAATAATCTACTTTTCATTTTTTATTGTTTTATACAGCGTTTCTGAATTATCTAATGATACCTTAAGGACATAAACGCCTTTCCCAAGGCTGGACAGGTCTAACGAAATGATGCCCGATTGATTTAAATATTGTTTAGCATAAAGCACCTGCCCGGTTTTTACACTGCAGATTTGAACATTGGCCTGGTTAACAACATCGTTACCAATAGCCAGGTTCAGCGTACTTTCAAAAGGATTGGGATAAATCAATACTTTGTTAGACACGATGATATCTTTTTGTATAACGCCCTGGCATTCCTTGTCGGTTGTAACAGTAAGCTTATTCATTCCTTTTGAAAGGGGTAGAGTTATCTGACTATCTGTTGTAGGGTACAATGCGCCATTTAAATTCACCATGTAGGTGGTGCCGCCCTGTAAACTTAAACTTACACTATTGGTGCCTGTGTTAACCGTCGAATAAACCGACAGGTCTTTCGGCTCTGTCACTACCACGTTATTACATTGCAGGTTGTCCGTTTTTCCGGCTATCGTTATACAAACAGAATAATTTCCAGCCGATAAGTTTTGTACCTGTAGCGAATCTGTAAACGGATAAGGCGTGCTTACGCTATTTAGAGTAACGGTGGCAGTATAATTTAAAGATTTGGCCGCTTTGATATTGATCAAGCCATTGTTTTTCCCTTTACAGGTTGCGCTCGTTACCGATATTTTAAAGTTTGTTATAGGCAGCGCTACGGTTAATGTCTGGTTAACAGGGGTTGCCGCGGTATAAATGTTGTTGCCTTGCTGCGATGCGGTAATTGTACATGTTCCCGGGCCGGCTACATGTATTTTCCCGTTAACTATAGTCGCGACGGTGGTATCGCTGCTGATATAACTTACCGGCAAACCCGAGCTTGCTGTCGCACCTGCATCAAAGTCAGCGTCGCCTGCCTTTTTCCGGGGAATGGCGTTAAACGTAATGGTTTGAAGCCCTCCTGTCAGTTGGGTAATTTCGCCGGCAGATAAGGCGTAGTTGTACACCCTGAAATCGTCGATAGTACCCTTAAACAATGGATCGGGATATTGACTACGGCCAATGTAGTTCAATATTGGTTTAAAATCCAACGGACGAGAGGTGATAGCGGTTGAGGTAGCCACCTGTACGCCATCCACATACATAATTACGCCCGCCGTATCTAAGGTTACCGCCACATGGCTCCATTTGCCCGAAGGCAATGCCGGTGCTTCCAGGCTTTGCTCTGCCCCGCCATTTTTAATGCCAAAATGTAGTCCCGCTCCTGCATTGGGTGTTAAAAACATAGATTGATCCTCGCCATTCCCAAAATCAAAGATGCGCTGCCAGGCTGCACCGCCGTTCCAATACACCCACGCGGCAACCGTGATCTTTTGCTGATTTGCCAAAGTTGCAGGTAGTTGTACGAAAGCATTTGTACCGTTGAGTGCTATTGCCTGTTTACCTACCTTACCGGCAACAAACGAAACTCCTCCGTACGATGCCCCATGATTTAGATTAACAGAGGTATCGAGGGTATTTCCCTCGAACCTGAGTTGAGTTACCAGGCTTTTAGCGCCTGTTGTAGTAGCCGAAACTTCGTTTGAATAAGCTGAAAAATTCAAGGATTTATCCACCGCCTTGATCTTATAAAAATACGTTCCGTTTATGGTGGTGGTATTATCCACAAAAGAGGTTGAAGTTATGTTGCGGCCAATGGTAGTATAAGTGCCTCCTGCAGTTTCTGATCGATAGATGTTATATCCCGCTACGTCTTTATCCGGGCTGGCAGTCCAATTCAACAGTACAGATTCTGCATTTGCCTTGGCAACAAAATTAGTAGGGGTGCCTGGCGCAACAAACTCCACAGTTGCGTCAATAGGCAGAAAACGCCATAGCTGGTTGGTTCCACCATTTTTATCCCATTGGCAAATGTTTGCCCCATCGGCGGTGCTGCCATTAAATACGTCGATACATTTTGCACTATGGCGGCTACGGATATAAAACCAGCCATCCTGGGCATATTCCAGGTACCACTGCTGGGCGCCGTTTTTATTATCGTCCCACGCGTCGATGGTGGCGCCATTTTCCAGTGAAAAGTTTAACAGGTCGGCCGCTTTACTGCTGTTTACATTAATAAAGCTAAAGTAACTGAAATCGCCCCCTATTCTTGAATCAACCGGGGTTACATCCCATTGCTGATAAGCGGCCCCGGAGTTAGTGCCCTGCACAAGATTTGTACCTGCTGCCGTACCACCTCCCGCAACCTGCAGTACTTTACCGCTGTTACGGTTCACCAATAGGTAACGTCCGCTGATAACAGGCTGAATATCCTCGCCCCATGTTACATTTACCACTCTTTCGGCATTGGTTTGCCCATTTTGGTAACTGCCGGCAGCACCGCCCGGCATTACCATAGTGTATTCCCGTTGCGGACCATAGCCATTGTAGTACACGTCTCTGTCTTTAGAAACAAACCGGTAAGTGGTAGTAACCCCTTGACGTTCGGACATACCGGCGAAGGCTTGCACCTTGCCATCAAGGTTCCGGTAAACCGATGCCGCTGTCCAATTTGGGCGGTGTTCGGCATATCCAAGCCGCACGCCATCACTGGCTTTTACAAACTCGCCACGGGCCAGTTCGGCGGTGCCCCACCAAATACCTGCCTGCATGCCATATTCGGCACCAACCATCGCCTCCATTACGTTGTGCAGCTCATCATTGGTGGCATAATGGGAGTTTGCCCGCACCGTTTGCTGAAAAGATGCATAGTTATCAAAACTACCGGCAAGCTGGTGGGTATTTCCTTCATCTAATCTATCTTTTAACGAGTTGTACCAGGCTAAGGCCTGATCATCATTAAGCGTGTTGCCCCCGCTGATACGAATGTTGGCAAAGCGGGAATTGCCCTTCAACAAGCCGGCAATATTATAAAATTCGGTAGCTGTACCTTGTACACTTGCCGGGTTATCCGGCTCATTAAATGGCGAAACGGTTACTACCGTATGGCCTGCTTCCTGGTGTCGCCGGGTAGTTACGTCTATCAGTTTTGCCCAATTAGCGGCATTGCCCGTAAACGAGGGATCAACAGTGGGGTTGTCGTCATTTAACACCACCTTGGTATTTGGGCCCAGCCAGGTATTAATGATATTTATTCGTTTATTGAGCGTGGCGAGTTCGGCAGGCGCAAGATCGCCGTTTATCAATGCGGAAGTTGGGGTGAACGATGATCGCACCAGGCGCACCCGGTCGGCACCCATAAAGGCTACTCCCCGCCTGATATTTTCCTCACTGAGCCAGGCCAAATCCAATCCAAACGTAATTGGTTTGGCAACACCTGTAGCCGAGACGCCAAACGGCACCGTCCTATCCGGAATAGGCTGGGCAACAAGGCTGTTACTTGCACTTGTAGTTTGTGCCGAAATCCAGGAGGGAGCCAGCATGACCAAAGCTAACAAGCCTAACCTGCACAGGCTATTCAACTTAAAAACAGCAGTTTGAATTTTCACGGTATTTTTGATTTAATTGGTTATCAATGAATAGAAACTGGAGCCCGGGCTAGCAACGCTGCTTTAGTGTACGATAAAAGCAACGGTTATTGCTTTTTAATTTCATCGATGGTTTCGCAGTTTTGAAGATCTGTTTTATTATATGATTGCCTATAAGACCAGATTATGAATAAAAGGGTGAACTGCGTTGTGGGTTTTATACCATCCCGCATTGTTTTAATTGCGGGCTTCGGGTGTGTTTTCAACGAATTGCTCCCGAAACCCCTTTTTCGCCGCACGCGTACGCCTGCTTTGGCGGTATAATTGCCCGCTGCAAATCCGATGATATTTACGGGGGAGGAGTGCACAACAGGCTACGCCCTGCAAATTATTTTCCGAAAATATTTTTAAAATATTTCTTTGTATTAGATAAATAATTAGTTACGTTTGACTTAGTGCATAAATCCTTGAATTGATTGATTTACAATGTTTAAAGCAGTAATATTTAAACTTGATTTAAATCATTAAAAATATTAATTCGGTATCTTATTTATTAACCTAATACTTTTTTTCACATGAGCGGGTTCCCTATTCTCGACCTTGTAATCGGTTTGTTTTTTATCTTTTTCCTTTTAAGTATAATTTCAAGTTCGATAGTAGAAATCGTTTTAACCATCTCGATGGTTAGGGCAAAAATATTGGGCGAGTGGCTGCTGCGTATTTTCGACACCGAGATACCCGACGCCAAAGGGATTAAAACTCCCTTGGGGCAAGTTATCATGAACCACTGTGCTTTAACTGCCTTGTCGCCAACAGATAAGGCACCCTCATATATTGATGCAAAGAATTTTGTTTCTGCTTTGTTAGATAAAATTTTTTCCTTCTCGGTGATTACCGGCCCTAAATCTATCGACGAGATTATTTCTTCCATCAGTAGCTCCGCTGCTCTTTCCGACGAACTAAGGCGTACTTTCCTGATCTATGCTACCGAAGCAAAAGATACCTTTGAAGCCATGACCGTTAAAACCACCGGGGCAATCGAACTCTTCCGGTCAAAAATGGAAAACTGGTACGATAGCAATATGGACAGGCTTACCGGTACCCTTAAACTGAAATATACCCGCAGGTTTACGATGCTTACCGGTGTAGTTGTATGTGTTGCATTAAATGCCGATACTATAGAAATTGCCAAATACCTGTACAATAATCCACAGGCAAGGGCAAACCTGGCCGCTAAAGCCGATGCCGCCATTAAGGATAGTACTTATATAAAAAAGGTTGCCGAAATCAACAAACTTGCCGCAACGGTTAAAGATACCGCGACCAAACAAAAATTGGAGGTTTCGGCCGGGCAGCTGGCAAAAACTGTGAATGAACAGGTTGCCGACATTAGTGCAACCCGGGCAGTTTTGCAAGATTCGCTGCCCTTAGGCTGGAACGCCAATGAATTCCATTTAAAAGGATGGGATATTGTTTTGTTCGGGCTTTCAAAACTTGTTGGGCTGGCCGTTACCATTGCGGCAATTATGATGGGCGCACCATTTTGGTTTGATGTGCTTAATAAAATTTCAAATGTACGCAGCACAGGTACCAAGCCTAAAGAAAGTGACAAATAAGAAAATACGGCGCTGCCGATAGCTATTAAATTATTAAACTAAACCTATATGATTATTGTTAACGATGCTTGCATTAAATTGATAAAAAGCTTTGAAGGGCTTTCTCTTAAAGTTTATCATGGCGCTGCTGATAAGCCAGGGATAGATACCATTGGCTATGGATCTATTCAATATCCGCCTGATTATATGCAGGGGAAAATGGTGAAGCTGGGAGATCCGGATATTACAGAGGCACGGGCCGAAAGTTTTTTGAAATGGGAAATTGATCAGAAAACCAAAGCAATTGATTTTCTGCTTCGCGATGACCTTAGCGCTAACCAGTTTGCAGCCCTTATCTCTTTTACCTATAACCTGGGAGAAGGGGCCCTTAAACAAAGCACGCTGCGGCTGAAGGTAAATACCAATCCGCATGACCCAACCATACGCGACGAATTTGCAAAGTGGGTTCATTCAAATGGAAAAAAGGTAGCCGGACTTGTACGCAGGCGCAAGGCCGAAGCCGATTTGTACTTTACACCTTAATCTTAAAAATAAAATCATGGAACTTAAACTTATCCGTTCAGTATTTAACTCCGATTGCACTTTAGGAAAGCTTTATTTAGATGGAGTGTTTTACGCATTTACCTGCGAAGACACCGTGCGAAACCTACTGCCCGATGGCAGCGGCAAAGTTCAAAATAAAACCGCGATTGATTTTGGCCGTTACGAAGTGGTTTTAACTTTCAGCAATCATTTTCAGAAATACTTACCGCTTCTTTTGAATGTGAAATTTTTTGAAGGTATCCGCATCCATGGCGGCAATACCGCGGCTGATTCTGAAGGATGTATCCTTATCGGTGCCGAAGGCGATATGCAAACCAAAATATGGAACTGTGCCAGTAAAGTAGCAAACCTGGTTGCAACGCTTAAGGGCATTGAGAAGAAACAAAAAATGTGGATAACAATAGAAAGGGCATAAACCATAGCTTATGAAGGTGTGCAACATTTGGTTACTCTCTAGGTTGGTATCGTTGGCCCGGATTTAATACCGGCCAAACAGCGGCTGATTAGGAAGGGGATAATTTGCCAGGACGTTTCTACGTAGTTCCTTACGAAGACAAGATTGTTTATATAATGGATGAACAGCATGGCTATGCAGTAAAGAATAAATCGCTGGATTTTAGGGGATAGCGGAAAGAGCGAAGGAAAATCTATAGGCTGCCGATGGTTATTTGTTTTTAAATAGCCTCCGTCCGCGTGCCGTTGTTGGAGTTGCCTCCTCCAACAACTTTTGTTCCCGACGGCTTTTATATTACACCATAAAGCCTAAGACTGCAATACAATGATATTTTTATAACATTGGCGAAGATGGCCTTGTTACTCTGCTACAACCCCATTGGTAACGAGTTTGTTGAAGACAACTCCAACAAAGGGCGAGTGTTTATGAATAAAAGGGTGAACTACCCGTGGTTTTATGCACGCTACATCGTTTGACCGGCAAACTTCTGGTGGGTTTACAGATTTTTCCACGAAACCATGGTAAGTCCCTTCTGTTTGGGGAGGAAAAGTAAAATTATTACAAATCTGTAGATATCAAATACCGCATTTAATTCGTGGCTTTGTTTTTGTCATTATGATTAAACGAACCTTATTAAAATTAAATGGACTTATATAATATATTCACCTCCAAAATTCCAACGTCAATGGAGGATTTCGACCCGAGGCAAAAAAAACTTATCACCTTTTTAAATCCCCATTCCTATAAATTAGCTTTTAATGCCGCGGAACTATTTGAAAAATTTGATTGGATTGCCCCCGACGGAATATTAATAGTGCTTATTTTAAATTTATTTAAAGCAACCTCATTTAAAATAAAGCGCTTTTCGTGCGATATGACATCTGTGGCTCCTTTTGTTTTTGATATCGCTGTTAAAAATCAATTGAGCGTCTATTTTTTAGGCTCAGACGACGAAAATATCGCCAATAGCACCCAAATATTTAAAAAAGCGTATCCTGAATTGCAAATAGCAGGCTATAGGAACGGGTATTTTGATACCTACAGCGACAGGTATGCCGCTATTGATACCATTGTCGCCATGAACCCTGAAATTGTTTTTATTGGTATGGGTGTTATTTTACAGGAAACGATGGCCTTAAATTTAAGGTCGGGGGGTTATAAAGGAGCAATTTATACCTGTGGCGGCTTTTTACATCAAAGTAAAAAAGAGATCAATTTTTATCCTAATTTTATAAACAAACTCAACTTAAGATTTTTCTATCGCAGTTACAAAGAACAGGGCTTTCTTAAACGATCACTTAAAAGTTACCCTGCATTTTGTTACCTGATGGTACGCCAGCTAATTGAACAAACAATAAATCTAAAGTTTAAAGCTTAAATGCCGTCGGTTTCTTTATGCGGCATATTATTCTCACATAGTGGCGTATTATTCTCTTATTGGGTAAATATTGGTGGTTTTTCTCCCCGTTCTTAAATATAGACTTTTATTTTAAAACAAAAGTTCTCCACAAAATCAATTATAAATCACCATCAATTATAAATCACCGCTGGCAGCGGCTGGATATTTTGTTCCGAAGCCTGCCCGGACACAGGAACATGTGACAGGGTAATAGGAGATGTACCCGATTGCTTTCTTTTCCATGTAATTTTAATCCCATGCTTCCAATATTTTTCAAATGTAACAATACTTAACACGTTAATAGCCGAAAGTAACAGGCCGAAATTCCTATTGTTCATGGTTCGAATTAAAGTAATACCACGCTGTATACGTTAGTACTCGTTGAATGGTTACCGAATTAGGAACTGCTGATAAACGCGGTGTTTTATCAGCAGTTATTGTTTTATAGAAGCCAGTTGAAATGCTTTTCCCGATAAAATCTATTGCAAGTATCAAATCAATACTTTAACTTTGAAACACAAAGTTCTTTTTCGTATCAAAAAAATGACAACAACAAATAATTTACTAACAAGACCCCTGTTTACAGCTGCTTTGGTTAAGCGTATGGTAATAGGGGCTGGCATTGCGCTGGCCATTATCGGCTTTTTTGTGATCAGCGCAGGAAAAGGCAACCCGGCCTGGGGCGATTACTGGCGGGTGAAACCATTATTACTCACCCCATTCATTGGGGCCATAGTCGGCCTATGCTATGATATCACCGAGCCTTTGCGCCGGTTGAACGGATGGGCGGGCCGCATATTTGTGGTTTTAAGCATACTGTGCTATGTAATAGGCCTGTGGATGGGTACAGTACTGGGACTGGCCGAAACGATGTGGAATTAACCTTTCGGGCTAATCTATCTTCAAAAGATCAATCTTTTGGGAGTTTGCACCTTATTTTTGGCTTACCCACAAAAAAGCCCAGACAATCACTCATCCAGGCTTTATATTTTTATCTTAATTCTTGATTCTAATCTCTTGGCTCTTTAAGTCATCAAGCTTGTTCGGTATCCTGCCATTGTTCCGGCCGAATTAAACGCAATTACGCCAATCAATTCTCCCTATACTCATTTTTCACCCTGTTCAAATAATTCAAAATTGGTTGCCTGTTCGCTTTGGTCGACAATGCCTTTTTTAACACTTTGTAGTAGGTGTTCATAAATAGCATATCGTTATCGCCAAGCGCATATGACAGCACCTGCTCCCGGCTTATCTTCGATTGCGGGTACTGACCTTTCAGCGTTTTTGATTTCTCGTCCCAAAGATATTGCACCGTGGTAGAATCGTCGATAATGTGCGGTGCATTTTCAAGGGCAGAACTATCCGGAAAATCCAGATAATAAACCATTTTAATAGTTAAGGGATTGGTTTTTTGAACAAACGACTCCAGCCACTTCATACGCCCACCTGCTAAATCGCCCTGTGAATTGCCGTTTTGCAGTTCGTTGAGAACAGGAATGAGTTTATAACCATCGTATTTATAAAAGAAATAGTTTAGCCACCAGGCTCCTGTGCCGCTGCCAAAATCATATTCTCTGTAAACAATGGCGTGGCCATCCGATGCTTTATAATAATGAATATCTTCATTGCTTGAATAACCATCCTGTTTAGCAATGATCCGGTTCCCTTTTAAAAAATATAGTTCTGAACCATGACAGTGCTTCTGATCACCCACCCTTAGGGCGAATTCGTCAAACTTAGTTGTGTCTTTATCAAATGGGATATACTCTAAATAAACCGATCCTTTTTTTACCGAATCGAGCAGCCCTTTAGCTGTACACGTACTATCAACTCGCCAAAAATCCTTCGTGCTAAGCGAGCCTCAATTGCACCCGAAAGCGCTGCTTTCTTTAGCAATTCAAAATCTGCCGGTGGTATTTGGCGATTCACGGCTGAGGTGAGGTGACTAAAAACCGAATCGGCATAAAAAGCAACACTATCAGCCAAGGGCTGCGTAGGGTATCGGCTAACACTATCCAAAAAGGATTCGAGTTGCTTATCGGTGTATTGAATCTGATCTTCATGGTATACTACCTTCGGCACCTTAAAAGCAACCAGATTTGAGTTTTGCCCGTTTTGGCAGCTTATAAACAGTAAAAAAGGTAATAGCAACAAGAGATTTTTCATTTAAGGTACCAGGTTTCTTGTAATACGTTGCTATATGTTTTTTGTTGTTTGGATGGCTAAATATTTATATCGCCTCGTGTATTTTCACCTTACCAATCGCTTCGAGGCAATCGGTATCCACAAAAAAGCCCGGATAATCACTTATCCAGGCTTTATATTTTTGTCTTAATTCTTGATTCTAATCCCTTGACTCTTTAATTCATCCTATACGGCGCTATCAAATAAAATTCCGGGATTTGTACATTAAAGCTGGCGTTATCCATCAGGCGGGTCATCTGGTATTCGCCTTTCATGCTGCCCATATCGGTTTTAAGGTTGCAGCCCGAAACGTACTCATGGGCATGGCCCGGCTCTATCACCGGCTGCTGGCCTACCACACCTTCGCCTTCCACTTCGCGTTTGGCGCCGTTGGAGTCAAAAATATACCAGTGGCGGCTAATTAGCTGGATAGCATAATTGCTCATATTCTCGATGCTTACCTTGTAGGCAAACATAAAATGATCATTAGCCGGGTTAGAATACTCGGGCTGATATATGGTTTCTATGGAAACCTTAACACCTTCTGTAATAGTGGTAACCATGAGGATTTGTCTCGTTATGTTCAAATATAATGAAAGCGAACAAATATTAAGCCATTTCTACGGCATATTTTTCGTCAATCTCGGCCAGTATCTGGTTAACCTCCTCTAAGTTACCTGCCGTTACCAACCTCATGCGGAATTCTTTAAAGTGATCGATACCCTTAAAATAGTTTGAATAATGCCTGCGCATTTCAAAAATACCCGTTTTGGGGCCTTTCCACTCTATAGATTTTTGCAGATGGGTTGAGCAGGCTGCAATGCGTTCGGTAATGGTTGGTTTATCTAAATGCTGGCCGGTATTAAAAAAATGTTTTATTTCCCTAAAAATCCAGGGGTAACCAATGGCCGCGCGGCCAATCATCATGCCATCAACGCCAAACTCCATCTTCCAGTTGGCCGCTTTTTCGGGCGAATCGATGTCGCCATTACCGAAAATGGGGATTTTTATCCGCGGGTTTTTTTTAATATCCCTTATCAGCGACCAATCGGCAACTCCCTTATACATCTGCGCCCGCGTACGGCCGTGAATGGTGAGGGCCTTTATGCCCACATCCTGTAGCCGTTCGGCCACTTCATATACGTTTTTGGTGTTATCGTCCCAGCCTAAACGGGTTTTTACGGTTACAGGCAGATGGGTAGCTTCAACAACCGCTTTGGTCATGGCCACCATTTTATCAATATCCTGTAACAAGCTGGCGCCGGCACCACGACAGGCTACCTGTTTTACAGGGCAGCCGTAGTTAATATCCATCAAATCGGGCCCGGCAAGGGAGGCTATTTCGGTAGCCTCGCGCATGTGGTCGATATCGCTGCCGAAAATCTGGATGCCAATAGGCCTTTCGTACTCAAAAATATCAAGTTTCTGTCGGCTTTTTGCCGCGTCGCGGATCAGTCCTTCGCTCGAGATAAACTCGGTGTACATCATATCCGCGCCGTTTTGCTTGCACACGTAACGGAAGGGAGGATCGCTCACATCTTCCATCGGCGCCAGCAACAGCGGGAACTCTCCTAAATCAATATTTCCTATTTGTACAGACATGCTTATCTTTAGCGCTGCAAAAATACGAAAATTACCCTAAATGATACAAGAACCTATAAAACAGTACACTCCGCAAACAAATACCATTAATCCCTTCCTTCAGTTTTTAACCATTACCGGGGTAACGGTTGGCTTAGTGATCGTTTTTTCGGCGATAGCCGCGGGCGTTATCATGGCTGTTTTTGGGATGAAAACCCTTACTGATACATTTGCATTTAATACCAGCAACCCCAATCTTGGTTCGGCGCTGTGGATATTGCAGATAGTAAGCACAACTATCCCCTTATTTCTGGCCCCGGTTATTTTCGCCCGCTTGATCATGAACGATACCCGCGATTACCTGAAGCCCTATTTCAATTTCAACCCGGTTTTTTTACTGCTGATATTTACCATTATGCTTTTTTCGAACCCCATAATGGAGGCTTTAACCAATATTAATCAAAAGCTGGTTTTACCCGCTTCGTTAAAAGGACTGGAAGAGTGGATGCGCGCTGCTGAGCAATCGGCACAAAAGGCTACCGAGGCTATGCTCAGTATGAAAAATATCTGGAGCATGCTGTGGGCTGTATTTGTGGTTGGCCTGCTTACCGCCATTGCCGAAGAATTTTTGTTCCGTGGTGTTATCCAAACCATTTTTATACGCCTTACCAAAAACAAACATGCCGCCATCTGGATAACTGCCATCCTGTTCAGCGCTTTCCACATGGAGTTTTTTACGTTTTTGCCAAGGGTGTTTTTAGGGGCTATATTCGGCTATTTTGTGGCCTACAGCGGCAGTATCTGGACGGGTGTTTGGGGGCATTTTTTAAATAACGGCTCGGCTGTAGTTATTACTTACCTGTATAACCATAAAATAGTTAAGCTTAACCCCGATGATCAGCATGTATTTAATTTATGGGCCTATGCGTTTAGCTTAATAATTGTTTTATTTTTGCTTTTTATATATAGAAATATATCCATGCAAAAAAAACCGGTGCTAAGTAGTTGATGGAAAAAAACTGGGTCAAAATTTTTAGTTCATCCAATTTTTATCAATCAGAGATTGTTAAGCAAGTACTTATCCGCCACCATATCGATACCGTTTTATTAAACAAACAAGATTCATCGCACCGGGCCTTCGGCGATATTGAAGTTTACATTCACCAGGAGGATTTTAGCAAGGCCATCGAGATCATGATCCTCAATCAACTTAATTTATGAAAGTACGCGCCATCACCGGCTTCTTTTTTATTATCGTGATGATTGCCTCAAACCTGTTGGGGCCATACGTTTTCAGCGGGTTTTACCTGTTATTATCCGGCTTTTGCCTGTTTGAATTTTACAAACTGGTAAGGGAAGGCGGCATGACAGCCAGTCGCGAAACCGGCATTATCAACGGCGCCTTGTTTTTTTTGGTGATTGCTGCCAATTTTTATTTCCCGGCCGGGCGCTTTATTTTCTTGTTACCGGTTACGTTCAGCGCCATTTTTATACAGGAGTTATATAAAAAAACAACCGCCCCGTTCACTAATATCGCCTTTACTTTCCTGGGAATAATATTTGCCGTAGTCCCGTTCATGTTTTTTCATGCCATGGCATTTATGGGCGCCGGCGCTGTTTTTAACTTCCATATCCCGCTGGCCTTCCTCATTATTTTGTGGAGTAACGATACCGGCGCTTACCTGGTAGGCAGCAAAATGGGCAAAACCAAGCTGTTCGAACGCCATTCGCCAAAAAAAACTTACGAGGGCTTAATTGGCGGCATCATCATCAGCGCCGTTGCCGCTTTAATACTGGCCCACTTTTATACCGAACTTACCTGGAAACAATGGGTTACCATAGCTATCCTTATCTCCTGCTTTGGCACCCTGGGCGATTTGGTTGAATCGATGTTTAAACGCAGCATCAACGTAAAGGATAGCGGCGGCATTTTACCCGGTCACGGAGGCTTGCTGGATAGGTTCGACGGACTATTAATGGCCGCGCCTATTGTTTATGCATACCTATACTTCATTTCAAATTAGTAGTTTTGTAATAAATCATCTATAATATGACTTTTCATAAAGAAGGATACACCTCATTAGCCATAACGGTACTTTTTATTTTGGTGCTGAACGCGGTTGTACAATTTTACTTTCCACAGGCGCATACGCTTAAATGGTTTATCTACATTTTATCGGGATTCTTTTTCCTGGTGATCGTGCAGTTTTTCCGTAGCCCGTTTTTTGACATCAGCACCGATGAAACTACAGTACTTTGCCCTGCCGATGGAAAAGTAGTGGTGATTGAAGAAACCGAGGAAACAGAATTTTTAAAAGACAAACGCATCCAGCTATCGGTATTTATGTCGCCGGTTAATGTGCACGTAAACCGTAACCCAATTGCGGGTGTGGTAAGCTACTTTAAATACCACAAAGGCAAATACCTGGTGGCCTGGCACCCAAAATCATCTACCGAAAACGAGCGTACCTCCATTTGTGTACAAAATAGCGAGGGTGTATCCGTTTTGTTCAGGCAGATAGCAGGGGCTTTGGCCCGCCGCATTGTTTGGTATGTAAAAGAAGGCGATATTGTTGAGCAAGGCCAGCAGTTTGGTTTTATCAAGTTTGGCTCAAGGGTTGATGTTTTCCTGCCTTTAGGATCAAATATTTTGGTAAATATTGGCGACGTGGTAAAAGGCGGCCGCACCATCCTGGCGGAGCTGCCAACCGGTTTAGCAGCGGTGGCCGAAGAAGAACATGCAAAAATAAACAGGCCCGAAAGTTTTGACGATGAACCTGCCGAAATAACCAACGAAGGCCATCAGCAGGAATTGCCTTTAGTTATTGATCATCCCGAAGTTGAAAAAACCCAGAAACCGGCTAAGAAAGCTGCACCGGCAAAAAAAGCACCAGCCAAGCCGAAAGGCGAGGCGTAGTTACCTGGGTTAAAAATATAAAAAAGGGGATGTTACCAATATGACATCCCCTTTTTTTGTGACTTTCTACGAGACTTTTTAATTATTTTATACGCTATATTTTGATATTCAAATGGGGGTAGCCCCGAAGGGGCAAAGAGATTTCTTTCTGATTTTTTCTACAAACGGGTAGCCTCTACGAGGCAGGATATCAATTTTAAAATCAAATAATTTGTTTCTCGTATAGTATCTATTTGTAAAACAAAAAATCAGTTTTTTGGCTCCATGATACTCTTATATGGGTTGTTCGATTTCAATTAGCTTCTACATAACTCTTGCTAAGGGCCATCGGCCCGACACATATTGTAGCCGCGGGTTTCAACCCGTGCATGATTGACCAAAGCACAACAAGAGTGCCGGCACGGCGCATCTTTTGATGTAAATCCAATTATTTTCAATTTATTCAAATGATATACCCATTGCTCATATGGGTCGAACCTCTCTCAATCGTTTTCTCCATTTTTTTCCACGGGTTAAAACCCCTGGCTACAAGATTGGCCGAGGCTACGCCTCTAAGTCGTGTTCAACAAACCGCCGATGTGTCAACAAAATATATCTTTAGAAACTGGTAAGTCACCCACACAAATCGCCATAGAGTCCTTTTTTTCGCCGTAGACATGTCACCATTTTTATATCATCAATCTGCTGTATGATAGATCTGCCTATTTGTAACATACACAAACTGCAGGTTTCCGACACATAACGTCACAAAGCGGTTAGTCTGCCTCGTAGAGGCTACCTGTTTGTAGCACCAAAACCAAACGACTTATTTGCTCCGTAGGTGCAACCCTTTTTAAAGCGCTTTTTACTCCACTTTCAACAAACCTTCAAAAAATGGTTTAAGCTCCTCGGCCAATATTTGATGATCGGCCACACTGGGATGGCCCGAACAACCATGTGCGTCCATCGCTTTAAAAAAGAAAGTAGCCACTGGTTTATCATTGGGGTAAAAGGTATCTATTTGCTTTTTGATGCTGATAAGGCAATGCTGTAAAATAGTGTTCGATGTATCGCGTATCATGGGGCTGCTCAGCAAAGCTATCTGCGCTTTGGGATATTTGGATTTTACCAGCTTCACGAATTTTACATAATCGGCCACAAATTGCGTAGTACCAAAAGGGGCTCTGGTGCTGCCGTCGCCTTTACTCATATCATTTGTTCCTAAAGCGATACTCACAATTTTGGGGCTGTACGTATTAAAGTTCCATTTCTGCGGATTGTTAAGCTGGAAATCCGCATTTTCAAATACCTGCGGCATTGAAGGGCCGTTCCTGTTCCAGGTACGGTAAATGCCTATGCCACTTACGCTGGCCAAAACAAAATTGGCTTTTAAAGCACGGCTTACCCTTGGCCCGTAAGCCATATAGGCGTTGTGATGGTCATGATATTCGCCGGTTCCGCACGGTATTTCCGAATCATCGGCCGCAGCGCCACAGGTTATGCTGTTACCTATAAACTCAATTAGCGGAAGTTTGGGTATCGCCAGGCTTTTTATACCCTGAGCAGCTATTTTTGAAATGATTATTGCACCGGTATGTGCTTCTGTTGCTTTATATATCCAAACGCTGTGCTTACCCGGGCCATTGGCTTTTATAATAACCGGTGCGGTTACACCGCCATCAATCCTGATTCTTTTTTGATAAACACCATCCATCTCATATTGCAGGTAATTATGCTGGCCGGCCGCCGCAATTGTGGCATAAACCGCGCATTCCGTTCCCTTAAAGCTAAAGCCAAAATGTGCAGCGGAAGTGATAAGCTCTAATTGATGCTGCTTGTTGATTATGGTACGCCCGATGGGTTTTAATTGCTCCGCAAAAATGGTATCTCTTGATTTTGCGTAGCCATAGCTTTCGCCCAGGGCCAGCACAATAAACACTACTGCTAATCTTATTTTCATAAAAGTTGTATTGAAGAGGCAATATTGGTCATATTTTGATGAAATACAATATTGGTCAATTTATTGGCACAAAAGGCTATAAAAATACCAGGAGGAAAAATCGCCGGGCCAGGAGATGTGATATCTGCCGAAGGCGGGAAAATTTTTTTTGGAATAAGGTACCCATATGTCATTGCGAGTAACCATCAGGATGATCCTGAAAAAAACGGGGATGACGTATTGGCTTTAGCGCCACACAACAACTATGTCATTGCGAGCGCAGCGTGGCAATCGCGAACTGTGCAAGTCCGCCATACAAAGTTCGCGATTGCTTCGTACCTCGCAATGACATAATTAATAATACTAACAATCAGCAACTTAAAAAAACGTCATTATAAGGAAGCAAGCAATCGCGAACTTTGCAAATCCGTTAAGCATGCGAGGAGATTGCCACGCTATCGCTCGCAATGACATATTGGCCCTTCTAAAACACCGTATCCATAACCTCCTCCGCATGTACCGGGTAATCCGTAGTATAATGCAACCCACGGCTTTCTTTGCGCAACATGGCCGATTTTACTACGATGAATGATACCTGGATCAAATTGCGCAGCTCGCACAACTTTACTGAGAGCTTGGTTTTTTTATAAAAATCCTCTGTTTCTTCATATAGCAACTTCAACCTGCGCAAGGCCCTTTCCAGCCTGAAATCCGATCGTACTATTCCCACATAATCGTTCATCAGCTTTTGCATTTCGCGCACGTTGTGGGTTACCAGGATATCTTCGTTTGATAATTTTACACCATGCTCGTCCCAATCGGGAATATTATCGGGGATCACATTTTGTTCAAATTTATTTACCGCATCTTCATAAATACGGTGCGCAAAAACCAGGGCTTCTAATAATGAATTGGACGCCAACCGGTTGGCGCCATGCAAGCCGGTTGATGAGCATTCACCGCAGGCATATAATCTTAAAATAGATGACTGCCCAACATGATCAACCATAATGCCGCCGCACATATAGTGGCAGGCCGGCGCAACAGGTATCATATCCTTGGTCATATCTATCCCAATTTCCAGGCATTTGGCATATATGTTAGGGAAATGGTTTAAAATATCTTTTTTACTGCGGTGGCGGATATCTAGGTATACAAAATCCTCGCCCGATTTTTTTATCTCGGCATCAATGGCCCTTGCAGTTATATCCCTTGGCGCCAATGATTTACGCGGATCATATTCCTGCATAAATTCTTCTCCATTGGTACGCTTTAATACACCACCAAAACCACGCACCGCTTCGGATATCAGGAATGATGGATATTCGCCCGGGTTATACAAAGCAGTAGGGTGAAACTGGATAAACTCCATATTCCGTACTTTACCCTTAGCACGGTAAACCATGGCAATACCATCACCGGTGGCAATTGTAGGGTTTGTGGTGATAGAATAGATATGGCCCGCGCCACCTGATGCCATTACGGTTACTTTCGACAATATTTTTTCTACCACATTACTCTCGGTGTTGAAAGCGTAAATACCATAGCAGGTAATATCGTTACTTGATTTACCCACCAGTTCGCCCAAATGGTGCTGGGTGATCAGGTCGACAGCAAAATAATGTGTTAGTATCTCAATATTCGGGTTTTTGTGGATCTCTTCTAATAACGAGCGTTCAATCTCCAACCCGGTTACATCCTTATAATGGAGTACCCTGAATTCGGAGTGGCCGCCCTCTTTGGCCAGGTCGTAAAAGCCTTCGTTGGTCTTGTCAAAATTGGTTCCGTAATCAATAATTTCGTTAATCCGTTCCGGGCCTTCTTTAACAACGGCTTCCACAACTTCGCGGTCGCAAAGGCCGTCGCCGCTTATTAAGGTGTCTTCAATGTGTTTTTCAAAAGAATCTTCCTTTTTATCAACAACAACGGCAACACCCCCCTGGGCATACTTAGTGTTCGATTCGTCTTCGTTTGATTTTGTAACTATCAGCACCTTACCGTGTTTGGCTGCCTTAAGGGCAAAACTCAATCCGGCGATGCCCGATCCTACGATCAGAAAATCAACATTTCGGGTCATATTTTATGTATATATGTGTAAAAGTACACTTTGTGTTAATAACCGGTATAAAAGATGTTAATTTCGTGTAAACAAATAGCTAACAAATAAACTAAGTGTGGATAACCCATCTTTTGATGACGAAAGTGATAATTTTTTGAGCGACTTTTGCGCAGTTTAAACACTAAAGTTAACATTTTACAGGTTACCTAATTATTAACAAATAACTTTTTAAATTAATATTTGATTGTCATACAAATCACAGGATCAATTCAATAGAAAATAAAAACCTGTGGAAAATTGTTAATAAAAAGTGAAAAACAACTTTTAAAGCATTTTTTTAAATGACTTTTGCACATAACTAACACCATAACAAACAATAGTTTTATTTATATATAAAATTAGTTGTTATTAATTGATTTGTTGAAATGGATATCTTCGAAGAAATAAATGTGACAGGATTTGTGGACGAATACATCGACCCAACCCTTGACTTGTTTGATGAAATTGAAAAACTCAAAAAGGAAAAAAATGCAGTCATTTTGGCCCATTACTACCAGGATCCCGATATTCAGGATATTGCAGATTATATTGGCGATAGCCTTGGCCTATCGCAGCAGGCTGCAAAAACCGATGCCGATATTATCGTTTTTGCCGGGGTACATTTTATGGCCGAGACTGCCAAAATACTTTCGCCTGCAAAGAAGGTTTTACTACCCGACGTAAAGGCAGGATGCTCATTAGCAGATAGTTGCCCGCCACATTTATTTAAAAAGTTTAAGGAAAACTATCCCGATCACCTGGTGATCACCTACGTAAACTGTACTGCCGAACTTAAAGCTTTAAGCGATATTGTTTGTACATCAAGCAACGCGATACAGATTGTGGAGAGCTTGCCTAAGGATCAGAAGATCATCTTCGGCCCCGATAAAAACCTTGGCGCGTACGTAGCCAAAAAAACAGGCCGCGACCTGGTATTGTGGAATGGAGCCTGCATGGTGCATGAAATTTTCAGCCGCGAAAAGATCACCAAACTGAAGGAAAGGCACCCCGGTGCAAAGCTGCTGGCGCACCCCGAATGTGAAGAAGTGATATTGGAAATGGCCGACTATATAGGCTCTACAACGGGTATTTTAAAGTACGCGAGTAATCACCCCGAAAAAGAGTTTATAGTGGCTACAGAGGCCGGAATACTGCACCAGATGCAAAAAGAGAACCCGGATAAGATATTTATCCCGGCGCCACCAAACAACAGCTGTGCCTGCAACGATTGCCCCCACATGAAACGCAACACACTGGAAAAATTGTACCTGTGTTTAAAGAATGGATTACCAGAAATTACCGTACCGCAGCATATTATTGAAAAAGCTGTAAAACCTATTGAAAGGATGCTGGAGATATCGGCGAGGCTGGGATTATAATTTGGGATTACACTGATTTTTTGATGATTTCACCGATTTTTTGGAAAAGCTGCTGTATAGACGTATAATTGCTTCTACAACAGGGTATTATGAATTTGAAAATCCTTTTGGCATGTGACGGTTAACAAGCGGCTTGCTTACTTAACATTTCGGTAAATAATTATAATGGGTACGTTAAAACAAGACATACGAGAATCATCAAGTTGGATCATAAAGGCATTTAAAGCTGATAAATTGATCCTGGATTATTCTATTGAAAGTTTTATTGAGATAGATAAATTCTTTAATAAACACACCATAAATGGAAAAGCAAAACCAGGTGGAAGGTTTGCTAATAATTTGGGAGGAATTTTATTCTCGATAGCTGCTTATATTATTGAAACAATAATAAAGAAAGCTCCTGGTTCCCGGTTAGTAACTGATGATGACGCTGCTGATGGTGAACTAACTGTCTCTATTGAATTGCCTAATGGAGTAATTATATGGCCTATGCAACGTGTAATGAAAAGGTTTCAAAATGGTCAGGAAGATTCAATTTACTTTTATGGTTATGAATTAACTAAAGAGTTTACCAATGAGGCTTTTGATGAGCTATATTGGGATAATAAAAAGGATGAAAAAAAGTGGTGGAAATTTTGGTAATATAACTCGGGTTATGTCAGTGTATTTGGTAGGTATCATGTATCACGATACCGAAAGTTACCGTAGATGGAATAAGGGATTGATGGAGGATTACGAATCATCTACAGGATTTTTTATAACTGCGGAATCCGAGGCTGATGCTTTAGCTTGGGGCGATCAGATTTCGGCTATGCTTTTTAAGAAGATAAATCCGGATGAAAATGCTGATTGGAAATCATTTGGATATGATTCCTGGATAGAAAATATTGAAGGTGGCTATTGGAAGGAGAGTTACGGTTTCTTCCAAAGGGTGAATTATGGAGAATTGCCAAATTTTGACTTGATGGGCGATGACGCTTATGAAAAATGAATACTTAACAGGAATACAGAATAACTTTATTTTAAGAAATATTTCTGCGTTAGGGATCGTCGCGGATACCGGCCAATGTGGCTAAGGCTTGTGTAGTATGAGCAAAGAGCCCGACCGCCGCTTCTATCAGCGGGGGTAACGCCGTGATAGTGAAATTTAGAGGTTAGGGATAAAAAAAATGTTGGAAGTTTTGGGATTGAATTGTGAGAGAAATTTGATTTATAAACATTTGGGGAAGATTATTTTTTCCGCATTTATTACTTGTTTAGGTTTAGGATGTAGTTGGGTTATTACTTATGATAGCGCATTTTATGAACGAATAACTAAAGTAAAAATACCGGCGAGTTTTAAAGCAGTGGAGTCATTTGACAATGCTGACGGTTTGACAATAACTACTTTTAAAGTAGAACATTCTGGTTTGGTAAATTTTATAAAAACTAATCATCTTAAATCCGTGCAAAAGGATGCTTATATTAATATTCTTAAATCACTATTCAGAAGCTCCTATTTAAAAGGCGACAAGCCGTATCTAAATAATAACGACGTTTATTACATGATTGGAGATAATTCAACGTCAGAGGATTATGGAAAAAACAGATGGGTGTTTATAGCTGACGCAAATAAAAACTTATTATGGGTTGAAGTTACCTATCCAGGTTGGGCCGATGGTGATTAATAAAGAGCGGAAAACGGGATTCGAACCCGCGGCCTTCAGTTTGGGAAACTGATGCTCTACCAGCTGAGCTATTTCCGCTTATTTTGTAGTCAAACATAACAATAAAAAATAATTATTGAATTATTGAATTATTGAATTATTGAATTATTGAATTATTGAATTATTGAATTATTGAATTATTGAATTATTGAATTATTGAATTAGCTTAGGTATACATGAATGATGTTAGCAGAATTGAGTTTGCCGAGATGTTCAAAAAACGAACCAAGAAATTTGTCGTCGATAATATTAAGCTTTTCAAGTCTTTACCTAAAACGGAAGAAGCGAAACTAATAGGGAGACAGTTATTACGCTCGTCTTCGTCTGTGGGCGCAAATTATAGGGCTGCTTGCCGGGCACGGTCTCAGGCAGAGTTCCATGCCAAGTTATCCATAGTAGTTGAAGAAGCGGATGAATCTGTATTTTGGATGGAGGTATTAGTCGAAGCTGAAATCATTAAACTTTCCGATATTGCAGTTTTGATAGATGAAGCTAACCAAATTCTGAAAATAGTGTCAGCATCCAGAAAAACGGTTACAATCAATAAGTCTTAATGTAAGTAATTGAAAGCATTTAATTATTTTGATAATTAGCTAAAGAGTGCAGTTCCAATCAATAATTCAATAAATCAGTAATTCAATAATTAAAATGGTCATACTACCTGTTAAAGATAAAAGTCCAATCTGGGGCGAAGATTGTTTCATCGCCGAAAATGCCACCATTGTTGGGGATGTAGTGATGGGCAGTAATTGTTCGGTTTGGTTTAATGCGGTCATTCGTGGCGATGTGCATTATATCAGGATAGGGGATAATACCAATATCCAGGATGGGGCGGTGATACATGCCACGTATTTAAGGGCGCCTACCAATATTGGCAGTAATGTATCTATAGGCCATAATGCCCTGGTGCATGGCTGTACGCTGCATGACCATACGCTGGTTGGTATGGGTGCCATTGTAATGGATCATGCGGTTGTTAACCAGTTTGTGATCATAGCTGCCGGCGCTGTTGTATTGGAAAATACCATTTGCGAATCGGGTTTTTTATATGCCGGTATGCCGGCTAAAAAAATAAAACCTTTAACAGAGCAGCAAATAGAGCTGCTTAAGCAGCTTCCAAAAAACTACATCATGTATTCGGGTTGGTTTATGGAGTAAGGGGCTCCTTGGGCACTACAATAGGCTCTTCGGCCTCCCAATTGGGCCTTAAGGTAATCTCTTTTTCGTTTACCCAGGTATTTTCGGGTTGTTTTTTTAAGTGCACGTTACCACTGTCCCAACGGCCGTTTTTATTTTCGTCGTAAATTACCCTGATGAAGTATTTGCCGGTTAAAATAGTTTTATAAGCAACAGGACCGCTTCGCCTGATGGGGGTTGTTTCCAGCACAGCCTTTTGATCATTCAGTAACTCAACAACGTAAGTTTTTGAAGTATCGGGCAATGTAACTTTCAACGTAAGCGAACTATAGTTTTCGGGCTTATCGGGCTGGAATTTTTTAGTAGCATACTTATTTTTGTCACCATAGATATCTGTAAACGCTCCGGCATTAAAAACAAGCTCATACTTAGAATTTTGCCGCCAGCGGTATTTGAGTATTAAACTTTTAATGTTGCCGGTATCTTTTTGCAAAGTATAATCTGATGAGCCCAGGCCAATAGAATCCTCCTTTAGTGTGATCTGCGCATTGTCAATAACGTCTACAGGCAGGTTGCTGGTAATTTTAAGATCGTTACCCGGCTTTAGCTTATCGTTTGATATATTGTATTTAAAATTGAATACCCTGGTGAAGGTTTCTTTTTTCTGCTTTAGCAGGTAGGTGGTATCAACCGGTTTATTGTTATCATAAACAGCTACCCGGATAGAATCGAAGTTCATGTATTTTACGAATACTGATGCAGTATCTTTGGTCTTACTAAACTCAACGTATTTTTGGTTATTGATATCTGCCGGATAAATTACTTTTAAAGATGGGTTTTGCAAAGCCTTATTAAAAACAAATAGCATTTTGCCGTCAACGTCAAATCGTTTTTCCGAGAACCTGAATTTTTCGGGGAATTGCTTAAACAGGTTTAGTTTGATATTTGATGTATCTGATTTAAGGTTGATGGGTTTCTTCAAAAAAGCGATGAGCTCATTATCGTTGTTAAAAATTTTATCAGGGCTTGCTTCTTTTAACGCGTAGATGCGGTACTGGTCTTCATGTAAATTATTCAAACTAAAATTACCCGATGAATCTGTAGTTGTGAAAATTGATGGCTTCTTTTTACCAAACAGGAGGGAGTCTTGTTTTAGCGGGAAAAGCATTACGGTAACATCTTTTTCATTTTCCCGGGTGAGGGTGTTTGTAACCGTTCCGGAAATGCTCAGCGAATCGATATGTGGGCCGGTTGAAAAAACGTAGGTGAAATTTTTCATCACGTTACTTTCGTTCACATCCTGGATGCCTTTGCCAAAGTTGATAACGTATGTGGTATTTTTAAGTAGCGTGTCTTTAAAAGTAATGCGCAGGCGTTTTTTATTGGCCGAGTACTCCGGCTGTTTTTCCATGGTGGGGCTCATGGTAATTTCGGTGTACTGGTTGGCCAGTTTTATAAACTCGTCAAATTCCAGGTTAATTTCTTTGGCGGTAAAATTGCGGGTCTTGTTGGCCGGTAAAGCCTTCACCAAAACCGGTGGTGTTACATCTCGCGGGCCTCCCTGCGGTTGTTGCTGGGCCGCGCAGCCAAAAATGACCAAAGCGACAAAAATATAGAAGAAAAAATTGTAAAAATTAGCCGGTTTTTGATTTAACATGGTTTTTAGGCGATATAAGCGATTTTTATATTTTTACGAATCCTACTATTAAAAATCTAAAATAATTGATTTAAAAAGACTTTTTGTAAATTATTAATTATCAGTTAGTTATAAACTATCGGGACACGTGAACCATTAAAACCGAAATATCCGACGGCGAGACGCCCGAAATTCGGGATGCCTGGCCTAAAGTGCGTGGTTTTATCTTCATCAATTTTTCGCGGGCTTCTTTTGATAATGAAACTAAAGTGTGATAATCGAAATTTGGATTGATCTCGCGGTCTTCCATTTTTTTCATCCGGTCAACAATTTCCATTTCTTTTATAAAGTAACTCTCATATTTGATTTTTATTTCAGCCTGCTCAATTGTTTCTTTGTCATAGGCCGATAATAATTCTTCCAGTCCGCTGTCGGCTTTTTTAAGATCATTAAAACCCACCTGCGGGCGGCTTAGTAAATTGAAAAGTTTTGCACCCTGGTTAATGGCCGATGTACCCAGTTCGTCCAGTAAACCATTTACTGCAGATGGGTCGATAGATTTGGTACGGGTGTAGGCAACAATATCATCCGAGTTTTTAATCTTCTGGTTTACCTTATCCAAACGCTCGTCGCTTATCAATCCTAAATCATGACCCATAGGAGAGAGACGGATGTCGGCATTATCCTGGCGTAACAGCAAGCGGTGCTCGGCCCTTGAAGTGAACATGCGGTATGGTTCTTCGGTGCCTTTGGTTACCAGGTCATCAATTAACACGCCTATATATGACTCTGATCTTTTCAGGATGAGCTCATGTTTATCGTTGATTTTTTGATGCGCATTGATGCCTGCAATGAAGCCCTGCGATGCTGCTTCCTCGTATCCGGTGGTGCCGTTGATTTGCCCGGCGAAGTAAAGGTTGCTGATCAGCTTGGTTTCTAAAGTAAGCCCTAACTGGATAGGCGGGAAGTAATCATACTCGATGGCATAACCCGGGCGGAACATTTTGGCTTTCTCGAAACCAGGTATCTGGATTAATGCTTTGTACTGTACATCTTCGGGCAGGGAGGTAGAGAAACCATTTACATAAATTTCTACGGTGTTCAATCCTTCCGGCTCAACAAAAATCTGGTGACGGTCGCGCTCTGCAAAACGGTTAATCTTATCTTCAATAGATGGGCAGTATCTTGGGCCTAAGCCTTTGATGCGGCCGGTAAACATTGGCGATTTTTCGAAGCCTTCTTTTAAGGTTTCGTGTACATTGGTGTTGGTATAAGTAATCCAGCAGCAGCGTTGCTGTTGTATCATTTCAACATCGGTGTAGGAGAAACGACCGCGCTCTTCGTCGCCCCATTGCTCTTCCATCAGGGAGTAATTGAGGCTTCGTCCATCAATACGAGGAGGGGTACCAGTCTTCATCCGGCCTGCATCAAAACCTAATTCAATCAGTTGTTCGGTTAGGCCTGTTGCCGATTTTTCTCCGGCACGGCCACCACCAAATTTCTTCTCGCCTATGTGGATGATACCATTTAAAAAGGTACCGTTGGTGAGTACAACTGCGTCTGCTTCTATCTCCACGCCTAATGAAGTACGTACTCCCGCGATGCTATTTCCTTTGATTAAAAGCGACGAAACCGTATCCTGCCAGAAGTCGACATTTGGTGTACGCTCCAGTGCTAAACGCCATTCTTCGGCAAACCGCATACGGTCGCTTTGCGCTCTTGGGCTCCACATAGCAGGGCCTTTCGACTGGTTGAGCATCCTGAATTGGATAGATGTTTTATCAGTGATAATACCAGAGTATCCACCCAATGCATCAATCTCGCGCACTATCTGTCCCTTGGCAACACCGCCCATAGCGGGGTTACAGCTCATCTGTGCAATCACGCCCATATTCATGGTGATGAGTAAAACAGACGATCCCAGGTTGGCTGCTGCTGCCGCTGCTTCACAGCCTGCATGCCCTGCACCAACCACAATAACGTTATATTTCTTAAACATTTTATACCTCCATGTTCCACGTGGAACAATCAAATTTATCACACTAATAGTCACGAATTTTTTCGAATTACACGAATAGAACCCGAACGGTTTATATGCTGCAATTAGCTTTAATCAGTGTTAATTAGTATCTATTTAAACTGCAGTTATTACTGCTTTTGTTAATGTCACTCTAATAATGGTACCCTTTTAATGTTCCACGTGGAACATTAAATCACGAGCATTTATCTGAATATATAGTGACAGGATGACTCTATTTTATATTCATGTTCCACGTGGAACATGAATATCTACGTCAGCCTATCGTTTGTTATACTTGTATTAAAAAGTATCAGTTTATTACATAAAAATGCAACTTTATTGTTTAATAGTATCTTATTTGTATAGCATTTGTGTGTTAAAATATCTATAAATAATCTCCTTTTAAACTGACGTTCCACGTGGAACCCGCAATAAAGAAACCAGCGCCACAGTGCCCCAAACACCCTCTAAAACAACAAAAGAGTAGAAGCTTACCATATACGATGCGTAGCAACAAGTACCGGCACCGATCAAGTTTAATAACATATAAAGCCTGTTTTTAGCCGATAGTTTGCCGGTTAAATTCAGTACAAACGCTATCAAAAGTATAATGACACCTATAGATGCTATGATATCTGATAGTTTCATTTTATACTCCGCTTAATTCTGTCAGTTCCATCCAACGGGCGCTTTTAGCATCCAGTTTTTTATTCAAATCTGCTATCTGCGCTATGGTTTCATTAAGTTTTGCCAGCTCAATACCCACCTTGTTTAGTTCGTCGGTTTTATTTTTTATGCTGTTTTCTATAACGGTAATTTCAGCTTCTATAGTCTCTAGTTCCTTAGCTTCTTTAAAGCTTAATTTACTTTTTTTAGCTACAGGAGCAGCAACAGGGGTAGGGGCTGTATTGCCTTTTTTATTCTGTTGTTTGGCTTCGTCCAACTCAACCCGGTATGATGAATAATTGCCGTTATATATGCGCACCTTGCCTTGTCCTTCCATAATAAATAGCTGGTCGGTTAGTTTATCAAGTAAATACCTATCGTGGGATACCATCATTAATATACCCGAATAGTTGGTTAAAAACTCTTCCAATACATTCAAGGTATCAATATCCAAATCATTGGTAGGCTCATCCAGGATCAGGAAATTAGGGTTCTTCATCAGGATGCTCATCAGCTGCAAACGTTTCTTTTCGCCACCGCTCAGTTTGGATATAAAACCATACTGCTTGGCCGGAGGGAACAGGAATAAAGTGAGCAGTGCGGAAGCGGAAATCATTTTACCATCGGCCATGGTGATAAACTCGGCCACATTTTTTACCACATCTATCACGCGGTCGTCCTCTTTAAATACAATTCCCGACTGGTGAAAGTAGCCGATAACCGTGGTTTCGCCTTTTACAATGGTTCCTTTATCAGGCTGCAAACCCCCGGTGATTAAGTTTAACAGGGTTGATTTACCTGTACCGTTTTTACCGGCTAAGCCAATTCTATCGCCTTTTTTAAATACGTAGCTAAAGTTTTCGATATAAGTATTGCCATTGAAACCTTTATAAAGGTGCTCCATCTCCATGATCTTGTTGCCCTGGCGTGCTGTTTTAACACTCAGTTCAACCTTTTCACGGGCTCCGCCCTGTTTGGTTTTATCCTCCAAATCATAATAAGCATCAATACGGGCTTTTGATTTAGTACCGCGTGCCTGTGGCTGGCGGCGCATCCATTCCAATTCTTTCCTTAAAAGGTTACTGTTTTTCTGGAACGATGCTTCATCTGCCGCATCGCGCTCGGCTTTCTTTTCCAGGTAATAGGCGTAACTGCCGTTGTAGGGCATTATCTTGCCGCGATCAATCTCCAATATCTCGTTACAAACATTATCCAGGAAATACCTGTCGTGTGTAACCATCAGGATGGTTTTTGATCCGTCGGTCAATAACTTTTCCAGCCACTCTATAGTATCAATATCGAGGTGGTTGGTAGGCTCATCCAAAATATAAATGTCAGGGTCTTCAATCAGCAGCTTGGCAAGGGCCAAACGCTTCTTTTGTCCGCCCGATAGCGTGTTGATGTGTTGGTTAAGGTGATGGATATCCAACCGGCCCAAAATGGTTTTTATTTTGTACTCGTATTCCCAGGCGTCAACCTCGCTCATCTCTTCCATGATCTTTTCAAGCGCCTTGGCATTGTCAGGGTCGTTTTCCAGCAATTCTTCGTATTTACGGATCATTTGCTGCTGTACATCATCGGCATGAAAAATATAATCGCTGATGGTAACGGCATCCTTAAACCCGGGATCCTGTTCCAGGTAGCCCATATTAAGGTCGCGCGCCTGTACTACCTTGCCTTCGGTTGGTTTAATATAACCGGCCAGTAGTTTTAATAAAGTTGATTTGCCGGCGCCGTTAACACCAACCAGTGCAACCCTGCGGCCACGGTTAATGCCTATGGTTATATTTTTAAATAACCAGTTGTCATGAAATTGATGGCCAAGGTTCTCGGCAGATAGATAAGTACTCACGATAGTTGTTTTATTTTGTCAGACTCGTATATAAACGTGCCTGTATTGTTTTTTGTTGATTGTTTGTACATGGCCATAGCCACAGTTTCGCCGGCTATGCTCCTGTATTTTTTCCAGCTGCCAAATAACAGGGGATCTATAATTTTATAGAGAGCGATCAGCGCTTTTTCCATTGATCGTTTTTCCTGCCTGTCGCCTGTTAACATAGATGGGCGGTATATATATAACGCAGGTAACCCTAATTGTCGGATATCAGCCTCTGTTTCGCCCTTGGTTTTAGTGTAAAAAAACGGCGAACCAGTATCTGCACCAATGGATGACACCAGGTGATACTGTCCGATACCATTCTTTAAGGCTAATTGCGCCAGGTGAACGGGATAATCATGATCGATATGCCTGTAGATTGTTTTATCCGGCGTTTTGGCATTGGTTGTACCGAGGCAACTGAATAAAGCATGCCCCGTTAACGTATCGGCATAGCTATCCAACTGGTCGAAATTGACCACCAGCTGCGTTATTTTTTTATGATCGAAATCTATTTTTTTCCTCACGAGGATAAAAACTTCGTCGTAAAAGCTTTCACGCAGCAAAATTTGGAGCAATTTACTGCCAATAAGTCCCGTTGAACCTGCAATAATAGCTTTATTTGCCATTGATACTTAATTTTTTGCAAAAATACACATAATTAAATCAGTGTAAATATGAGGTGGTTTGAACGGCGGCGAAGACTCACCCGACGAGGCTGCGCCCGTCACCCTCTCTTCGGCTTTGCCGGAAGGAGAGGATAGAAGGCTGGCTATTGTAATATATGCAGGTTAAATTAATTTTCAAGTCCCTCTTTCCACCGCAGGTGAAGAGAGGGTGCCCCAGCGTAGCGATGGGCGGGGGAGTCTTAGCCGCCTTATTAATCTGCCCAGCAAGTCTCTTGGCACGCCAATTGATGTTTAAACACATAAAAAGGAAAACAAAACAATGAAAACAATATTTTATCCCGAAAATAAACGCGGTAAAAACGATATAGGCTGGTTAAAAGCAAATTTTTCTTTCAGCTTTGGCCCCTACTACAACCCGGAATTGATGAGTTTTGGCTCCCTGCGCGTTTTAAATGACGATACCATAGCCGGAGGCAAAGGTTTTGGCCTGCATCCGCATGATAATATGGAGATTGTGACCATCCCGCTGGAAGGCGGCCTTGAACACCAGGATAATATGGGCAACAAGGGTGTTATTAATGCCGGCGATGTGCAGGTAATGTCGGCCGGGACAGGTGTTTATCACTCAGAGTATAATGCATCGAAAACAGACGTTGCTAAAACCCTGCAAATCTGGCTGTTTCCTAAAGAACGCAATGTAACACCAAGGTACGACCAAAAGAGTTTTAGCAATAAATTTAAGCTAAATGAACTGACAATCCTTGTATCGCCAGATAGAAGCGAGGGTAACCTTTGGTTGCACCAGGATGCTACCTTTGGTATGGGTACTTTCGAGGCTGGTAAACCCTTAAATTATAGCATAAAAACCCCCGGCAATGGCGCTTATGTGTTCCTGTTGGATGGCCGCGCTAAAATAAACGGCACCCAATTAAACAAAAGGGATGCTATAGGTGTTTATGATACCAGTTCACTTACAATTGAAACCGAAGAAGAATCCCGTTACCTGATCATTGATGTACCAATGTCATAAATCCTGCAAGCCGACCGCCAACGGTCAATTTTCCTGAACTGCAAAACATTTTGATAATACGTTGTTGTATGGTCAAATTATATCCTAATATATGGCAGAACAGGCAATTACCGGCTGGCGAAGGTGGATGTTGAACATTGGCGAGCAATGCGTTTTCTTCGGCAGATTTTTTAAAAATATTTTTGCAGGCGGCTTCGAATGGTCGGAGTTTGTGCGGCAGTGTTACGAGATTGGCTACAGGTCGCTGATGTTGGTGGGTATAACCTCCTTCATCATGGGCTTTGTGCTCATACTACAACTCAGGCCCTCGCTTGTTGCCCTTGGCGCGGCAAGCATGCTGCCTAAAACTCTCGCGGTATCTTTTATCCGCGAAATGGGCCCGGTAATTACGGCAATTATCTGCGCCGGCAAAATAGCCTCCAGTATTGGTGCCGAGCTGGGTAGTATGAAGGTTACCGAGCAAATAGATGCCATGGAAGTATCTGGCGCGAACCCCATACAATACCTGGTGGTAACCCGTATTATAGCAACCAGTTTAATGGTGCCATTATTATCGGTAATTGGCGACGTAATAGGCTTAACAGGCGGTTTCCTTGCCCTTAATATTAACGATAAAATAAGCTTCAACCTGTATTTTCAGAAGTGTATAGGCTCGCTTGATTTTTCGGATTTTTTACCCGCTGTTATAAAAACCATCTTCTTTGGCTTCGCGATAGGCTTTGTGGGATGTTATAAGGGCTATCACTCCAATAAAGGGACAGAGAGTGTAGGTATTGCCGCAAATTCTGCTGTTGTAACCGCATCCCTCTGGATCTTCGTTATGGATGCTATTGCTGTACAAATCACCAGTTTATTATATTATAGGTAAATGGCAGCGGAAAAGGAAAATATAGAAAAAGCAGAAAAGCCAACGGCACCTAAGGATGAGGTGGTTATACATGCCAAGGGCCTAAAGAAATCTTTCGGGGACAAGTCGGTATTAAAAAATATCAATTTCGATCTGAAGAGGGGCGAGAATATGGTGGTGCTGGGCAGATCGGGCCAGGGCAAATCGGTTACCATACAGTGCGTTGTCGGCATGTTAAAACCCGATGGAGGAGAATTAATGGTTTTTGATGACGAAGTAGCCGAAATGAGCGACGAAGAACTTAAGCAACTGCGCATTAAAATAGGCTTTCTGTTCCAGAGCGGTGCTTTGTACGATAGTATGACCGTTCGCGAGAACCTCGAATTCCCGCTCACCAGGGTGCTTAAGCTTAAAGACCAGGCAGAGATTGACAAAAAGGTAGAAGAGGTATTAGATAACGTAGGATTGCTTGATGCAATTGATAAGCTGCCGTCTGATCTGTCGGGCGGGATGCGCAAAAGGGTAGGCCTGGCCCGCACATTGATTGTGAACCCCGAGATTATGCTATATGATGAGCCTACTACGGGATTAGACCCAATAACTTCCCGCGAGATAAGTGAGCTGATACTCCATATGCAAAAAAAATATAAAACATCATCCATCATCATTACACATGATTTGCAATGCGCCCGCATTACGGCAGACAGAATTATGATTATGAACGATGGAGAATTTATTGCCGAAGGCAGCTGGGCGGAACTCCAAAAATCAGAAAACGAACTTGTCCGATCATTTTTTAACAAAACAACATGAAAACCACAACATCACAAAAAATAAAAATAGGCCTTTTTACATTTCTTGGCCTGGTAATACTGGCATTGGGAGTTTTTTTTATTGGCAGCCAGAAAAGCCTGTTCAGTTCTACTTTTACCGTTTACGGCACGTTTAAAAATGTAAATGGCTTGCAGGTGGGTAATAATGTGCGTTTTGCGGGCATCAATGTAGGCGTGGTGGATGCTATTAATATTGTAACAGATAGCTCGGTGAGGGTTGATCTTATATTGAATGATAAAGTAAAGAAGTTTGTAAAGACAGACTCAAAACTAAGCATTGGCAGCGATGGCTTAATGGGCGATAAACTGGTTGTTTTGGCCCCCGGCGGCATTACCAGCAACCAGGAGGTACAGGACGGAGGCCGGCTGGCCTCGGTAAACCCGGTTGATGTGGACAGGATAATAACCAAACTAACCAGGGTGGCTGATAATGCCGAAGAGATGACCGGCGATTTAGCAGAAATTGTAGGCAAAATAAACAGCGGTAAAGGCAGCATTGGCCGGTTATTAAATAACGATAACCTATCCAGAAGCCTGGAAAGTACTGTTGCCCAGGCCCGTACAACGATGAAAAATGTACATGCTACTACCGGCACCTTAAATGAGGATTTGAAAGCTGCGCAATCAAACTTTTTGCTCAAGGGTTTCTTTAACAAAAAGAAAAAAGCGGCCAAAGCCAAACAGGACTCCATCAAGAAAGCGCAGGAAAAATTGCAAAAGGCCCAGGATAAAGCCGCAAAAGATAAGGCGGACGATAATAACTAAAAGATTCAGTTAAAAGGGATGTGTTATACTGTAAAAGACATTAAGTAAGAAGGAACCCACCTCAGAGATGTTGCGGCAACCGGAACGGGTGTTATCGGTAAAAAGCCTTTACAATGCTATTGTTTTTAGTATCTTCGTTTAAACCTTGAACGGAGATACTAATTCATGGACGATAGCAATATTATCATATATCAAACAGAAGACGGCAGTACCAAAATTGAAACCCGTTTGGAAGATGAAACTGTTTGGCTTACGATTGATCAAATGGTCGAACTTTTTAAAAAATCGCGATCAACAATTAATGAACATATTTTAAATATTTTTGAAGAACAGGAACTCAATAGTGAGTTATCTATAAGAAAAATCGGAATTTCCGATTTTTCTACCAAGCCAACTAATTACTATAACCTCGACGTAATCATTTCCGTTGGCTACCGTGTAAAAAGTCACCAGGGCACTAAATTTCGTCAATGGGCCACGGCCCGGCTACGGGAGTACATTGTAAAAGGCTTTACAATGAACGACGATATGTTGAAGCAAGTCGGGGGCGGAAACTACTTTGAAGAGTTACTTGCCCGTATTCGCGATATCCGATCGTCCGAAAAAGTATTTTGGCGTAAAGTTCTTGATATCTACGCTACCAGTATAGATTACGATCCCAAACTCGAAATATCTATCCTCTTTTTCCAAACCGTACAAAATAAAATGCATTGGGCTGCTCACGGCCATACCGCAGCCGAAATTATTTATCAGCGTATTGATGCCCAAAAAACAAATCTTGGCCTTACCCATATTAAGGGGAACAAACCAACACGGCAGGAAATAGAAGTTGCAAAAAACTACCTTAACGAAAATGAATTGAACGTGCTTAATCGCATGGTAACAGCTTATTTAGAATTGGCCGAACTGCAGGCGCTTAACCGGAAACCCATGTATATGAAAGATTGGATAGCACGTTTAGACGAATTTGTAAAAATGACAGGCAACGACATTTTACAAAATGCAGGCAGTATCAGTCACGATCAGGCCTTAAAAAAGGCGAAAGAGGAATTCGAAAAATATAAAGAGCAAACCAAAAATGACCTTTCTGAAGTCGAAAAACATTTTTTGACCCAGATTGATAAAACTATTAAAAAAATAAACCCTAAAAAAACGGAATAAGCACTGTGTTATCAAATTAAATATATAATTAAGGACAACAAACAACCTTGCTTTAATTTAAAAAGGCCCTGCTCTAAAATTAACCGTATGGTACAAAAGCAGGGCCTTTTTTGTGTTTGTGAATATTGTTACAGGTTATCCTTTTTAGTTTCCACGGCATCCTGCACCGCTTGTGGCAAAGCCGATAGCAGGTTATAACCAGTAGCTTTCTCAATATCCCGCACGGTTACGCGGTATTGTTTCCAGTCGGCATTAATGGTGTTAATGTTTGGTGTATTAACGGCTATTACTCTTGTGGTTGCAGTAATCCTATTAACATCGCCATCGCCGGTTGGCACAACAACAGCCACTTTCCAAACATTGCTTGGCACCGTTACATGACCACTGGTTATAGTACTTACAGATCCATTTGAACCCGTTCCGCCGGTTCCGTAACTCCCCATTACGATGTATACTTCATTCCCGGCAACAACCTGCTCGCGCAGATAATTTTCAAGGTTTGCCCAGGTTTGCTGGTTGTTTTGTGGCGCCTGCGGTATCATATTGGTCATCAGGAACGTAGCCGAGTTAGCATTAACCGAGCTTGTGCGATCGGCTGAAGGGCAGTTATGCCCCCTATCAAAACCCGAGCCCGAATAGCTGTTGCTTTCTACTTCGTAAAAGCCTGCAGGTAAGCCGTTAAAACCAGCGAAATTATCAAGGCGGGCCGTTGCGTTGGTAATATTGGTAGCGTCAAGATGCCAGCTCACCCAATTCGGGGTGCCACGTGTACTGTTATATGATTCTTCATAATATTTTTGATCAATGAGGTAGTTGTTGGCCATAACAACAGCAGGCTGTGCATCTGATGGGTTGCCCAGCAAAATATTACTATTATCGCCGCTTGCAGGCTGTGCATCGGTGCCGGCAATAACCCCCCTATCGGGCGCCGCTGTGCCGGTGTTGCCGGTAGTATCGCTGCCACCTGTATCGGGCGGGCCAACAATTATCCCCGGATCGCCAAGGCCTTTGAAGGTAATATCATCAATGTTAATGCGGGTTGTACCCTGTTTCCTGATCTGGAAACGGACTTTTGCTGTTGTAGTCACTTTAAATGAGTCGGTAACCAGGCTGGTGCTGTTTTCGGAGATGTCTGTACCTAGTTGCGTAAAAGTAGTGCCACTATCTGTCGACATCATCAATTGCCAGGTTGATGCTGCGTCATTACCATATTTGGCATGTTTGATGCTTATTTGCTTTAACCCTTTCACATCAAATTTCATTGTGATATCGCCGGTGCGCAGCCTAACTGCTTTATTACCATCTTTAACATCGGCAGCCAGGCTTCCTATCAAGGCATCATTAAAGCTCCACAGTCCGGTACTTAACTGAACGTTTGCAATGGCATAAGCTGTTTTAGTGCCGTTTTCAAAATTTTCAACAACGGTATAAGGCACAGGCTGTTGTACAACCACGGTATCAATGGGCAGGGTGTGTGGATTTTGCAGGTCCTTTTTACAACTGACAATAGCCAGCATTAAGCCAATACAGATAAATAAATTTCTTAATTTCATAGGATATTTTTTAGAAAGGCAAAAATCAGCTATTTGTATTAACTAAACATTAACAAAATATAGCAAAGAGACATTTTGGGGCTGTCCGTCAAATAGTCAATTCAATTTCGGCCATATTTAATCAACGGGCATGCTGCGGGGTATGGATGAATTCAAAAATCCGGCTAAAACGCAACGGTTGTTTATTAGAAAAAGAAAATAATAGCAAGATTAATATCTAAACGGCCTAACCATTGGTTAAATGAACGATTATTTAAAAAGACATTTTTTATCTATATCTGAAATAAATTCTTTTAAATAGATTATATCAGGCAGCTTTTTTGAATGGAGGTAAATAATAAGGGATCTTTTGTTGTTTTAAAAGAAAAACATCAAAATAAAGTGTTTTTGCAAGCGTAAAAATACGCGACTTTTTATTTTATTTTCAGGTGGTTATACGCTTGTTAATCACCTCATAGCCAGCTACATTTATTAAAATTTACAAGCAGATTTTTATAACTACCAAAAACCGAAAAACATCTAAATTTTGAACATATGAAAGCTCCTGGAGAATAAACAAATATCCATCCGCTAAAAGTTTAGCGGCTTGTGAAAGTTCGTCCACGTGCACAGTATAGGAAATCAAGAAACAAACCCAGTTAAGGCAAAATGCTTAGTATCCGGTAAATACCTGGGGAGCGTATGCATTTAAAACCGGGCATAATCTTTAACACCTCTATGTGCAAGCGACCGGCAGCTGGTTATCTTTTTTAACTGCCGGATTAGAAAAAAAACCTAATTAAACAGAACTATTGTAAAGCTATTGTATTTGATTTTTGAGGCATAATGCCCCATTAATAGGCTATGCCTATGCAAATTTTTAAGGGGTTAAACTTTAGCACTTACATATTTTAATCACCAGGGCCCATAACAACTGTATCAAATTAAAAAACCACATTAATGATAAACGAAACTTTTAAGTTCCTTACCGAGGAATTGAACAAGTACTTAAGTCAAAAAATGAGCGTCATCACTGACCAGCGTGTGGTATGGGGTAATGTGGGCAAGGCATTGGATAATGATGGAGCAGGCCATAATTTACTAAACGGCAAAGCTATTGTAAGCTTAATAAATGTAGAAGAAGACAGGGTTGCCAAACAGCAGGAAAACTTTATAAAAACTGATGCCGGAATTACCTATAAAAATCCACCGCTATACCTTAACCTGTATGTGTTAATTTCAGTTAACCGCGCCGACTATGGAGACGCGCTAAAATGGCTGGCTTTTATTATCCAGTTTTTCCAAAATCAAAACGTATTTACTCCCGGTAGCTATCCCAACCTTGATATCAGGATCCAAAAATTAATAGCCGACCTGTATACTGTGAATTTTGAACAGCTAAACCAGATCTGGAGCATCCTGGGAGGAAAGTATATGCCATCGGTAATGTATAAAATACGGCAGGTAACCATTGATGAAGATGCAATTGATTACGAAAGCGGCTTTATTAAACAAGTTGATATCAATGAAACAATAAAATTCCCTGTCTCATGAGTATAAACTACGAAATAGTATTTACGGTGGAAATGCTGAACGATTATTTTTTCAGCCATCAATGTACTGCGCTTGATATTGTTGCGACAGATGATACTATTAATGTGTTAAAGGGGCAGCAGATGCTCTGCAAAACAATTGGCAATAAATTTATAACTATCAATAAAACAGATGGTACGGGCAAGCCTTATGTCGCCCTCGATAAATCAACAATATTGCGCTTCTACATTACCATCAATGATACCAATTTTATAAACTACAGTAATATCAATTATCAGCCCGCTACTGCAGGCAAATACTATTTTACCAACATCAATCAAACCAAATTAGGTACCATATTATACCTTCACCAGGCGATTGACAAGTATGATAATTCACAAACTTACTCCATTGGCAACTTAGCTGCCGATAACACAAATAATGTTTTTGAAGCCATAAAGGCGAGCGATAACGGTAACAAACACGCATTAACCGAAACAGCCTATTGGCTGCCGAAAGGAAAGGCGCAATTTGTAAATAACCGGGACGAACTGCTGTTTACCGGCAGCAACTACACAGCCGCCGCCGCTTCGGCAACAGATTTTACCATAAATATTTACGGGCTTAAAACCAGCAACAATACCTATAGTGTTTTGGTACGCACAATAACGCAGCATTATGAATCGGCACAAACCTCAGTACCGGTGGATTTGTCTGGTCTGCCTTTTGGGAAGTACAAAATCTCTGTAAACACAACTGACAGTTTTGTTTACTATGACGAGATAGCCGTAAAGCAAAATATCTTAGGCGTCATAGAGATTTTTAATCATTTACCGGCGGGTAATAATTTTTCATTATTTGATGCTTCGGGAGTAGCTAAACAAAGCAAGTTTACATTGCGCTTTGCAAACCGCAGCGCGGTTTGGCGTTATTTTACCCGCACAACAGATGTGGATGCAATTAAAGATACAGCATCGGTTTACACGTTTAATTCGGTTGCGGCAAGTAAGGTTTTTACATCTGCCGTTCCAATTCCTTTAAAAGAGCGGCCTATTACTACCATATCGGCCCATGGTACTAAACTTGGCAATGTTGCCCCGCTTGCCAATCCCGAGGTAAACCGGGTAAACCATGTTATGCAAAACGGAGAAATATATTACTGTATAGAAAAGCACTTAAATTTTTAAAAAAGTAAAACTTAAATCAAATGGCAGCATCTTACAAAACACCGGGTGTCTATATCGAAGAGATATCAAAATTCCCGCCTTCGGTAGCGGAGGTTGACACAGCCATACCCGTATTTATAGGGTATACCCAGCAGGCTGTAAAAAATGGCAACTCATTAGCCAATGTACCCACAAAAATTTCATCGTTACTGGAGTACGAGCAGCTTTTTGGAGTAGGCTTTAGCCCTCTGGCGATAAAAGTAGTGGCCGATCAGAACAATAACTACGCTGTAAAAAGTATCTCGATTGATAATGACAAGCGGTTTTACCTGTATGATAGTGTGCGTGTTTTTTATGATAATGGCGGTAACGAATGTTATATTGTTTCGGTTGGTTTTTATACCAATGCAGGAAGTGTAAACCAGGTAGCTGCGGCCAATTTGCATACCGGATTAGATGCGGTGGAAAGAGAGAACGAACCAACGATAATATTATTTCCGGATGCAGCCGCCATTGATAAGACCAAAGATTCGGACTTTTATAATATTCAGCAGGCTGCCCTTATGCAATGTGCTAAGTTACAGGACCGGGTTGCCATTTTTGACTTGTTTGAAAGGAATAATACCGACAATAAGACACCGGTTATTAACTTTAGGAGCTATATAGGTATAAACAGCCTCAGTTATGGAATGGCCTATACGCCCTGGATCTATTCCAGCTTTGATAAGGGTATAAAATATGGACAATTCAAAGGGTCCGTTTTTCAGGCAGACGGGGTTACCCCAATAAGTAACCTGGCCACACTTACGTCTGATAGTAACTTAAATTCCCTTGTGCTTATACTTGAGAATTCGCTCGCAGACGTTGCCCAGATAGGCACCTTCCTAACAACCCTGATAATGAATTTAACCGGCACAGCTTATCCATCCCTCGATGATGCCTATAAGGCAAAGGCTAATGATGTATTAACAGCGGCCTCGTCGGGCATCCTCAGTCAACATTTAAAGGACCTTTTTGCATTTGTGAGTGGTGCTGCTATACAAATAGAAACAGCATGGAAAAGCAATACCTATTTTAAAGGCGCCCAGCTTACTAATGATGTTAAGTCATATAGCAGTTCGGCCAACCTATGGCGCGGCAGTGTTAAAGATTTAATAGGTGTTGAAAGAAATACTACAACAACAGGGTTCGATTCGGAGACAGATGCCAATATAAATGCGCGTTATACCGATGTTACCTGGCTGGATGTCACTGTTGCCAACATCCTTACAAACGGCGTTGATTATACTTTAGGCGGTACCGCGGCTCCAAAAGACGAAGTTACAATGATCGTAAATGATATTACAAAAGCTTACAATAAATTGTCGGCTTTTATCAATACCATAATCAATGCTGCCAACAACTACGCGTCTATTAACCAGGATAACTTGTATAGCAGCCACCCCATAATAGGAAATTTTGTTAATACAATTCGAAAGGAATTGAACAGGATGCCTCCTAGCGGCGCGGTTGCCGGAATTTTTGCAAGGGTTGACGCAGCCCGTGGCGTATGGAAAGCTCCTGCCAATGAAAGTATCAATTCGGTAACAGGGCCGGCCTATGCTATCAATAATGATGAACAAGCTGGTCTGAACATTGACCCGATAGCCGGTAAATCAATAAATGCCATAAGGGCATTTACAGGTAAGGGTATTTTGGTTTGGGGGGCACGCACGCTGGCTGGTAACAGTAACGATTATCGCTACATAAGTGTGCGCCGCTTTTTGGTAATGGTTGAGGAAAGCAGTAAAAATGCTGCAGGAGGTTTCGTGTTCGAACCAAACGATGCCAATACCTGGGCAAAAGTACAGGGTATGCTCGAGAACTTCCTTACACTGCAATGGCGCGCCGGCGCGCTGCAGGGCGCTAAACCAAGCGATGCGTTTTTTGTGTCGGTAGGTTTAAACAAAACCATGAGTGCACTTGATATACTCGAAGGCCGTATGATAGTTGAAATAGGTATGGCCATCGTACATCCTGCCGAGTTTATCATCCTCCGCTTTAGCCAGTTAATGGCCCAGAGTTAATAATTATCAGTTCAAATAAACAAAATTAAAAACCATTAAAACCTTTAAAAAATGCCATATCCCCTTCCCAAGTTCCATTTCGTAATTGAATGGGGCGGATCACGCGTCGGCTTCACAGAAGCTACAGGCCTTGATAAGCAAATAGAAATAATAGAGTATCGCGAAGGCAATAGCCCTAACTATAGTAAAGAAAAACAGCCCGGGCTTCATAAGTTCAGCAACATCGTCCTTAAACGGGGCACCATGGATGGCGACAAAGACTTTTACCTGTGGATTAATACCATTAACCTTAATAAGGTTGAAAGGCGCGACATTACTATAAGCTTGTTAAACGAATTGCACACACCGGTGATCAGCTGGAAAGTAATAAACGCTTTCCCGGTTAAGGTACAGGCAAGCGACCTTAAAGCAGATGGAAATGAAGTAGCTATAGAAACGCTTGAACTGGCCCATGAAGGGTTTGATGTTCTGTTATAGTTAAACCAGCAAAAGTATAACCATGGCGGGCAGCAGTTCAAATTCAACCAGCGCGGGTGGGTATTATCCGCCGGTAGGCTTCCATTTTAAGGTGGAGTTTGTTGGTATTGGTAATGATAACGATGTGCGTTTTCAATCGGTAGGCGGGCTTAGTGTTGAGTACGATGTTGAATCGTACAAAGAAGGTGGCGAAAACCGGTATGAGCACAAACTACCGGTCAGGACCAAATATGCCGATCTGAGCCTTAAAAGGGGCATGCTGGTAAACAGCGCCGTGATTGACTGGTGTAAGAAAGCGTTCCAGGAGCGGAAGTTCGCTGTAGCGCAGATCAACGTTACCCTGATGAACGAAGAACACCAGCCTTTAAAAACCTGGAATGTGTTTGGGGCCTGGCCAAAAAAGTGGTCAGTGTCCGATTTTAACGCACAGGAAAACAGCCTGGTAATTGAAAGCCTGGATATAAGCTACAGTTATTTTACGGTTAATTAAATGAGATATGCCAATTGAGATAAGGGAATTAACTATAAAAGTAACGGTTGATCAGCCCAATCCACAGGAAAAACAATCGGCAGGCGGCGGCCAGGGCGAAGGCTCAAAGGACGATAAGGATGCCATATTGTCGCAGTGTGTGGAGCAGGTGTTAAATATTATACAAAACAAAAAGGAACGTTAATTTTTAATGGCACCGCATAAATGGAAAAGGTAAATATAACAGCCTATAATAATGAGGATCTGGCAGAAAGTCACAAAGTGACCGATGCCGGGCCAAACCCTTTTGTGGCATTGATTAACCCGGAAACATACGCGCTGGACTACGCCGTGGAATTTACCGAATCGCAGGGACATGGAACCAGCGCCGCCAAGCAAAAGTTCAATTTCAAGAAGCCCGAGGAAATGAGCTTCGAGTTTTTGTTTGACAATACCGGGATAATAGATAACAAGCCTAAAGACAATATCCGGGATGATATAGAGACTTTTAAAAAACTGCTGCTCGAACTGGACAGTGAAAGCCATGAGCCGCGTCATTTTAAAATTGTATGGGGCCCGTTTATGTTTAAAGGCAGATGTAAGGCGCTTACCATTACCTACAAGCTATTTAACGAAAAGGGATTCCCGCTAAGGGCGGTATGCAAAACAACATTTAAAGGCAGTATTGAAGAAACTTTACGCGTAGCCAAAGAAAACAAGCATAGCCCCGATATAACTCATTATAGAATAGTAAAAAGTGGCGAAACTTTGCCCTGGCTTTGCTACCTGGTTTATGGCGATAGTAAATATTATTTACAGATAGCCAATGTTAATAACCTTACCAATTTCAGGAATTTACAACAAGGCCAGTCGCTTTTTTTTMCACCGATAGATAAAAATGTATTAAATGCCTAACGAAGGAATTATACCATCAGAAGGATCAAAAAGTGTATGCACCTATACATTGCTATCCAACGGAACAGCCCTGAGCAGCACCTACCATGTGCTTTCAATTACGGTTAGCAAAGAGGTTAACAGGATACCAACCGCTACCATAATTATAGCGGATGGAGAAGCGAGTAAACAAACGTTCGCCATTAGCAATACGGCCGATTTTGAGCCCGGTAAAGAGATTGAAATAAAAGCGGGGTACAGCAGTAAAGAGGATACAATATTTAAAGGAATTGTAATTAAACACGGTATTAAGGTGCGTAAAAGCAGTAGCGTACTGGTAATAGAGTGTAAAGATAAAGCAGTTAAAATGACCGTTGCCTGTAAAAATAAATATTTTAAAGAGGTTAAAGACAGCGATGTTATTGAACAGCTAATTGACGGGTACGGGCTGGAAAAAGATGTAGCTGCCACTGATTTGAGCCATAAAGAACTGGTGCAGTACAACACAACCGATTGGGACTTTTTGATGTGCCGCGTTGACGTAAATGGCCTGCTGTGCATGCCTAATGATGGAAAGATAACCGTTGCTAAACCCGATTTTTCGGCAGCATCGGTACTAACAGTGCAATACGGAAGTACGGTGCATGATCTTGACGCCGAAATAGATGCAAGGTTTCAGTTTAGCGGGGTAAAGGCAACGGGATGGAGCCAGAGCGACCAAAATATTGAAACGGTTGATGCGGCAGATCCATCGGTACCCGAAACAGGTAACTTATCAGCCTCAACATTGGCAAATATTACCGGCACAGATGAATTTAAGCTTATCCATAGCGGCAACCTGGTTGAGCAGGAATTACAGCAATGGGCCAATGCCAAGCTGCTTAAGCAACGGATGGCTAAAATACGCGGCCGTATTACTACCGATGGTACACCAGCAGTTATACCCGGTAAAATGATAAAGATAGATGGAGTGGGCGAGCGTTTTACAGGCAATATTTATGTAACAGCGGTAAGGCAGGAGATTCAGAAAGGGGCCTGGCAAACATCTATGCAATTTGGCCTTGAGCCCGAATGGTTTGCTCAAAGCTATGAAGTTGAGCAACCACTGGCGGGTGCTTTATTACCTGCTATACAAGGCCTGCAAATAGGAATTGTAACAAAACTGGAAAGCGACCCAGATGGCGAAAACCGGATACAGGTAAAGGTACCGGTAATTGATGCTGCAGACGATGGGATCTGGAGCCGCGTGTGCACGTTGGATGCCGGAAAAAACAGGGGCACATTTTACCTGCCCGAGATTGGTGACGAGGTAATAGTAGGATTTATTAACAACGACCCCCGCCATGCCGTGATATTGGGAATGGTAAATAGCAGTAAAAATCCGGCGGCGCTAACAGCTGCCGACAAAAATGACGAAAAAGGATATACCAGCCGGAGCGGTATGAAGATGATCTTTAATGATGATAAAAAATCGATTGACATTGAAACACCGGCCGGGAATAAGTTTACGATAAGCGAAGACGAAAAATCCATGAAAATGGAAGATCAGAACGGGAACAAGTTTACGATGGACCAGGACGGGATAACGATAGACAGCTACAAGGACCTGACCATCAAAGCAAAAAAAGAGTTAAATGTTTCAGGGCAAAATGCTACGGTGAAGGCAGATTCCCAAGCTACTTTTAAAGGAGGGTCGGCAGCGGAGTTTTCGTCGGGTGGCAGCACAGCTTTGAAAGGCAGCACAGTACAAATAAATTAAAACAGTAAAAGGATGCCGGCAGCAGCAAGAGTAGGAGATATGCATACATGCCCGTTGGTAACGGGAGTGGTGCCGCACGTGGGCGGGCCGGTTTTACCGCCGGGATGCCCAACGGTATTGATAGCCGGAATGCCGGCGGCGCGGGTTGGCGATATGCTTACCTGCACAGGCCCGCCTGATACTATTTTGCAGGGCTCGGCAACGGTAACAATTGGCGGGATGCCGGCAGCAAGAATGGGCGACCCAACTGCACATGGCGGATTGATCATATTGGGGGCGCCAACTGTAATTATTGGAGGATAACATTAAAAAAACTGAACCTTGGCAAAGCAAGCATTTACAAACAACGATTTTTTAGGCAAAGGCTGGAGCTTTCCGCCCACTTTTAATATCAATAGTAAAAGCGTGGAAGTAACAGAGAAGGAACTGGACATACAAAAAAGCCTTGAAATACTGCTGACTACTACAGTTGGCGAGCGGGTTATGGAACCCAAATACGGCTGCGATATGGTCGACCTGGTTTTTGAGCCGTTGAATACGACAATAAAAACCATAATGATAGACCGGATACAAACAGCCATCCTTTATTTCGAGCCCAGGATAGACGCAAAAAATATAAACATGGATACCCAGGATGAAGCCGAAGGGATAGTGCTGATAGAGATTGACTACATCGTACGCAGCACCAACTCCAGGTTCAACTTTGTTTACCCTTATTATATTGATGAGGGAACTGAAATTCAAATTATAACAACAAATACACAGGTAGCCTAACCAATAAACATATGGCCTGCAACGAATATAAAAATCCTTTACAGCGTGGTGGAACCGACCAGCAGCAACGCCAGCTTGCCGCGCTCAAAAGCGATTATGTATCGATAGATGAGCGCGACTACAAAGAATGGATAGTTTTTGCCAATCAATTTGCGGGCTTTGTAAAATATTTTGATGTAAACAATAACCAAACCAATAACTGGCAGCCATTTTTTAACTCGGATATCTCGGCCATATTAGGCACTGTAGCCATACAGGATATCAATGAGTACCGCCTTGCAATAAAGGAGAAATTTGATGCAATACATAACCCGGCCAATAAAACTCAAACCGATTTTTTAAGAACAAACTTAAATGCATTGTTCAGCGGTATTTTAAGTCTGACATTGGCGCTCGATAGCTACTGCATCCAGCTTCCGGAGAGCAGCCCATTAAAGGCTATCATTGCTAATCTGATAAAAACAAAGCTCCAGGCGCCGTTTGCTTCTCTTTTAACTTTTTATAAATCGGCATATAGCAGTAATCCCCTGCTAACGCTTGTAAAAGAGAGTGATAACACTAAATGGATCATCCTGAACCGTGGCGCTCAAAACCCTCAGGCAATTTTAACTTCCGAAAGTGTATCGCCGCTTTGGCTTAACGGCAGTGCATCATTGCATGATCTTTATAACAGCTTAACACCAAATCCAAAAGTTTTTGGCCCCGATCCGGCGGTCGAGAAGAAAATAATACACCTTTCCAGGCACAATTTGTTTACGGGCATTTTTGACACATACCTGCAAACCTACACCCGCATCATCAACGAGGCCGAAAGCCAATTGCTGGTTACACTTACAAATGATAGCACGCATACGCCACATTATGCGTTGTTTATTACCTTTCTTAAGTTGTTTAAATATGCAAAGCAAAGCCTTAACACGTTAACCCAACGGCATCTTGATTTTTATTATAAAGAAGTACTAAAGCTTACTCCCAAAAAAGCAAGCGCGAGCCACGCCCATGTGATTATTGAACTGGCTAAACAGGTTGACGAATTTATGCTGGCCAAGGGCACCGCTTTTAAAGCCGGAAAGGATGGCCTGGGAAAAGATGTAACCTTTACACTTGACGCGGATACTGTATTTAATAAAGCAAGCGTAGCCAAATTGATGAGTATTTACCGGGGCGATGAGAAAGATAATATCGGAACGGTAATTAACAAAGGGCGCTGGTTTGCATCGCCGGTTGCCAACAGTGCCGATGGTTTGGGCGCAAAATTAAAATCATTGAATGGCGAGTGGCATCCATTTTATAATAAGGAATATTTTGATGGTGCGCTATCGGCTATTGATATGCCAAAAGCCCAGATAGGCTTTGCAATTGCCAGCCACTATTTGTTTTTGAACGAGGGGAAACGCGCTGTCGATTTAAACCTGGAATTTGCTGACAGTAACCAATCTTTACCACTCACAACCACCGTAGATTGTTATATAACTACAGCAAAGGGCTGGTTTAAAGTGCCGGATGAACAAGTTAGTATTAAACAACAAGATGCCGGCCCCAAAAAACTATCTAAAGTAAGTTTTAACTTAAAGGGCAACGATCCGGCTACGGCAAATTATAACAGGGCTTTACACGGAGGCACCTTTAAAAGCGCATTGCCTGTTGTGAAAATTTATTTAAAAAACCTGGATACAGCCATATACCAATACGATCAGCTAAAGGATCTTATCTTAAAATCTGTAGAAGTGGTCGTTGCGGTTGGGGATAATCTAACATATTCGGAAAGCGATACTGGTTTAAAGCAATTATTCATATCGGGCGACAGCGGACCGTTTGATGCATCTAAGCCTTTTCAGCCTTTCGGAGCTACACCTAAATCCGGCGCGGCTTTCGTTATTGGTAATCAGGAATTAGCCAGCAAAAAAGGCGCGGCTTTTTTGATAAATATTGAATGGGAAAAATTTCCGGCAAATGTTCTGGAAATAACCTATCCCAACCTTTCAGGAGCAATTGCTGCATCTGCCAAGCAACTTAGCAATGGAGTATGGTCAAATTCTCAAGATATTCTTTTAATTACCGGCAATATCGCCTCAGTGGTGTTAACTATAGCGGATAAAGCTGCAATAAAATTGGCTGACGAAGCTGTTGTTGATTACAATGATCCTTATACCAGCTATGACTCTAAAAGCACACGCGGATTCATCAAATTGACAATTGGCACTGATTTTGGTTTTGATGCTTATCAAAAAGCTCAAATAGAATATCTTATTGCTCTGGCTAATCCCTGGAATACAAAAACACTTGTTGCTCCATATAAGCCGTATACTCCTGTTATAAAGGCTATTAACATAGGCTATACAGCATCGTCTATATTTAACATCAGCGCCAACAATCAAAAAGATTTTGACGCCCGTTCTATTCAATACTATCACTTGTCCCCATTTGGCGAGGCCGAGCAAAGTAAAACTTTAAACCCCGGCGAGAGCGTTTTCATGCTGCCGCAATTTAATCATGCGGAAGAAAATTCTCTGGCAGATGATGTTGCGGAGTTTTTTATAGGCCTCGATAATTTAGCAGCGCAGCAAAGCGTAAACATACTTTTCCAGGTTTTGGAAGGCACAAGCGATCCGGTGGTTTCCATTTACAAAAAACTGATTTCATGGAACTACCTGTCAAATAACCAGTGGAAAGCTTTTACCGATCAGCAGGTGGTAGATGGCACAGCCTATCTAAGGCAATCCGGCATTATTTCTTTCCAGGTCCCCGAAGGGGCAACAACCGATAATACCATTATGCCTGCCGGTTATTTGTGGATAAAAGCATCTATATCCATACCAACGGACCCCACTGCTCCGGCTGGCTCCAATAAACCAGGCGCGGTATGTAAACTGCTCAATGTATTGGCACAAGCGGCACAGGTTACCTTTGCAGATAATGGGAATGATCCTGCGTTTTTAAGCAGCGCTTTACCAGGCAATACCATAAGCAAACTGGTAAACGCGCAAACAGCTATAAAAAAGATAACGCAGCCATACCCGTCATTTGGGGGTAAACCAGTTGAAGACAACACGCATTTTTATGTACGCGTGAGCGAAAGGCTACGCCATAAGGACCGCGCAATTACCATCTGGGATTACGAACGCCTGGTGCTGGAGGCCTTCCCGGAAATACATCGCGTTAAGTGCCTTAATCATACCAAATATGAAAACGGCAAGCTTTATGAGGATGCGCCGGGATATGTTACCGTAATTACCATACCCGACCTGACCAATCATAACGAAATAAACCCGTTAAGGCCCTACACCAATGCCGATACAATTACGCAAATACAGGCGTACCTGCAGCAACGGATCTCGTGCCAGGTTAACCTTAATGTTAACAACCCCATTTTTGAAGAGGTGCAGCTTGTATTCAAGTTGAAATTATATGAAGGGCGCGATTACAGTTATTACAGCAAATTGCTTAAGGACAGTATTACCAGGTACCTGAGCCCATGGGCATACGGGCAGGCCGATGATGTACAGTTTGGTGGCAAAATTGAAAAATCGGTATTGATCAATTTTATTGAAGCACAATATTATGTTGATTATATAACCGATGTACAGTTATTCCTGCTCGGCAGCGATCCGAATATTATGCCGCAGGACCAGGAAGAGATTGAAGCAACAACATCCATATCTATCCTGGTTTCTGTACCGGCCGATAAGCACAACATAACAGAGATACCGGATGTGGCAGCGGCTCAGAATAATTCAAAGTGCGCAGACCCATATAATATGATAAGCATATAACTATATCAACCAATTGAGATGGCAGATAATGTAACCATATATAAAAATCCAAAAATGCTCCCGGCAGAGGATTATAACTATCTGCGGGCGCAGGGAATGGACTATATTGAGGCCCTGGGCAATAAATTGTGGACAGATTACAATATTCACGATCCGGGTATTACCATACTCGAAGCATTATGCTATGCCATAACCGACCTTGGTTACCGTTCGTCATTTGATATAAAAGATATTTTAGCATTGCCGCCTAAACAGGCCCCCGATCCTGATTTGCAGGCATTTTACACCGCCAAAAACATATTAACTGTAAACCCGTGGACAACAAGCGACTATCGCAAACTAATTATTGATGTTAATGGAGTAAAAAATGCCTGGCTGCACTGCCTTAAATGCCCCTGCGATATATTTTTATACGCCAACTGCCTAAAAAGTGAACTGCAATATAGCGCCACCGAACATCCCATTATAATAAAAGGAATGTACGACGTAAAGGTTGAGTTTGAAGATGATGTTACCGCCGGCGATTTAAACAGTGGTAAAATTTTACACACCTTTAGTTTTATAAGCGATGTGGTTAATAATATCACCTCATCAGCAGTAATTGAAATGCGTTTGCCATCTTTTAAAAGTCTGGAGGGCGATGATACGGCAATGACATTTTTTACTGTGCCTTCAGATGATGTTCAAAGCGTAGATACCAAGTTTATATCAGGCAATAAAGGCGACAATACCGATATTCCGCAGGCCGATTTGGGAAAGGGATTGCGCAATCCGCTGTTTGCTACATTTAATATTACGCTTGATCCTGCAAAAGTAACCTTACCTGGCGGCAATCAAAAGCTGATGGAAGATGTGCCCTTTACCATTTGGTTTAACAGCGATGCCGACAGAAAAGCGATACAATTGGCTGATATTAAAACAGCCATAAATGATATTGCCGACCAGGGCATTATACTCAATTATTACGATAAGGTTAAAGCTGCCGCTGTTATCATAAAAAACGTGCGCGACACCTTGATGGCGCATAGAAATCTTTGTGAGGATTATTGCTCTATTAAGGCCGTCGAAACTGAAGATGTAGCTGTTTGTGCTGATTTGGATGTAAGCCCCGAAAGCGATATTGAGCAGGTTTTAGCACAGGCATATTTCCTCATCGATCAATATTTTAGTCCGGATGTTGATTTTTATTCACTCGCCGAAATGGTGAAAGCCGGCTTTTCGGTAGATGAGATATTTAACGGCCCGGCCTTAAACAGCGGGTTTATAAAAGATGAGCAACTACAGGCTGCGCAATTAAAAACCGAATTGCACACTTCGGATATTTATGCCATACTCATGAATATTCCCGGAGTACTGGCGGTTCGCAGTTTAATATTGTCGCCTTATGATAGTGAAGGGCACCGGTTAAAAGGCGAAGCATGGGTTTTACCCGTGGAGGCCGGTAAACAGGCGCGGCTGTATATTAATGGCAGCAAATTCCTGGTGTTTAAAAACGGCCTGCCCTTTTTGCCGGATAAGGCCGAATTAAGTGATACGCTTAACGTAATTAAAGGTAACAATATACGCCCCAAATTTTCTGCCGGCGATAACCTGATACCGGTGCCGGTAGGGTCATACTACCCATTAACAGATTATTACCCGGTACAGTATTCGTTGCCGCTTACTTATGGCGTTGGGTATTTTGGCCTGCCGCAAAATGTAACTAACCAGCGCAAAGCCCAGGCAAAACAACTTAAAGCTTATTTGCTTTTTTATGAGCAATTGCTTGCCGGCTACCTGGAACAGCTAAGCCACGTGAAAGATTTGTTTTCGTTGAGTACGGCAATCAACAAAACTTATTATAGTCATACGCTGGATAACTCAATAATAAAAGATATTGAAGATGTATGTACCATATCCGAAACGGAACTGCAATCCATCAGCGAAAGCCAAACTACCTTTTTAGACAGGCGGAACCGGTTTTTGGATCACCTTATGGCGCGTTTTGGCGAGCAGTTTAATGACTACGCCTTAATGCTCTACAGCTACAGCGACAGTAAAAAAATTGCTGATGAGATATTAATTAAGGATAAAATAGCCTTTATAAAAGATATACCCTTTGCAGGCAGCAATCGTGCAAAAGCGTATAATTATAAGGATGCATCAAATATTTGCAGCGATAACAATATAGCCGGTATTAAAAAACGCATCGAGCAGGTTTTAGGGCTTAAGCAATTTGACGACTATGTAGACATAACCGATGTTACCGATACATCGGGCAATGCCATAGCGCGTTATTGGAATATTACCGATGACAATGGAACAGAGTGGCTGCTAAGCAATAAAAACTATCTTAATTATACCCCAGAAGATGCCAGGACAACAGCGAAATATGATGCCAATACTTTATTAAATTTTCTTACTGATATTACAAAATATGATGTGAAGAAAGATACAGAGTGGCATGTGATTGTAAAAAATGGTGCCAGCCAGACCGTAGCTGTAAGCGCAGCCTCCTTTGCTAAAAAAGCTGACGCCATTGCTCATATAAATAAAATTGCAGCTTTTATAAAGGGCATAGCAGAGGCCAACAAGATTTTTATTGTGGAGCATTTACTGCTAAGGCCACGCAATTTGCCGGGAGGCCTTATCCCCGCCGGCGATGCTTTATTACCTATTTGTATTACTGCCGATTGCAATGTTTGCGGCGATGAAGATCCTTATAGCTTCCGCTTAACTGTTGTAATGAATGGGTCGGACGGGCTTACAAACGAAGGCCTGCAGTTTCGCCGGTTTGCCGAGAACGCTATACGGATGGAGATACCTGCCCATCTAGGCATTAAAATTTGCTGGGTTTCAACCGCCCAATTGCAAACTTTTGAAACACTGTATTGCGCCTGGGAAAATGAGCTTGCAAAAACCGCCCCAGACGTTGTCCAGCTAAGCAATAAACTAAAAAGCTTAATAGCCGAATTTAGCCAGTTAAAAAATATTTATCCTAAAGCCTCATTGCACGATTGTGTGGACGGAGACGATCAAAACCGTGTTTATTTAAACAAAACTGTTATTTAATTTAAAATAATTTGTCATGCAGCCAACGCAATTTAACTATCCTGAGTTTGTACCAGATCAAATACTCACGAGCAGTAACCTCAACGATATGTTTAACTATCTTGACGAACAGGATAGGTTAACGCGTACCAACCTTATTGGCGTAGGCATTGTATGCGGGTTGGAGGTATCGGTAAACGCGGGTTATACCCAGCTTACCATAAGCGCCGGCTGCGGCATAACATCGGGAGGGTATTTGATCACTTTCCCTAAAACAACATTTACTCAATATAAAGATTATAACGCCCTTAAACCGCTTTATTACGAAAAGTTTGTTGATGGCGCAAGCAAAACCCAGCGCTATAAGCTGGGTGAACTTTTTGAAACAGCGGTGGTTGAAGGCGCCGCCCCGTTAAATAAAGATTACCTGAAAGATAAAGTAGTGCTGCTGTATGTCGAGCTTTTGGAAGATCAGTCAAAAAACTGCGATCCCGGAAGCTGCGACGATAAAGGGAAAAATATCGATATCACTTTCAGGCCTTTGCTGATAAGTATTGACGATGCTGCAAAACTTAAAACCGCGGGTGCCGATTACGGAGACTCCGGTACCACCTATAAAACACTGCCCAAATTAAAAATGCCGCGATATAATGTACCGGCCACCCTGCTGCAATCAACCGCGCAGGTACTTGACGTTTATCGTAAAATATTATCAGCCGCGTTTATTGATAAGGTTCAAAATGCGTTAACCCAAACCTATAATATCCTGCAGCCGGTTATTAAAGATATCTATCCAACTAATCCGTTTGCTCAGTTGAGCTCAAATATGGCATTCCTAAATAACGGAAGCTTAACAGAGTTGGAGGCTATTAATTATCAATATTATTATGACCTTTTCAGCGATGTTGAACTGGCATACAGCGAGCTCCGGGAAACAGGTATCGAAGCGCTGAGTTTGTGCTGCCCCGATGCCAACCTGTTCCGGCTCCATTTGCTGCTGGGCAATGTCGTTCAGGATAATGCTAATCCGCCGCTTGTTAACAGGCAATATTTTATCCCGTCGCCGGTGATGGAGTGCCATTGCAAACAAACCAACCGGTTGCGCTGGTTATTTAAACGCATCCAGCTTTTGCTGCAAAACTTCTACGCTGCGTACGGCGTTACCGGCAACTTCGGCGACTTGTATACGCCTGAGCAATTAAAGGCACGCCAGTTAAATAACAACATCAGGATAACGCCAAGCAGCCTGGGTAAATATCCTTTGGCAAAAAAAGCCATTCCATTTTATTATATGCCTGTTGAGGGTACAGGTTCCCTGGTTGATAATTGGGATATTGAAAAAACGGCCGACGGAGAGGCCGATCAAAATTTATCATATAATTCAAACTTATACGCCACAGACGATTACGTGCTGAACCCGCTTAATTATGACCTGGAGCCCTATAATTTTTTACGGGTGGAAGGCCATATAGGGATGAAGTATACAACAGCATTAAAAAGCATAGTAGGATTAAGAAATAAAAACCGCCTTCCTTTTGACGTAGTGGCCCTTGGTACCGACCTGGAATCGCTTAAAACCGCGCTGGCAGACCTGGGGAAAACCAGTACGGTTGCCGCCCTTGTTGAAAAATATGCCGCCCGGATAAAAACGCCATGCCAGTTCCAGGATATTGATACCCTTTATGATACCCTTATAGCCGAAATCACTTGTCAACTGTGCCGGACGATGCTGTATTTTTACCAGCTTAACGAGCCCGGAACTACCGGCGATACACTCCTGTCAAAAGTGCCGCTGGTGCTTAAATGCAATCCGGGATATTATGTACAACCAGCTACCTTTGGCTTTTTCTTTGAAAAATTTTATGCCAATTATAAAAAGGATGGCATTGCATTTATGTACCGCTCTTTTGATAAGCAGGGTTTTACACCTATCAACATATATTTCTTTTTCCTGCTTTACATCGAGCAGTTCTTTGAAACATTCACGTCATCATTAGGCAACTTCGACTTTGCGGCTTTTACAGAGGCCTATAAAAGGATGATCTCGATAGCTACCGATATTAAAAATAATCTTAGCAACCAAACAGAAAACGACCGGGTTAGCCTTGAAACGTTAGAGCAGCTTAATAAGCTGATAGGAATGTGCGTTCAAAAGCCGATTGAAGCACTTTATAAGGATTATCTTTTACGTTGGGTGCACATTATGATGCTGCAAAAGTTTGGGTATTTTGCACGTAAACATCCCGGCATACAGCATAAAGCCGGGGTACCCATGGGCGGTACCTTTGTAATGGTTTATCATGAAGAGCCTGTTCCTGATCCAACTACAAACAATGCGGCCACTCTTGCTAATGCTGCCAGGGAACAAGCAGCTGATGCTGTGCTTGCGCAAGCCAACCAGAGCCCGCAGGAAGTTTTAAAGCTCTTTGGCCTTGCCGCATCAGATACCCAGCAACCACCGGCAGCTCCGCAGGCGGGCGCACGAATTCATGTGAACGAAGCCACCGGTGGTAAAGTGATTGCCGACGCGCCTGAATACACCGGGCCGGCATCACATTTTGAGGACATTAATGCATTTAAAACCGAAAACCAGGCAGAGCTTGATGAACTTGGAATATTGCTGCAGGGTATAAATGCAACACAAAGCCCGTTGGCAGACGCCGTTGCCGAAATAGGGAATGGCATAGTAATAGCCGATTTTTACCTGCCATATATGTGTTGCTCCGACTGTCCGCCAATACAATTTACTGTTAAAGAAGTTGCCGAAACGCTTACCATAGCTGTTCCACCCGGTGTTTTCTGCGGAGCAGACGACAAAACTTATGATATTAAGGTTACGCCCGATGGGGGCGAAGTAACCGGTGAAGGCACTTCCAAAACGGCGGATGGTAAATTTGTGTTTACCCCATCGGCTGTTAAGTTTGCTGCTGCTGATAAAGCAAAAGACATTACTTTAACGTATGAGGCTTTCGGCCAAAGTATTACAACAAAAGTTACTGTTTATCAAAAACCGGTAGCTGATTTTGATGCGGCTGCTATAGGAGGCGGAGCTACCGTTACTATTACCAATAAATCATCTGCTTTTGCTGATAAATATTCATGGGATTTTGGAGACAGCCAGACATCACTCGATAAAGACCCGGCACCGCATGCCTATACAAAAGATGGCCCTTATACTATTAAGTTAACGGTATCAAACAACAATATTTGTACAGATGTAAAATCAAAGGATGTAACGATTGTCACCCCCGAAGTAAATATCGACATTGCCCAAAAGGCTTTTTGCAGTAATGACACTGCTGCATACCCCATTACAGTTTCTCCATCCGATGCGGTTGTAACAGGCGAAGGGGTAATATCTACAGGTGGTACCTTTTCCTTTCAGCCTAAGCTGGTAAGTTTAAATAATGCAGCCAGCAAAACAATTAAATTAACCGCTCAGAAAAATGAAAAGCAAAAAAGCATTGATGTAACGATTTTTCAGCAACCCACAGCCGATTTTACCATTGTGCCGCAAACCGATAAACCGGGCACCGTTGCATTTATTAATAAGTCGCCATCGTACGTTACCGGCTATCAGTGGACGTTTGGGGACTCAACGCCAGCTTCCAACGATGAAACACCTCCGCCGCACACATATACAACCGAAGGCGATCATCCGATAACCCTGGAGGTTTATAACAGCGATTGTAAAGGTATACCAAAGACCATTAATTATAACGTTCAATTGCCTAAGCCCGAGATTGACATTGTCCCTAAATTATTCTGCATCCAGGATACAAAAACTTACCCTATTTCAGTCGGCGCAGATGGCGGTACGGTAACCGGGGAAGGTGTAAGCAAGCTCGCAGACGGTTCTTATATATTTACGCCGTCTTCTGTTCCTGTGTTTCCAACCGCAAAAAGACCGGTAATTTTTACAAACACTTTAAATGGGGTGCCAAAAACCGTTGAGGTAACACTATACGGCGCCCCGATTGTCAAATTTTCCGCAGCGCCGGTCAGTACTTCTCCTTTCACTGTTCAATTTATCAATGAAACCGAAAATGCTGATAAGTTTCAATGGATATTTGATACACAAGGGACATCTGACGAAAGAGATCCAATCAAGACATTTAGCACGCAGGGAACAATCAATGTTACTTTACGGGCATCAAATGCCGACATGTGCAAAGGCTTTATAACAAAGCCTGTTACCGTAACAGGGCAGCAGTTAATTACTAAAACATGCCTGCCGGTAGCCGGTATTTTAGAGCAGTTTAAAGGACTGCAATCAATAGACACCAAAAACTATTCGGCTTTTGTGAGAGCGTTCCCGGCGTTAACTACCGAATTGAAGCCGTTTTTTGATAGCCTGACCGGAGCAGATGGATTGAGCATGGAGAACCAGGTCGCTTTATTTAAAAACCGTAAAGCGGCAGACCTGATACCTAAATGGATAGACGCGCTTACCAAATTGCTTGAAAAAAACATCGCGCTTACCGGGTTAACGGCAGCACTGGTGAAAATATTGGCGCAGCTGATAGAACACATCGCCTGTATTCAACCCGATGACATTAGCAAAGCCAAAGTGCCAATGGCCGATGCGTTAAATACGCTCGGTGCTTTTTGCGAAGCGTTTTTAGCGATGGTTAAAAAAGCAACCACAGACCAGAAGCAACAACTGGCTGCCGCCATTAACCAAATGAATAAGTTGGACGACGGCCTCAAAGAAGAAGTGCAGCGGGTAGCATCAAACAACGAAAACACAACTAAAACAAATTACGTGGCAACATTAAAAAAGATCATTAAACTATTTGTTGCATAAAAAGTACTGACCTTTTATGTTTTTAGAAACGGAAAATAACATTGGTAATCTTTCATTTCAATTGCAGTATAACGGCAACGTGGATGGTATTGCGATAAAAAAAACAACAGAGGACATAGTTGAGCAAAGTTTTTTACCTGCGCTGGAGCGTTTGTTGGATAAGCACAGTCCGCCGCAAAATGTTATTTCAATAGATGAACTAATTTGCGAAATTAATATTGGCGCCGATGACCTAAATGACGGGCTCGCCGGTAAAATAATGCAGCAACTGGAAAAATTGCTGCTTGAAAAACTTGTTTTGGTTAATGACACTGAACAACCGCCAACTATTGAAAAGCGTTTTGCCGACACTTTATTGTATTACCTGGAGAACGGGTATTTGCCCTGGTGGGCGGCAATAAGCACCAGGCAGCAGCTTAATGAGCTGATAATAAGCCTGGTTGAAAGCGGGATTCCAGCCAGCATGGCGGATGCATTGCTGACCTTATTAAAACGCGAAACTGTTGTAGCCCGCATCTGTAATGATTTTGAAGACGCCACTTTTTGGAGCTTTTTTAAATTGTTGCCGGGCTGGGCCGACAATTCCATTACCACAGCCTGGCAACAGGATTATTTTACTTTTATCGCCACCGGAAAACCAGTCACTGATAACCGCCCGGCCTCTTTGTTGTATAAAAAAAGCCTCCTGAAAAGCTTATCGCTGTATAAAGCTAATCAATTGGCATTTAATCTTGTGGAGATAAACAAGCAGTTTGTAAATCTTTTTACAGCCGGCGTTTGGCTGCAGTTTAGTTCATTCAATAAAAACTTCGCGGCAGATGCTGCGAAATTGATCAGCAAAATAAAAAATGAGGAGCTAAAAACAACATTAGCGTTGATTGCCGAACGGGATAGCAGCGCAAACGAAGAGATGTCGCAAAAAAAAGAAGCTGAAAAACCAGACCAGGCAAAAGAAAAAGCAGAAGAACCAGCAAATACTCCAATTAAGGAAGCTATTTATATCAACAACAGCGGCCTTGTAATCATTGCGCCTTATTTAGGCATGTTTTTCAGGAAAGCAGGTATTGTGGAGGATGATAAAATAACTGATTTAACCAAAGCAATTACCCTGTTAAATTACATCAGCAAAGGTTTTGATGCGTTTGCCGAATTTGAAATCGTTTTGCCAAAACTACTTTGCGGACTTGACGTAAAAGATGCGCTTAAATCCCGGTATATAATTACCGGCGATGATGTAGCAATGATAGATGAGTTGCTTGGCTCTGTTATAGCTAACTGGCCAATCTTGAAAAATACATCGAACGAAACTTTGCGCAGCACATTTTTATTGCGCGATGGAAAACTTACATTTAAAGATAACGGCCCGCAGCTTAAAGTACAGCAAAACTCTTTGGATGTTTTACTGGAGCATCTTCCCTGGAATATCAGCATGATAAAGCTGCCCTGGATGAAAAATATATTATATGTTGAGTGGGTATAAATTATACCCACGTAATAATTCGGCGTAAATTAATAAAGGATAAATATGGTATCAACCACTGAAAAAACGGCTAAAACAAATCACATCGCCCCAAAAAAGGCGGATGGGAATTGTTTTTTCCGGAAGGCCGAGGAGCCTTCGTTTTTTCAGTCGAATGATAAACCGGCATTTTTTGGCGGTGCCGCTGTTCAGCCCAAATTGTCTGTAAGCACGCCCGATGATCCCCACGAAAAAGAAGCGGACCAGGTGGCCGACCATGTAATGCGCATGCCCGAGCCGGTAGCCGCCCCGGTTAACACCAACCCTCAGCAGGGCGAAGACTTGCAACGGAAAGAAGAGGAAGAGCATTCCGTACACCCCAAACTGGAAAGCCCTTCCATCACTTCGCTGCAATGCAAACAGCAGGGTGCCATCATCAGCCCAAGGCTAATGCCTTTTGTACAGCGCAGCGGCAATGGCGACGAATTTGTATCGGATTGCAGCGATACTGCACCATCCGGCCAGCATAGTGAAGGCCACTTATCATTAAAATCACTTCCGTTATGCCGCAGCCCTGGCCAGGCTGAAAGTAATCGCGGGCCGCCGGCAGCAAGTTCCAGCTTTGAATCGTCACTTTCCTCAAGTAAAGGAAATGGCAGCGCTTTGCCGTCTGACACGATGGCAAGCATGAACTCGCGTTTCAATACCGATTTCAGCGGCGTGCGTATTCATACAGGCGCTACAGCCGAAACCTTAAGCAGCAGCATAAATGCCCAGGCATTTACGCATGGCAATGATATTTATTTCAATACCGGCAAATTCCAGCCCGGTACTGATGGTGGCGGCTTATTGCTTGCGCATGAGCTTACACATACCATACAGCAAGGCAGCGTCTCTCAACCTGCCCAGGGAAGCGCTGTATCCCGAAAACCCATTATACAACGCCAGGCCCATGATAGGCCCGTTCCCACTCAATTAAACAATGCCGTAGCCAAAGCAAAAGGCGAGGTTGGTAAAGTAAATGCAAATGAAGCTGGTCCCGATGGTTTCCGTACGGGCTGGCAAAGGCTTGTTGAATATTTTAAAACCACCTTAGGCCAGGATAAAGTTGTTGCCGAAGGGCAATCCGGTTCGCAGGGCGCAGTATCCGAAGGCGATATTAAAAAAGAAAGAAAGATTGATAATGCGCTGCCACCTGCAAACCCAAGGCCGGCCGCCGGTCCGTACGTAAGGGATGCTATGCCAAGCTGGTGTGGTATTTTCGCGTTCTGGAGTTTGCACAAAGGCGGGGTACCGATTAGAAGGTGGGAAATAGGCGGGCCGCCGGCTGTCGACGCTAATGCGGCATATCCGCCGGGTTATATTCCAAAAGCCGGCGATATAGCCTACCGGAATGCATTTTCGCACTACGCGCTGGTGGAGAAAGCCACAGGCGATACCGTTACCACTATAAACGGTAATACATCCGGCGAGAATAACCTTGGCGCCCAAATCCAGGTTAAAGATCATCCGCTAAAGAGCTGGACAGCATTTTTTGACCCATTGATGCTGATGAACGGGCAGCTTGGCTCGGGCGATACCGCTGCTGCAGAAAAACCAAAAACGCTAAGGGAAATGCGGCAGCAATTATTCCACGTAAACCGCAAGGAAGATACAGATCATGGCGACGCAGAAAGCTCTGGCGATGGCGTAGAGACGCAGGTACATGCCAAACCTGAGCTAAGCAACTGGACTGTTAATCCAACCGGTGCACTTACACATAACCCGCCGGCTGTACCCGCTGTGCAAGCTAAGGACGAACCGGGCCATCATGAAGATGATTTGCAGGAGAATGAGGCACAGCATGAGCCGCATAGCCATGAGTTGCAGCGCAAACACGATGGTGAAGACGCACACAGCGAGCCGCAGGGGCCGGATGTACAGCTTAAGGCGGATAGAAAGATTCAATGTTCATGGTTTGACAGTGCTTTATCTGTAATTAATTCGGCAGTTGATTATGTGGCCAAGGGGTTGGAAGCAGGTAAGGAATTTTTACTTAACCAGGCCCGCGATTTTGCCATGGCCATACCGGGCTATATGGCCCTGCGCGTAGTGCTGGGCGAAGATCCGATAACCAATCAGCAAGTTGAGCGTAATGGCCATAACTTTATTGAAGCCGCATTTGACATTATGCCGGGTGGCCGCCTGTTGCATCAAAAACTCGAAGAACTTGGCGCGCTCAGGACTGCCGAAGCATGGGTTGATACACAAATAGCTGCCATTACATCGGTAGTACAGGGAATTGAGAATAGTGTTGAAAACTTCTGGAACCACCTTTCGCTTGCCGACCTTGCACACCCTCAACAGGTATTTGAGCGGATAGGGACGATAATACACGATGCCATAACCAGCATCATCAACTTTGCGGTAAACGCCGCTACCGAATTGCTGGCCATTGTTAAACGCTTCCTGCTTAACCAGCTGGTATCGTTCATCAAAGATCACACTACGGCCTATCCGTTACTGTGTGTTATTTTGGGACAAGACCCCGTAACCGACGAACATGTAGACAGGAACGGCACAACCATATTGAATGCGCTGCTGGAACTTGGCGGCGAAGAAGGCCGCGAGCAACGCCGGCAAATGCAGGAAACAGGCAGCTTTAAAAAGGTTGCAGATTATATCGACCGGGGTATCCGGATATTTGGCAATGCCTATACCGATATAAAAGCCGGTATCGCCCATATCTGGGATTATGTATCTATTGATAGCCTGATGCACCCGATAGATACTTTCAACGAGATCTATAACACCTTTGCAGCGCCGGTACGCAAGGTATGGGATTTTGTAACCGAAGTAGGTGCGGCAATACTCCGGTTTATAAAAGAGGTGTTGATGGTGCGGCTCTCGGCATGGGCACGTACGCAACGGGGTTATTTCCTGGTTACAGTTATCATTGGCGAAGATCCGTTTACGAAAGCAAATGTTCCGCGAAATACCGAGAATGTGATCCATGGCTTTATGAGCCTGATGGAAGGCGGCGAAGAGCAGTTTAACCAAATGAAGGAATCCGGGGCCATTGACCGGACGACGCAACGCGTTAATGCCGCAGTGGAGCGGTTGAATATGACGCCGGAATCGATTATACAGCTGTTTGTCGATCTGTGGCATTCGTTCAGCTTAAATGATCTTATTCACCCGATAGAAGCCTTCCAGCGTATTATTCACAGGTTTGGCGAGCCGATAGCGCGGTTGATCGCTTTTGTGATCGAGATCATCAAAATTGTGATCGATGTGATCATGCAGATCATGAACTTCCCAACCGACCTGATCCGCAACATTATAGCTAAAGCCATGCTGGCGATAGAAATGATTAAGCGCGACCCGATTGGCTTCCTCAAAAATTTACTGAAAGCAATTAAAGAAGGGTTTACACAGTTCTTTACCAACATTGTTGAGCACCTCATTTTCGGGCTCACAGGCTGGCTGATGAGTGAGCTGAAGGATGCCGGCGTACCCGAACTTAAAGATACCACCTTACGGGGAGTAATTACCTGGATACTGGCAGTGCTTGACCTGTCAATGGAAACCATTTGGAAGAAACTTGCCGAGCATCCAAAAATTGGTCCGCAAAAAGTTGCGAAGATCCGAAGCGTAATCAATACCCTTGAAGGCATATGGACATTTATAAAAGATGTACAGGAACGGGGTATCGAAGCTATTTGGGATAAGATTAAAGAACAACTTACTAATCTTTGGGATACCGTGCTCAGCAGCGTTAAAAACTGGGTAATGGAGCAAATTGTCAATAAGGTTACAGCCAAATTGCTCTCTATGCTTGATCCAACGGGTATTATGGCAGTTATTAACAGTGCTATTGCACTTTACAAAGCCATACAATCCTTCATAAAATACCTGCGCGAAATGTTGCAGGTTGTCAATTCGTTTGTGGAAGGCGTGGTTGAAATTGCCAGCGGTAACACTGCAAGGGCTGCTAACTTCCTTGAAGGTGCGCTGCACCGGGCTATGCCAATAGTTATCGGCTTCCTGGCCAACCAGGTTGGTCTTGGCGGGATAGGCCACCGTATTGGCGAGTTGATTGTGAGCGCCCGTGCACTGGTTGATGAAGCTATAACCTGGCTGGTAAATAAAGCGGTTGACCTGGGCAGCAAGCTGTTGGAAATGGGCAAAAATGCGGTAAATGCAGTATTAAACTGGTGGCAAAACAAAAAAGAATTTACGCTGCCAAATGGTGAAAAGCATCAAATATCAACCGAAGGAACTGAAGATTCGCCAATTATTAAGGTGCAAAGCGAGCCTATGGATATGTTGTTGTTAATATCTAAGAGAAAGGCTCTGGCCACACCTTTAACCGATCCTCAAAAACAAGCGCTTACTGAGGCGGAAAAGAAAAACACCGACCTTGTGAAGTTTATTAAGAATAATAAGACTGCAGCTGCTGCAGGCGGAGCTGCTGCTGATAAAATAAAAGTAGACGTGGGCAACCAGCTGGAAGCCATAAAATTAGATCTGATCGCCGGTGATGCACTTAACGCAGTTGAAGCGGCGCTGCCAGTTACCCCTATACCAACTTACGGGTCGCTTAAAAATGAATTTGCGTCGGAAATGACAGTTAAGCCTTTAACTAAATTGGGGGTACTGGGCAGTGAAGTTAAAACTTCGAATGATATTTATGATGATCTGATGCTTAGAAGGGAAAACCCGGGTGGAAGGAGCTATCATATTGCCGGACACCTGCTTAATAATAATTTGCACGGCGATGGTACAACATTCCAAAACTTAACACCAATTACCCAAGCCACTAACAAAAACCATTTAGGCACAATTGAAACACCTTTAAAGACCGCTGTTGAAAAAAATGCAGTTATGGAATATACAGTATCCGTAGATTACGAAGATCGTTCAACGACCACAGATAAGTTGCTCAAAGACATAGAAAAGTTAGATCCTAATTGGGATAAAAATTCAGTCCTGGAACAGAAGCACCGAATAATAGCAGCAGAAGCGAAACTGCCAGGTCAGCTTAAATGCACAGTAAATCAACTTAAAGCGGGTACAAATCCAGGTGAATTTGTGCTCGATAAGCCGTTATTCAAAAGTGTACCTATCCCCAATAAAATTAACCAGAATAATTTAGATGTTTACTTTTTGAAAGATGCGTCCGCTGTTACTTATAGAACCGCGGCAACGCTCGAAACCGAAGCGAAAGACGTTGTTGCGAAGAAAGCTGATCATAAATGGAGTGATTTTTATAGCGAGGCTGACAACAAGCCAAGTCTTGATCATATGGATCCCAATGACAAACTTAAGGTGAAAAAGATCTTTGATCAACAGGAAAATTTCATGGAAGAAGGTAAAAAAATAGAGGACATTAAACCTGGTGTTACTCCGATGCAAACCTGGATAGCATTTAAAGGTGGAAGGGCAGCCTACGTGGGAGATGGTATTACGAGCGCAAACCTGTTGAAACTGGAAAATAATTTCATTTTAAAAATGGGCCCCGTGAAGGATGCGTTATTAAAAGATGCTGAAGCCATGTTAGTAGCTGTTACCAAAGTAACAGATTCCTGGGCTGAATTTAAAGCAGCTAACAATCTATTTGTTCGTGCAGTTATTTTACCTGACAGTGAGATACAAGCTTTTAAAACAAAATATTTTGATAAAAGGATAGATGATCTAAAAAGATCTGCGCCTGGCCATCCAACCGGAACAACGCCCGTACCGGGTGCGGGAACCCCGGCAACTGTGCCAGTACCCTAATTTTAATTGGTTATAAAAATGTACGATAGTGTTATAATTTAATATTTACGCCATGGCAAACAAAGTAATATACCGTCGCCGCCGCCGCCAGGCGCCTGCGGCGCACGACAGTAAGTTTTTTAAGAAAGATAACAGCCAGGAACAATCCTTTTTTGGCGACCCTCAAAAACAGGCTTTTTTCCAAAATCAGCATGTGCAGCGCAAATGTGATCATTGCGAACAGGAAGAAAAAAAAGAAGTTCATCGCGCAGCTGATAAAAAGGAGGAAGAGAAACCTGTGCACCGTATGGAGGACAAAAAGGAGGACAAGGAAGTGCACCGGACGACGGATAAGAAAGAGGAAGACAAAGCAGCGCATCGCAAAGAGGATAAAAAAGAAGACGAAAAAATGGCGCACCGCATGGAGGATAAAAAGGAGGAGAAGGATGTGCACCGTAAAGCTGACGCTGCAAGTTCACCTGCTACCGCATCTGCATCGTCTTATATCTCAAATTTAGGGGGTAAGGGCAGCGAACTGCCGGCATCGTCGAAACACTTTTTTCAAACAACAATGGGTGCCGATTTCAGCGATGTGAAGATCCATACCGGTACGCAGGCAGAACAGTCGGCAGCTGCCATAAATGCCAAAGCCTATACGGTGGATAATCATATTGTTTTTGCTGCTAACCAGTTCAACACCGAAACGCACGAAGGCAAAAAACTGTTAGCGCATGAACTTACACATGTTATGCAGCAATCGGATGGCATAAACAGGAAGGCTACAATACCCTCAACCACGTTACCGGAAGCAGAGCTGGAAGGCGGCATAGGTAATGTTACAGGAAAGGGCACTTCTACAGCAAACCAGGTTGCTCATGGCGGCGATGTTAAGGTTGAGGGGCTTACCACAGCAAATTATGATCATGGTACTTTTGCCACCACCGATATTACAGCCGAACAGACCAAAGGCTGTAAACCTTGCGGCAAAGCTCCTTGTGTAACGCTGAAAGGCACGCTGGTTTCGGAGTTTCATGCCGACCCTAAAGTGAAACTTCCCGCAGTTCCGCCAGGGCATACCCCTTGTGAAACAGAAAAGATCCAAACCTTTATTGATACCAAGTTAACCAATCACGAACAGGAACACGTTAACGCCTTTAATACCTATAACGGTACAGTAAGTACACCATTTGCTTTTACTGGCTGCTACACGGAGGCTGAGCTGAAAAAATTTGTGCAACCTATTCACGATAAAATTGAAAAAGACCGCGAAACTGCGGCTAATTTGCTCAGTAAAAAACTGGACCCGTTTTTAGAGAAAATAGGCACAGAGGAATGCACCGACAGGCCGGCGCCCACCGCGCCGAAACGGGCCGCGCCACCGCCGCATCATTAATCAATTTATGTTAATTCTCTTAAAATCGATACCTTTATTTTGATGATCCACCAGCTAAAAAAGATTACGCCTCCGGGCCTTGAAACAGCCATAAAACTATGTCGCGACCTGGTATCAGAACGGGTGCAGGCCCATTTTAACAACATTCCATTTGATGTATCAAAATGGTACGATCAGCATAGCCACCAATTAAGTAATGATCCTTTAGCAATTATCCCGGATATTAATGAACATGAAGCCTGGGTTACCGTAATGATCACGCTTATTCCGCATGTGCAGCCCAATTTTTTCGAGTCTATTATCCTGGAGCACCTGCCCAATGGTGGCGATTTTCCGGAAATTGGCGGGGTAAAAGCCACTAATCACCGCAGCATGTTGCCAACCGGCGAAACGCTGCAATTCATCCTTGCCGGCACCAATATTACCCAGCGGGTGCGACTTCAGCAACTGTTTAGCCAGGATCACTTTTTTCACCGCCAGGGCATAATCTGGCTGGAAAATGTTAAGGAAGGTGAGCCGATGATGAGCGGCCGCATTATATTGAGCCCCGAGTGGGTTGACAAGATATTACTTGGGAAAGAAAGCCCGCCCAGGTTCGGCCCCGATTTTCCGGCTAAAAAGATTGAAACCGGAATTCAGTGGGATGATGTTGTGCTTCACCCACGCACCATGAACCAGATAAATGATATCCGGATTTGGTTATTGCATCATGACAAGTTCAATAACGACGAAAATCTTAAAGTTAAAATAAAACCCGGTTATAGGGTGCTGTTTTACGGTCCGCCGGGTACCGGAAAAACCCTGACTGCCGCACTTTTGGGAAAAGAATACAATAAAGACGTTTACCGGATTGACCTTTCACAAATTGTAAGTAAATACATTGGCGAAACAGAAAAAAACCTGGAGAATGTATTCAGAAAGGCCGAGACGAAAGACTGGATCTTGTTTTTTGATGAGGCCGATGCATTATTTGGTAAGCGTACCAATGTGCAGAGCGCCCATGATAAATATGCCAACCAGGAAGTAAGCTATCTTTTGCAGCGCGTGGAGGACTTTCCGGGATTAATGATTCTGGCCTCAAACTTTAAAAACAATTTGGATGATGCATTTCTGCGCCGGTTTCATAGCGTGGTGCATTTTCCTATGCCAAATGCCACCGAAAGACAAAACCTATGGAACAAAACGTTGCCTGCCGGATTAAAACTCGACGCATCAATAAACCTTAACGAACTGGCCGAGCAGTTTGAGCTAACCGGCGCATCTATACTCAGCGCGGTTCATTACGCCACACTGCAAAGTTATGAGCGGGAGGATGGCATTTTATTCCATACAGATTTGATTGACGGGATAAGGAAAGAGTTTTTGAAAGAAGAAAAATCGATAGATAATTGATTTGCCGGATATAATACATTCAGGTGGTTTAATGGTACAACTATAGTAGTCGGTTTAAATATAGGCCGACAACGATGTTTCCGGATGCCAGATAGATCACCATTTTAAGTCGGAAGACATATCCTATATTTTAATACTTTCTTGACAATGTAGGAAAAATGAAATTTCCATTCTGTCACTTATTTGTGTTTTATAGTTAAACAATGCGTGCTTATTGGTTAAATTTATATATATTTGGCTATATGTGGAACCAACCCGGTTCCATTTGTGATAAGGTTTAGGTTTAAAGTCCCGGCGGCGAGCGTTTAGGGACTTTTATTTTGCATTTTTATATGTTTTAGCAGGTGAGGTTAATAGTAGTTCTAAACCCTTTTTAACGAAAGGCATTACCGGTAAAACAACAATCCCCAATGATCAAAAGCATCAGATCCGAATTCTCTAAACCAGGGTTATAGGGCCCCGCCCCTCAAAAAAGATGCGTTTACACTGCCCGCCTTACCTTCAATCGCTTTACCTAATGGGAATAATTGTATTTTTGCTGATTGATGGCGAAATGCCGGTGTAATTACAAAATATATGTTTGAAAATCAGGGAAGAACAAATCTGGAAGAATTAGGCGAATTTGGCCTGATTAGCCATTTAACTAAAAATATAAAACTTACCCAGGAAAGCACCAATAAAGGGGTTGGTGACGATGCAGCCGTGCTTGATTTTAATGGCAAAAAGGTGCTGGTAAGTACCGATATGTTGTTGGAGGGCATTCACTTTGATCTGGCTTATACGCCATTAAAGCACCTCGGTTATAAAGCCATACAAGTAAACCTGAGCGATATTTATGCCATGAACGGTACGGCTTCGCAGGTTACAGTTTCTATCGGTATGTCGAGCAAATTCCCGTTAGAAGCTATTGAAGAATTGTACGAGGGCATTTATATAGCCTGCGAAAAATACAATGTCGACCTGGTTGGCGGCGATACAACATCGTCAAAGCAGGGCCTGGTAATCAGTGTAACATCAATAGGTTATGCCGATGAAGCAGATGTTGTTTACCGTAATGGCGCAGGCGAGGGCGATTTGATTTGCGTATCCGGCGATTTGGGCGGCGCTTATACCGGGCTGCAACTACTGGAACGCGAAAAGCTGATTTACCTGGAAAATCCCAACATTCAGCCTGATTTGGAAGGCAAAGATTATATTGTTGAGCGCCAGTTAAAGCCCGAGGCGCGCCGCGATATTGTGGAGCTGCTTAAAGGCATTGATGTAAAACCTACATCGATGATAGATGTATCCGACGGCCTTGCTTCCGAGGTTCTGCACATTTGCAAGCAGAGCGATAAAGGGTGCAATATTTATGAGGAAAAGATCCCGCTTGACCCGATGACCTACGAAACAGCCCGTGAGTTTAACCTTGATCCAACAGTTTGTGCTTTAAGCGGCGGCGAAGATTATGAACTGCTGTTCACCGTAAAACAATCGGATTACGATAAGATAAAGTTTAAGATGGATATTACCATTATAGGGCACATCACGGAGGCATCTGCCGGTTGTAACCTGGTTACAAAATCCGGAAACTCACACCCACTGAAAGCGCAAGGATGGAATGCCTTTAAAAAATCAGAATAGATGCTGAACAGGCTTTTGAATAGGTTTTATTTAAGTAATCATCCAGAGGGCGATGTCCCCGTTGTAGTAAAAAGGGGTGTATTATTGCTTTATATTGCATTGATCATCCAAATGGCCAATAACTCGCTTGATCATATCCACCCCTTTGAGTTTATTACCGAATTGCTTTTGGCCATATACATTATCTTTGCTACAGGCGAGGGACGCAAATGGGCCAGGATTGTAACATTGATTTTTATAATTTTTAATGTGATATCGTTCATATGGGCTGCGATAGTTTTCTTCCAGAAAAATCCGACTGTAAAATTAAGCTCATTGGTAATGGGGTTCTTTTTAGCAGAAGTACTGATAGAGATTACAGCTATCGTCATGCTTTTTTCAAAGAGTGCGGGCGTTTGGTTTAATCGCAAAAGAGTGGCGATATAGACAATAAAAAATGGCCGGCAACTATTGCATGGGCCATTTTCATTTGCTTTGAGCCTTTGGCCTTCTGCTTTAGGCTCATTTGCCCATGGTTTTATCTCGTGCTGCTTTAAATTCCGAACCGGGTTTCCAACCAGGGAAGGTAGTTTCGTTGCCCAGTTTGGTGCCTATCCTGAAAAGAATATCGGCAATCTGGGCCATACCAGTGGCATCCATGTCCGGCGTGTAATTGTCGGCTTGCTGATGATATCGGTTCTCGTTATAATCCTTCTCTTTATCAGCGCCATAGGTACCCTCATGTGTTTTACTGGTACTGCCAATGTTAATATCAAGCGCAGGCACGCCCAACTTGGCAAAGTTGAAATGATCTGACCGGTAATAGCTTCCTGAGCCGGGCGTGCGGTCGCCGACAGTGGTTAGGCCGTCCTGCTGTGCAATAGCGCCAACATAATCCTCCAGGTCATTTTGCCCTTTGCCGGTTATGGCAATGTCTTTGGTTTCGCCATAATCGCCAATAGCATCAATATTTAAATCGGCTACAGTTTTGTTAAGGGGGTAAATAGGGTGGGTAGCATAATATTCAGATCCTAACAAACCTTGCTCTTCGGCTGTGACCGCTAAAAATACGATCGAGCGCTGCGGCTTTTTTTTTGCTTTTTTAAATGCATTGGCTATGCCAATAATCGAAGCCACGCCATCTGCGTTATCTACAGCGCCGTTATAAATGCTATCTCCCTTCGCGTTAGGTTTGCCAATGCCCAAATGGTCCCAATGCGCGGTATATAGCACGCATTCGGCCGGCCTGGCACTGCCTTTTAAAATACCAATGACGTTATGGGATGTAGAATATTTTAGTTTGGTGTTAACGGTTAAATTAACAGCCCTGTTAAGCGGTATAGCTTTGAAATTTTTATCGCGGGCAATGGCGCGAAGATCCCCGTTGATACCGGCATCTGTGAAAAGTTTTTTGGCGGCATCTTCGGTAATCCAACCTTCAACCTTACAGCGGTTCATATGCTTATCGGGTTGTGTAAGATAGAGTTTTGCTCCTGAGTTACTGTTTGAAACAACGCTCCAGCCATAGCTTGCAGGCGCCGTCTGGTGAACAATGATAACTCCGGCTGCGCCCTGGCGGGCGGCTTCTTCAAACTTATAGGTCCAGCGGCCGTAGTAGGTCATGGTATCGCCTTTAAACAAATCTTTCCGCCCCGATTTAAAGCCTGGGTCGTTCACCAATACCACAACCGTTTTGCCTTTTACATCAAGGCCTGCATAATCATTCCAATGATATTCTGGGGCAACAACACCGTACCCGGCAAAAATTAAAGGAGAGTTTTTAAGTTGAACATTAGCTACCTCGCGACGGGTGAAAGCCACAAAATCGGTAGTGACTTTTAAGCTTATGGGCAATTTACCGCCACTAATCTCCATCGTTGGCGATGGTGTGCTGGTAACTTCAACCATGGGCACATCCTGGTAATAGCTCCCATTATTCCCTGGTTCTAATCCGGCTTTTTTAAATTCGGATGAGATATAGGCAATGGCTTTGTCCTCTCCGGCGGTAAAAGGCTTGCGCCCCATCATCGAATCGGCTGCCAAAACAGCAATTTTTTCTTTGATTGCCTCGGGACTAATTGCCCCGGCGGTTTCTTCTACTTTTTTATCGTGTTTACAGCCGGTAAATACAATAGCGCCGGATAATAATAAAAAACGAAATAGTTTAATATTCATAGGTAGTGTTTTTTCAAATGTAATTAATCGGCCTTGATTATAAAGCCGCCACCTGTGGCTTAACGACATCTTTACAAAGCAAAAGCCCCGGGGCTTTTACAACCGGTTTCTTTTATACCAGCTTTTTAACCATGCAAAAAAGGCAATACGCTGCCAGGCAACTTCGGCGCTTAGCAAGGCGATGATAGCGAATATGGATGCCTTTGCAGAATCATCTTCTGAAGAAAATGTTCCGGCGAGGGCTATTATATATACCAAGACCGGTAACGTCAAAAGCAAACAAAGCCCGGTAACACCCAGTGGGATTTTGAATGGCCTTGCTCTATCAGGCTCTTTTAGTCGTAGCTTAACAAGTGAAATATATTCTAACGAAAGGCCCGCCCCATACACGGTAACGTCGATAATAAACAACTCGCCCAGTTTCCATAATATCATGAAACTTACCACCAGCGAACAAATAATAATAGACACATATGGTGTTTGGAATTTTTTATGCAAACGGCTAATGCCGTGCGGCAGCAATTTATCTTCGGCCATTACATGGGGTACCCGCGATACCGATAGCAATACCGCGGCATAAATGCCTAACGAACTCGCCATGCCGCCGATGGCTACAATAACACCAAGCCACTGCCCGGCTACCAGTACGCCCAATGCGGGCATCCCCTCGTTGCTGAATTTGGCATGACCTATGCCCGATTGCTGTGCCGCCCAGGTAATAAAAAAGTAAACTACCATAACCAGCACAAAGGCAATAGCCATTGATAGTATGTATGAACGCACAGGGCGCTCAACTTCACTGGCATAGGTGGTTACGTTATCCCAACCCAGGCAGTTCCACATCACCGTATATAGGGCCATCCCGAATGATGGAAACGTAAGCCCCTTAAAAGACGGTGCAGGAATTGACATCGGACCGTTATGCTGATGAAAAGCCAGCACTATTACAATAATCACCGGAGCTAAAACAACTGCGCTTAAAAATAAACTCACCTTGCCCACCGGCACTATACCCAATATATTTAACCCTGCAGATGCCCAGATAACGAGTAAGCAAACCGGTATTTTGTATTGAGCGAGTTCGGGATAAAAAAAAGAGGCATACATTACAAACAACACGGGGTAAATAGCCAGGTCCACAAATGTATAAAGCCAGGTCCACCAGCCTTCATAAAACCCCCAACGGGTGCCGAGTGCATATTTTACCCATTTATAATAACCGCCGTTAACGGGCATCATACTGTTTAATTCCAGCACGGTTAATATGGCGGGTACATCCCACAAAAGCGGGGTAATAAGCAGTATGATCAATGCTGCATGGTCACCCGCGTAAGTCAATAAATTCTCTAACCCATAAGGTCCGCCGGATACGGTAAAGAAGATAACAGCAATAAGCTGTATGGGCCTTATCTTTTTTAATGCGGCGGGTGATGGCATAGGGTATAAAAATATAACTTAGGCGGGAATAAGCATATTACAAAAACGATTAATTAAGTATCGGGAAGATTTTTAATTACCAAATAAAAACGGGGAGGCGGTCGTCGGAGATAGAGAATTAATGGGTCATTCGTAATGTCCACGAAGAGAATAGATGTTTATAATATCATCCGTTACGTCGTATATTATTCTATGTTCGGAGTTTATACGCCTGGACCATCTGCCGGTAAGTTTATATTTAAGGGGTTCAGGTTTGCCGATACCCTCATAGGGATGAGTTTTCATATCGTCCAATATCTGTTGGATCTTTTTTTGAACAGCCTTGTTGCCTGACTTTTTCCAGTATTCAAAATCCCTTATGGCTTTTTCATATAAATCTATTTCCATAGATTATCGGTATCGATTCTAACACCTTTTTTTCCAGCTTTTCTTGCAGCTACACCTTCCAGTACTTGTTCTACAAACGCTGGATTGTAGGTGTCCTTGTCATGTTTTTCGAAATTGATTTTGAGTGCTTTTAAAAATGCCTTGATTGCTGCAGATTGTTCTTTGTTTTCGGGATGTACAACAATTGTTTCCATAAACAAATTTAGTTATTTTAATATGTAATTCCAGTTAGGGATAATCAAAAAAGCCCCGATATCCCGGGGCTTTCAATAATCTCCTACGGAATTTACAGGCTCAGCCACTTAGCCCGCACTGCCAATTGCTGCGCCGACGGGTTGTCAACAGATACTATTTTATATTTCACCCTGTTGCTTTTCAGCAACGTTACCGGCAGGGTAACAGACTGCCCGTCGCGGTTAACGGTTACCTGTATTTTATCGCCGGTTTTTTTGCCGGTTATCAGGTTGGAGCCGTCGGATATAGGGTTGTCGTCAATTGCGGTTATTTCGTCGCCAACGTTAATTCCATCTATATAGGCCGCGGTGCCACGGGTTACACTGGTAACCATTACTTTTTTGGCCGCAGTTGTGCCGGTGGTAATGCCCAGGGCGGCGTCATCGCTATCGGCCAGTTCATCAACTATTTTGTAGCCGGCGTAGCCCAGGTATTTGTTATAATCAACAGGATCGAGGCCGTTGATGTATTTTTTGTAAAAGTCATCCAGCTTTTTACCGGCAAACATTTCAAGGCCCTTTTTAAACTCGGCATCGGTATAACCACGTTTTTTGGTTTTGTAATAAGTAACATACATATACTTCATTGCATCATCAAGATTATGCTTTTGGCCTGAGCTATTAATGATTTCCAGGTCAAGCATCATCCCAACAATAGCGCCTTTGGTGTAATAGGAAATGGTGGTATTGTTGGAGTTTTCGTTAGGGCGGTAACCTTTTATCCAGGCATCAAAGCTCGATTCGGCTACGGTTTGCACGTTTTTTCCGGGCAGGTTTTCCAATATATTAAACTCGTTGGCTATCTGGTCCAGGTAATTTTCCGGCGGATAAATCTTGGTGCGCCGAATGGCTATCTCCTGGTAATATTCGGTAAAGCCCTCGGCAATCCAAAGATTGGTGGTATAATTTTCATTATCGTAATCAAAAGGCCCTAATGCTATCGGGCGCAAACGTTTTACATTCCAAAGATGGAAATGTTCATGTGCGGCCAGGCCCAAAAAGCCCTGGTAACCTTTTTCGCTGCCATAATTATCGCGGCCAATGCCTAAAACGGTCGACCCAAGATGCTCTATACCGCCTCCGCCACGTAAGTGATTATGAATAATAAAGGTGTAATGCTTATTGGGGTTTTCGCCAAATATGGCTGCTTCCTGCTGAATAATGGCATGCAGGTCTTTTTTTATGCGCTCCTTATCATAGTTGCCGCCGCCGTACATACATATTTCGTATTTAACGCCGTCAACATCAAAGCCAAAAATATCCTGGTTGCCTACTTCGATAGGCGAATCGAACAAGATGTCAAAATTGGGCGAATAACGTACAAAAGGGTTCCCGTTAACCATCTCTAAACTGGTAGAAACTTTAGCCCAGTCGCTATAGGGTGTTATGGTGATGGTTGCCGGCGAATGCAGCATACTGGCGGGGTAAATAAAGATGCCTGTTGTTGACAGGAAAGCGTGTGTTACATCAATATAGCTGGTACGTACAGATTGTTCGTTGGCATAAACGCGGTATTTAATAGTAACAGATGCCGCTCCCTTTGTAGCAATACGCCAGGTATTTTTATTGATTTTAGGCGAGGCTACTGTTTTGCCATTGATGCTGGCGCTGAAGCCCTCGATATTTTTGGCAAACTCCCTGACGAGGTATGATCCGGGTGTCCAAACGGGCATTTTCAGGTCGAGCGTGGTTTGCTTAAGGCCGGTGATGCTCATCTCTATTTCGGCGTAATGGGCCTGGGCTTCAGGGAACGAAATGGTGTACGATATATTTGTTTTGGGTTGCGCCTTAATGGCGTTTACATTCATAAAAAGTAAAATTAATGATACAGTTGCGGTCAGCTTAATTGGTTTCATGCGTGCAAGTTATAAAAATTATAGTTTTTTAAAATATCGGACTGTTTTACACTTGTAAAATGGTTGATACATGCAACTAATTAACACGGTGGCTCAGTATGTTTGCTGCCGCTTATTTAAAATGCAGCTAATAGAACCCATATCCCGGAAACTGATACGTTTAGGCAAGTTATACCTGAATGTACTGGCAAAGCACACCGCCCACCTGGATGTCACCAGGTACCATTTTATTCTATCACTTATATATTACCACGATGGGCAGCTTACCCAAAACGCGCTGGCGCAAATACTGGATAAAGACAAATCGGCAATGGTGAGCATTATTAATATGCTTACCGCGAAGGGCTTTGTTTACCGCGAAAGCAATCCTAACGACCGCCGCGAGCATTTACTCCGGGTTACCGAAAAGGCAAAGGAAGCCGTGCCGCAAATAGTAGAAACCTTTAAGCACATCAACGCCGATATCACTAAAGGAATTTCGGCGCATGAAATGAAAATATTTGAAAGCGTACTGCAAAAAATGCAGCTAAACATAAAGCCCTCTACAACCGAACCCAATTTAAAGATCACGAAATGATTGTTGATTAAATATGAAAACGAAATATATCATTTATACCGCGCTGGCCCTGCTGGTTGCTTATTTGGTTTACAACAAATTCTTTAGCAAAAGCGCCAAGGAAAGCGCGGCCGCACAGGCCGGCGGCAAAAGCGGCAAGAAAAAGAACGGCCCGGTAAACGTTAACATCATGATTGTGAAGGATACCACAGTAAACAATATTATTGATGTAACCGGCAGCATTGATGCCAACGAAAAAGTAAGTTTGGTAAGCCAGACGGCAGGCAATATCACCGGTATTTATTTTAATGAAGGCAGCAAGGTGCAAAAAGGCCAGTTACTGGTTAAGGTATACAACCAGGATTTAGAAGCATCATTGGCCCAAAACCAATACCAGGTAACACTGGCCAAACAGGTTGAGTACCGTAATAAGGTACTACTGCAAAAAGAAGCCATAAGCCAGGAAGAGTATGATACTTCGTTAACTTCATTAAACTCGTTAAAGGCAGCAGCCGATGTAATTAAAGCACAGATAAGCCGTACCGAAATTCGGGCGCCGTTTTCGGGCACTATAGGTTTGAGGAATGTGAGCCCCGGCAGCTATCTGTCGCCGGCGTCGCCTATCGCCCAACTGGTAAATATCGATCCGGCAAAAATAACATTTTCGGTTCCTGAACGGTACCTTACCATACTTGGCGCAGGCAGTAAGATAAGGTTTAAAACCGAAAGCTCGAGGGAAAACTTTACGGGAACGGTTTACGCCATCGAGCCATCTATTGATGTAAACTCGCGCACTATTACCGTACGGGCGAAGGCACCAAACCCCAAAGGCTTGTTAACCGCGGGCAGTTTTGCCAAAATTAATTTAACGCTCGACCAGATCCCCAAAACTATCCTGTTACCAACGGAAGCCGTTATACCTGATCTGAAAAGCAGTATTGTATATGTTGCCCATAACGGCATCGCTGTAGCAAGACCAGTAAAAACCGATATGCGGACAGATACCAGGATACAGGTTATTGATGGTTTAAAGCCTGGCGACAGTGTAGTGGTTTCGGGCCTGATACAGATGAGGGCGAAGGTTCCTTTAAAAATTATTAAAGTAATAAAGTAACGCCATGAGTTTATCCTCGGTAAGTATAAAACGGCCGGTATTGGCAACAGTAATGTCGGTAGTTATTGTTGTGTTTGGCATTATCGGCTATAAGTTTTTAGGGGTGAGGGATTTCCCTTCAGTTGATCCGCCAATTATTTCGGTGTCTACCAGTTACTCCGGAGCAAACGCCGATGTAATCGAATCGCAGATAACCGAGCCGTTGGAAAAATCAATCAACGGGGTGCCGGGTATCCGCAATATTTCGTCAACCAGTTCTGTCGGATCAAGCAATATTACAGTAGAGTTTGACCTGGATGCCGATTTAGAAACTGCAGCTAATGATGTGCGCGATAAAGTATCGCAGGCACAGCGCCAGCTGCCACAGGATATTAATGCACCGCCGGTAGTTACCAAGGCCGATGCCAGCGCCGACCAGATCATCACCCTGACGGTAAGCAGCGACAAACGTAACATTAACCAGTTGGATGATTATGCCGAAAACGTATTACAGGAAGGTTTGCAAACCATCCCCGGTGTAAGTACCATCAATATTCAGGGCCAGCGGCAGTACGCCATGCGCTTATGGATAGATCCTAACAAATTATCGGCGCTCGGATTAACGGCTACAGATATCGGAGCCGCGTTAGCCAAAGAAAATGTTGAATTACCAGCCGGTAAAATTGAAGGTAATAATACCGAAGTAACCATCAGGGCGCTTGGTAAGCTATCAACCGAAAAAGATTTTAACAACCTGATCATTCGTGCCGATAGCAGCAGGGTTATTCACCTGAGCGATATCGGTTACGCTGTTTTAGGCTCGGCAAACGAGGAAACGATATTTAAGGAATCGGGCGTGCCCATGGTAGGCCTGGCCATAGTGCCGCAGCCCGGGGCCAACTATGTGCAAATTGCCAAAGATTTTTATGTACGGTTAAAACAGATCCAAAAAGATTTGCCCCCTGATATTAAGGTAAAGGTGGCTTTGGATAATACGCGGTTCATCAATCAGTCTATCACCGAGGTGCAGGAAACCTTAATTATTTCCTTTGTGCTGGTGGTTATTATTATTTACCTCTTCTTCCGCGATTGGCTCATAGCATTTCGTCCGCTGATAGATATCCCGGTATCATTAATCGGTGCTTTTTTTATCATGTATGTGTTTGGCTTTTCTATCAATATTTTAACCCTGCTGGGTATCGTGCTGGCTACTGGGCTGGTGGTTGATGATGGTATTGTGGTAACAGAAAACATCTATAAAAAAGTAGAGGCAGGCATGGCAATCCGTAAAGCGGCCTTTGAAGGCTCGGCCGAGATCTTCTTCGCGGTAGTATCAACTTCGGTTACTTTGGCGGCTGTGTTTTTACCCATTGTGTTTTTGCAGGGCTTTACAGGCCGGTTATTCCGCGAGTTTGCGGTGGTTGTGGCGGGGGCGGTATTGATATCGGCTTTTGTATCGCTATCGTTAACACCGATGCTGAATGTAAAGCTGATTCGCAAGAACAATAAGAAATCGAGGTTTTACGAAAAAACCGAGCCGTTTTTTGTGAACATGACCACTTCCTATACCGAAACCCTGGTTAAGTTTATGAAAGTGCGGTGGGTATCATTTGTGATCCTGGCGGTATCGTTGCTTATTATTGGGGTATTGGTGAAAGTTATCCCATCAGAACTGGCCCCGCTTGACGACAGAAGTTTATTGCGTTACAGCGTAACCGGATCAGAAGGAGCCACTTACGAATACATGACCCGGTATATGGACAAGGTATCTAACATGGTGGCCGATTCTATCCCCGAAGCCAACATCAACCTCGAAATCGTTTCACCTTCATTTGGCGGCGGCGGTGCGGCAAACACAGGTTTTGGCCGGGTAGGCTTAGTGCCGCCAGACCAACGTACCCGTACCCAGCAGCAACTGGCCGACTGGATGAACAAAAAGCTAAGCAAAATGCCCGATGCCCGCGCCATTGTGGTGCAGGAGCAAACCATAAGCGGAGGTGGCAGCGGAGCACGCACATCGTTGCCGGTACAGTATGTTATACAAAACCAGGATTTTGAGAAGATAAGAAAAGTGCTGCCGCGGTTTTTTGCCGAGGTATCCCGAAGCCCCGTTTTCCAGGGAACGGATGTGAACCTTAAATTTACCAAGCCCGAATTGAGGGTGGTAACCGACCGCGACAGGGCAAGGGATTTGGGGGTGTCGGTAGATGATATAGCGCAAACCCTGCAGTTGTATTACAGTGCCGGCCGGTTAGATTACTTCCTTATCAATGGCAAACAATACCAGGTAATAGCCCAGGTTGACAGGGCCAACCGCGATCAGCCGCTTGACCTGAAGTCGGTATATGTGCGGAGTACCAAAGGCAACCTGGTACAATTGGATAACGTGGTAAAAATAACGGAGGGAGCTACCCCGCCGGCTATTTATCACTTTAACCGCTACAAATCGGCGACAGTACAGGCGGGTTTGGCCCCGGGTAAAACGGTTGGCGATGGTATTGCCGAGATGGACCGGATTTCCAAAAGCCTGCTCGACGAGACATTCAGTACTGCCCTTAGCGGCCCCTCGCGGGATTATGCCGAAGGATCATCAAATATCTTGTTTGCCTTTGGCTTTGCCCTTTTATTGATATACCTGGTTTTGGCAGCCCAGTTTGAAAGTTTTATGGATCCATTCATCGTGATGCTTACGGTACCGCTGGCTATTGCGGGGGCGTTTTTATCATTATGGCTGTTTAACCAAACGCTGAATATTTTTAGCGAGATAGGGATCATCACCCTGGTTGGGCTGGTAACCAAAAACGGGATCCTGATTGTGGAGTTTGCCAACCAGCGCATGGAGCATGGCGTAGCCAAATATGAGGCCGCCATTGAAGCCGCCACGGCCCGCCTGCGCCCAATATTAATGACCAGTTTGGCAGTGGTATTAGGCTCGGTGCCAATTGCATTCGCCTTGGGCGCCGGCGCAAAAAGCAGGGTATCATTGGGTATTGTAATTATGGGCGGGATGTTGTTCTCGCTGGTATTAACACTTTATATTATCCCGTTAATGTACGTGATTTTCGCATCAAAAACCCGCCGCGACCCTGAAGAAGAGCCGGAGGAAGAAACAGCGCCAGAAAAAAAAGAAATAAAACTGATTGAAAACCTTTAAGCGATATGATCATTAAAAAAACAGCTTTCCTGGTTTTTTGCTGCATCCTGCTGCGGATGTACACCCGGGCGCAGGATGCCCCGATGCTTACGTTAAAAGAAGCGGTGGAAATAGCGTTAAAAAACAACTACAATATAAAGCTTTCACAAAATAACAAAACCATCGCGGCCAATAACGTCACATTGGGCAATGCCGGCGTTTTGCCAAAGGTTAACGGTAATTTTGCGTCAACCAACAGCCGGCTAACTACCAAGCAAACCCGTTCGGATGGTTCGGTCAATAATATCCACAACGCTTCCAACACGGGCATTAATTACGGTGTTGCCCTTAACTGGACAATTTTTGACGGCTTTAACATGTTTGCCACATATGACCAGTTGAAACAACTTGACCAGTTGGGCGCATTGCGTTTGCAGGATACCATTCAGCGCACCGTGGCCAGCGTGATTACCACTTATTATGACCTCATCAGCCAAAACGAGCAGATAAAGGCGCTTAAAGGCGCAATAGATATTTCGCGCACCCAGCTGCGTTATGCCAACGATAAATTTCATGTAGGGCGGGCTTCAAGACTTGATGTTTTAAATGCGCAGGTAAACTTAAACACCGATACAGCAAACCTGGTTACCCAATACCAGTTTTTTAAAACAACCAAAATTCAGCTTAACCAAATCCTCATCCGCGATTTGCAAACCGATTTTTCTGTTGCCGATACCATTGTGGTTGATGACAAATTGTTGCTGGGCAATATTTTAAGCAGCGTGCAATCGCAAAATCCAACAATATTATCCGCCCAGTTAAACCGCCGCCTGGCCGAAATTAATCTTAAGCAGGTAAAATCAACCCGCTATCCGCAGGTGGCCGTTACAACAGGATATACTTTTAGTGATAATAAAACGCCGGCTGGTTTTACCTTGCAGCAAAACCAGCATGGGTTAAATTATGGGCTTACTGCAACCATTAATATTTTTGATGGCTTTAATCAAACCCGCAGGGAACGGAACGCCAAAATCCAGATAGATAATGCCAACATTAGCGCTAAACAAGCACAGCTTAATATCGAAGCGCAGGTAAATAGCTTGTATGCATCATACCTGTCGGGCCTGGATCTGATGGCTTTAGGGCAGGCTAATGTGGTGATAGCCAAGAAGAACCTCGACATCTCGCTCGAAAAATATAAGTTGGGCAATATCACCCCGCTCGAGATCCGCGAGGCGCAACGCAACTATCTTGCCGCGCAATCAACTTTTTTTGCGGCCCAGTATCAGTCAAAACAAGCAGAAATCACCCTAAAACAGATAACAAGCAGTATAAATATTCAGTAGCCGGATTATTTTATTTTAAATATAAAAACACATATATTTGAAAACATGTCCAATCCCTACAAAACCTGTCTGTTGATTGATGATAACTACATCGACAACTTTGTTACGCGCAAGGTTTTGGAGGCAAGTAACTTTGCCGAAACGATAGTTGTGCGCCAATCGCCAACAGAGGCGATTGATTCCCTGAGGTTTGGTATTGTTAAGCCGGATGTAATTTTCCTTGATATCCGGATGCCCACAATGAGCGGTTTTGAATTTTTAAAGGAGTTTGATTTGTTGGATATTGATAAAAAAAACATCAAAATATTCATGCTGTCATCGTCGCTCGACCCTGTTGACATGAAACAATCAGCCAATAACAAATATATTACCCAGTTTATCCATAAGCCATTAACTTTAAAGGCCCTTGAAGAACTTAGTGCATGATTTTAGTAGCCGATAGCGGATCGTCAAAAACAGACTGGTTACTACACATTCCTCAACAGCAACCGGTATCATTTAAAACAGCGGGGCTAAACCCGTACTTTTTGGGCGAAAAAGAAATAGCCAAAATAATTGCCGACCAGGCGCCTGCAATGCTGGCTTATGGGGATGCAATAGAAGAGATCTATTTTTTTGGTGCCGGCTGTTCCAGTCCAGACAGGCATGAAATAGTTTCCAATGCCATCAGTCAGTATTTTCCTAAAGCTTATGTATCTGTTGATAGCGACCTTTTGGGTTGTGCTTATGCAACCTGCGGCCACGAAAAAGGAATTTGTTGTGTAATGGGCACCGGATCAAACATTTCGTTTTTTGACGGGGAAGAAATTTTTGAGGGCCAGCACGGCTTAGGCTATGTTTTAGGTGATGAGGGATCAGGTACATGGTTTGGCAAAACCCTGATTACCGATTTTTTGTATGGCCGCATGCCTGTCGAAATCAACGGGAAGTTTGAAAACGCCTATCACCTCAATAAAGATATCGTTATCAAAAACGTATACCAAAAGCCTAACAGCAATACTTACCTGGCTTCGTTTTCAAAATTTGTAAGTGAGATAAAAGCAACCCCTTACGGGCAGGAGATATTGGAGCGGGGCCTGCTGGAATTTATAGAAACCAATATCAAATCGTACCCCGAATACCATAAATACAAATGCCATTTTGTAGGATCGATAGCTTACTTTTTTAAAGAAGAGCTCGAAACGCTTTGCCATTCGCATGGCGTGAAAACAGGCAAAATCATTAAGCAACCGATTACCGACCTGATGGCCTTTATTTTGAAAAGGAACGAGGGGTAGAGGCTGATTTATCGACGTTCTATAACCTCACCGTCATTGCGAGGCCGAAGCAGTCTCTTTAGGATATTTATCGAACTATTTATTCGTTTTACCAGGCGTGGAGATTGTTTCGTGCCGCCCCATAATATATCCAATTTTCCTGTCATCCTGAGGTACGAAGGATCTATCTGCTGTGCATTACCGATAGAAAAGTTCGCGAATAGATGCTTCGTACCTCAGCATGACAGTCTTTTATTTTTGAATGTCATTCCTCCTTCGGAATTTCACTGATTTTACCACCCTAAGCAAGGTTACCCAATCCCGTACCTATCCCTGAAAATATTCAAATGATGCAACTCGTGTCCGGCCAGCATATATACAAACGCCCGCACAGTAAAACGGCTGCTGCTGGCAATACCGTCACGAAGTAATTGCTCATCGCTTAGCGCTTTAATCATGTAGATGTTTGATAAGCGGGTGGCTTTAAACTCTTCGGCCATATCTTTAACACTCACGTTACTTACATCGTTATTGTCTACGTAAATATCTTGGTCAAAACCCGGCAGCTCAATGTGGTTTCGCGAGAAGACCAGGGCACGGTAGGCAAAAGTACGCTCGGTATCTATCATGTGGCCAAGCGCTTGTTTAACTGTCCATTTGCCGGGGGCATAGGCGTAGGCGCCCTGTTCTTCGGTCAGGCCGCTAAACAACTGATAGCTTGATGCCATTAGCTGTTCAAGCTTTTCAATCACATTTTCATCGGGTACCAGCCCTACATAACCGGCTGCGAAGGGCGAATATTCATCGCTGTTTGGTCTGCTTATCATTGCGTGTGTTTTTTAATACGATCCTAAAAGTTGTGCCCTTGCCCAGTTCCGAGTCTTTTACAAATATTTGCCCGTTATGGTAGTTATCTATCATCCTTTTGGTGAGCGACAGTCCCAGGCCCCAACCTCGTTTACGGGTGGTGTAACCCGGTTGAAATACGGTGTCGAACTTAGAGCGGGGGATGCCTTTACCGGTATCGGTTACATCAATAAATACCTGGTTTTTTACTTTGTTGCCGCTAATTTCTACTTTAATAGTGCCTTTGCCTTCAATGGCGTTAACGGCATTTTTTAGCAGGTTTTCAATCACCCAGTCAAATAAAGGGATATTAAGGCCAGCCTTCAGGTGCGGGTTTCCGCTCATTTCAAAAGTGATATTTTTACTTACGCGGACTCTAAAATAATCAACGAAGTCTTTAACCACAGCATATACGCCATGTTCTTCCAGAACAGGTTTCGAGCCGATCTTGGAGAACCGGTCAGCTACAATTTCCAGGCGCCTTACATCATTTTCCATTTCGGCCACCAGCACATCATCCTCGGCATTAAACTTCTCTTTCATCAGCTCAATCCAGGCCATCAGCGACGATATTGGGGTACCCAATTGGTGGGCGGTTTCTTTGGCCAGCCCTACCCAAACCTGGTCCTGCTCCGACTTACGTGACGAGCTGAATGCGGTATAAGCCATCAATAAAAAGACCGCGATAACAGATAGTTGTACATATGGAAAAATCTTGAGCTGTGTTAACAGCGGCGAATCTTTATAATAAACAAAGTTTTCTTCGCCCAATATTTGCAGCCTGATAGGTTCGTGCTGCTTTTTCATGTATTCCAGCTCGTCTTTAAAATACTGCAGATCATACTTTTTACCGGGAGATGGCAGGTCGATATATGTTTTGGTGGTATCCAGGCCGCGCGATAAACGGATATCGCCCTTGGCATCGGTAACAATGGCAGGCACCACCAGGCTATCCCGAACGGCTATGGTATATTTCAAAAAGTCGTTATCGTCCGAGTTCAGGATCTGCCGCATGCTCATGGCCCAAACCTGCGCACGGGTACGCTCAGACCGGGCTATATTTTTAACCAGGTAACTGGTGTAAAATAAAGAACCACTGGCAATAACAGTCGCGAACGCGAGCAGTAAATACTTCCACCTTTTTTTTTGCTGATACGGGTTCATGCTGGCCACGGTTCAAATAACGTAAAATTGCGTTGTAAAATATAATTTTTGTTGGTTAGGGTTCATAGTTCATGGATCATAGTTCACGATTGAATGTCAAAAGCGGAAAAACCATGAACTATGATCCATGAACTATAAGCTTTTTCAACCTATCTTTGCCCCCATCATGACCGATAAAAAAGTAAGAGTCCGTTTTGCACCGAGCCCTACAGGTGGTTTGCACCTGGGTGGCGTACGCACCGTGTTGTTTAATTATTTGTTTGCCAAAAAGCACCACGGCGATTTTGTTTTGAGAATTGAAGACACCGACCAAACCCGATATGTTGAAGGCGCCGAAGAATATATTTTAGATTGCCTTAAATGGTGTGGCCTTGAACCAGACGAAAGCCCGGTTGCCGGCGGCCATTATGCCCCTTACCGCCAAAGCGAGCGCAAAGCCATTTATCGCGAATACGCCGAACGCCTTGTAATGCAGGGCCACGCTTATTATGCTTTTGATACCGCCGAAGAGCTGGACAAAAACCGCAAAGAGATTCCCAACTTTCAGTACGGGCAGGCGTACCGCCAAACATTGCGAAATTCTGTATCGTTGCCGCAGCACGAGGTTGATGCACTGTTAGATGCACACACTCCGCATGTTATCCGCATAAAAATGCCGGCGGATGAAACGGTAGGTTTTACCGATATGATTCGCGGACATGTAAGCTTTGAAACCAACCTGGTTGATGACAAGGTACTATTGAAAGCCGATGGCATGCCAACCTACCACCTCGCGGTTGTGGTTGATGATTACCTGATGAAAATTTCGCACGCTTTTCGCGGCGAAGAGTGGCTGCCGTCTGCCCCGGTGCATTTGCTGCTTTGGGAGTATTTAGGCTGGAAAGCCGATATGCCGCAGTGGGCCCATTTACCGCTGATATTAAAACCGGATGGCCATGGCAAGCTAAGCAAACGCGATGGTGCCCGCCTGGGTTTCCCGGTATACGCCATGAGCTGGTTTGATGCCAAAACAGGTGAACTGACACCCGGCTTCAGGGAGCTTGGCTTTTTGCCCGAGGCTTTTTTAAACCTGCTGGCTACCCTTGGCTGGAACGATGGTACCGGCCAGGAACTATTTACACTGGACGAACTGGTTGACAAATTTTCGATAGACCGCGTGAGCAAAGCCGGCGCTAAATTTGATTTTGAAAAAGCCAAATGGTTCAATGCTGAGTGGATTAAAAGGCTGAAAGCTGAAAGCTTAAAGCCGAAAGTCAAAGCGGTTTTGGAGGATAAAGGCATCGTTGTTACCGATGATGCTAAACTGGAAACAGTAATTAACCTTGTAAAAGACCGCTGCGTTGTGCTGCCTGATTTTTATCAGCAGGCGGGCTACTTTTTTGAGCAGCCGGAAGAATACGACCTTAACGCCGTAAAACCAAAATGGACTGACGCCAAAACGGATTTTTTTAACGCGGTTATTGGCTTATTAACTGCCGAAACCGGTATCGAAGCACATGACTTTGAAATTAAGTTTAAAGCCCTTGCCGAAGAAAAGGCACTGAAAGTTGGCGATGTTATGTTACCGTTCCGCATTATGCTGGTTGGTGGTAAATTTGGCCCGCATGTGTTTGATATCGCAGCTTTGTTGGGAAAGGAAGAAACGATTAGTAGGATTGAGAAAGCTTTACAAGCATTTACGGCATAAATCATATGCTGAGAAGATGTTGATTAAACAACACGATGAATAAAACAGCCATTTCAAAATATGCATGGTGCGCTTGCCTGCTGACGCTTGCCTTTTTTATGTTTGCGTTTAAAACAATAGCGCAGGTAAGAAACATTGACATTGCCGGCCTGGTGGTAGATGCGCAAACACTTTTACCGGTTAACGGAGCTGCCATTTATGACGCTCAAAACAAAGTTTTGGGAACCAGCAATGCAAAAGGCTATTACAAAATCCAGCTTATTTATAAACAAAGCGGGCCGTTAAATTTCAGGTTGAAAATTGTAAAGCGAGGGTTTGTAACTTTTCATCAGCATGAAAATTGGGCCGACCAGCCGGGTGACACCAAGGGCCTGTTTTATTTTGGACTTAAAAAAGTTCGCGGCTGCGCGGCTTCGTTTTCATCGTTGCAACATGGCGATTTGGATTACGACAATGTGTATGCCGGTTTTGCTAAAGTGCGCGATGAAAGAGCCTTTTATAATAAGCTGGCCGCCGCCAAAGCGGGAAATCAAAAGGTATTGCTGCACATAGATACCGGGTTATATATTGTTGATAAAACAGGGTGGATTAAAATAAATTCGGAGAAGGATATCATCGCTTTAAACGGCCGGCAATTGGTGACGGCCGGCCAACTCAACTCATTAATTAAACGCCGGGACATTAAAGGGATGACGCCGGTGGCAGGTAAAGAAGAAAAGTTTGCTATAGATACCCGTTAGCCGCAGGAGACTTAGATCATTTTACTATCGCTTAGTGGCGTTTGCAAAATCCAATACAATGGCATTGGTCATCCTGTCCGGAGTAATCCTTAAAACGGATCCATTAGCGGGTTTTGAAAACGAACCTTTCGGGGCGTTCAAAACATACCCCGTTTTCTCAAATTGGCAATCCACTTGTTTGGGCGCTATATTTTTGAATGGTAATTGAGCGCCGGGAGCGGTGTCCAAATCAAAGAACCAGGTATTAGCTGTTTTGCTTTCCAAATGTATTTTAATTTTTGTTTCCGTTAGGTCAATCTCCAGCCAGCCTTCCGCATTGATCAATGGATATGATATATGCATGCTGCTTTTCCCGGTATTTGTAAACACCGGGACGGAGCCTTTTACCAGGATTTCTTTCCCATCCACCTTTTTCTTCAACCGCAAACCGGCAATATGATCAGGCTTGCTCCAAATGTAGCCATCCACAACCGGCAGGGTAAAAAAGGTGCATTCGTTTGATGTCGCAGCTTCGGTTTCGTACACCGACGGGAATTTTTCATCAAACAAATGAATGTCGCGAATACGCAGACCGCCATCTTCCCACAACAGGTTAACGCGGTAAAAGCGGCTGTTGTACCAAACGGTTTTCAAATCGCTGCCAGGGATGTCTTTTGTTACTGTAAATGAAGTTGCCGGGGTAACCGGGTAGGTCTTTTTAAACCAACGGCCAGATTGTTCCAACGTTTCCACTCTGACTTTATGTTCGGTCTGCAATTTGGCAATCAGCGGCATCTGGATTTCGAAGCCTTTGGCCATAGCATCCCAGGTGAAGGAGTTTTCCTGCCCGGCCTGGGTATAATTAAAACCAAGCGAAAGATCATCCGTAAACGATTTAAAAAACCAGTTTACCCAGGTAGAATCGCCACCGCCGAATTTATAAACAGGTTCAAGGGTAACAACGCCCTGCCGGGTAGTGCCAAGGCCGTTGTCATACTGGCGTACCGGGTCGCTGCCCAACATCCGGAAGATAGGAACGGGGATCTGGTTTTGTGCATGCTGCGCCGGCATATAGGAGTTTATCTTGCTTGGATAATAGGCTTGGTTCCAGTAGCCACCCCAAAGGGTGTAGCCATCGGTGCCATATTGGTCTTTACAGTTTGCCGATGCCACAATATGGTATTTTTGGTACATGTAGTTGATGCTGTAGGCATCAATAAACCATGATGCTACCGATTTGGGGTAATAACCAAATATCCTCTTAAAATCACGGAAGTAAACATCTATCAGCTTTTCGCGCTCCTTTGGTGTATAGCCTGTAGAAAAGCCAATGTTTGCCCTCCAGTCCCAGGGATAACGGCCGCGCCATTTAAGGCCCGCGTTTTCTACCATGGGCTGCGGAATTTCCCACCAGGCGCCAATCTCGAAAGTTCCTTTTGGCAGGGTTGCCAACAGTTTTTGATAACGCTTATCCATCAGCGCATCATATTGTAAAAGGAATGTACCGCCCAGGTGATATTTTTTCATGATCTCTACCTGTTTTACCACGGTTTGGTACAATACATCCTCGGTAATTGCCGTGTCGCGCGGCTCCAGTAGGCGAATGAAGTTAACGATGTTAACAATCTTAGGAGCACTATCGGTGGGTGTTGGTTTTTTATTTTGGGCGATTGCAGCTATCGCCATGGAAATAAACAAAGTGCAAAAAATTAATTTGCAGGCAGCCTTAGCTTTTGTAAAAATCATAGGGTAGGTAATGTATGGTCAAATTGGATATCAACTTACTAACGTAGTAAAATGTTGGATGTTTGGCATCCTTATCTGTCTGGAGAGCACATCATTTTGCCAGCCGTTGGAAGCGAACGGCGTTCGCAAGATTCAAATACTGCTTTTTGTGGAAAAGCGTCTACCTATTGTTCCTTTAAATCTTTAAGATAATTCCAGCTCCGTTAGCTCTTTCCCCAACTGCTTAATGCCATTAAGTATTTTAATTGTCTGTTTTTCTGATGGTGTTCTTCGACCATTTACGTAATCAGATATTAAGCTTTTATTCATTCCAATTCTACTCCCGAGAGCAGAGGCATTAATTTCTTTATAAAATTCAAAGAAGGATGATATGTCATATTTTAAAGTGATATCATCTACAGTAATAGAAGCCTTACCGTTTACTTCTGCATGAAGATTATAGGCTTCATTAATGTTTCTCTTTAATTCTGTGATGTTGGTACCGGTAGTTACTACCAATATCTTATCTTTTTCCTGATAATAAGCATCAAAGCCAGTTGCTGTTTTTCCAACGTTGAATATGTGGTTTTTCATTATTGTTGAATTTATGGGATTATTTAACCCCGGCTTGTTTTTTGAGTTTTTCTGCTAATCCTTTATGAATTTCTTTACTTCCATGGTTCGGAAAAATCAAGGCGTCTTCATGGTCCGGGTGCCTCAATACAACATGGCTTCCCGATTGTCTAACTTCGTACCACCCGGCTTGTTTAATTTTCCTAAGTAATTCTGAACACTTCATGTTTAAGGTTAGGCTATATCAAAGGTAAACAATAATACACTTTTTTTACGGTTTCCCGTAAAATATCTCGCTTATTTTTCATAGCACCAGGTCGATTAGCCGAACAACTATTTCAGTATCAAAAACAAATAAAGATACACCCACAAAATATCTATAAAGTGCCAAAAGGTAGTGCTCATTTCCATCCGGTATAAAATCCTGTACCGGGGTTTGTTTTGTAACGAGCCGGATAGGGTATAACCGAACAAAGCGAGGCCTGTTATGATGTGTAAAAGATGAACGGCCACAAAAACATAAATGAACGATTGGTAGCTTTTATGCATATCAAAATAAACTTTTTGATGGAGCAATATTCCCCAGGCAACAGCCTGCAACAACATAAACAGTAGCCCAAGCTCAATAGTAAGCTTTAGGTAGAGGTGAAATTTAGCATTTTGTAAGCCCTTTAAACTTTTGCCGGCAATATGCAACGTGAGGCTGCTGCCCAGGATAACAACCGTGCTGATAACAAATACAAAGGGAAGCCTTGTATGGGCTTCGTCGCCGGCCGAGGTTGAGATAAGGAATACGCTGGTTAACCCGGCAACCAGCATAAATGAAGATGCCATGGCCAGCCAAACCATAAACTTGCGGGCATTCAGGTTTTGTATATCCTTCCGGTCATTCATGCCGAAAATTAATGAATTGTTGTGTAAAATTAACAGCTCGTTTAATGCGGCAACCTACCCCTTATTAAACCATACAGGAAAGTGCCCGACAGCGCCCCGATAACCACAATGATAAAGGATACATACCCGTAGCCGATATTAACAAACATAGGGCCAGGGCATGCGCCGGTAAGCGCCCAGCCAAGGCCAAATATCAGGCCACCGATGATGTATTTTGACGGGCTTTTTTCTTTATCCGGAAATAAGATGGGGTTGCCCTGCGAATCTTTGACGTGGTACTTTTTAATGAGGAAAACAGATAACGCCCCTAAAGCGACAGCAGTGCCGATTATGCCATACATATGAAACGACTGGAAGCGAAACATCTCCTGGATGCGGTACCAGGAAACGGCTTCGGATTTGGTCATGATGATGCCGAAGATGATGCCTGCGAGAATAAATCTTAGTCCTTTCATATCGATAATATCAGTGGCAATAAAAAGTGCGTCATGATAAGCCCGCCGGCAAAAAAGCCGATGACCGCTATTAATGAAGGCAATTGCAGATTTGACAGGCCACTGATGGCATGCCCCGATGTACAACCGCCCGCATACCTGGAGCCAAAGCCCACCAGTAAGCCGCCGGATAGCAAGAGGATAACGTTTTTTAACGACAAGCTATGTATCCCAAAAAGCTGTGCCGGATTTAGCTGCCCGTCAAAATTTATACCGATAGTTTTAAGATCGGTAATGGTAGCAGCGGCCAGTTTTAGCGGGGTATCGTTTTTTAATAAAGTTGCAGCTATCAGTCCGCCTAAAACTGATCCTAACAAAAACAGCAGGTTCCACTTTTGTGCCCGCCAGTCGAAATCAAAAAACGACACTTTTTTACCCGCGCCGGCCATAGAGCAGATGGTGCGCAGGTTGGACGAAAAGCCGAATGATTTTCCGAAATAAAGCAATAGAACCATGATAGCGGCAATTGCAGCCCCCGAACTGTACCAGGGCCAGGGTTGTTTAAGCAGATTAAGCATCGTTGTATATTGTTCCTTATTCTAAAATTTATGAATTACTCAGGGCATTGTGCTTGGGCACACATAGGCGCTTATTTTAAACCGGCCTGAATCTTTCATGGCTTTAAAGCCGCCCTGAACATCAACCAGGTTAGTAAAACCCCGTGCCCGCAGCATGGAATTGAATATCATTGACCGGTACCCCCCGGCGCAATGCACATAATACGTTTGGCTTTTGTCCAGCCGGGCCATATTGCTGTTAATGTCATCCAGCGGCAGGTTTTCGGCGTCTACTATATGTTCGGCATAGTACTCCGGCGCTTTACGCACATCAAGAATTTTTACCGGGCTATGGTTGCTTATTTTATCCGCAAGTTCATCAGCAGTTAAGGATACGATACTGTCGGTTTCGTTACCGGCTGCCTGCCATGCCTTAATGCCTCCTTTTAAATAACCAATGGCATGGTCATAGCCCACTCGGGCCAGGCGGGTTACAACCTCTTCTTCGCGCCCTTCTTCGGTAATCAGTAAAATTTGCTGGTTAATGTCCGGCACCAATGCGCCAACCCATGGGGCAAAGCTCCCGTTGATGCCAATATTAATGGAGTTGGGCACAAAGGCCTTTGCAAAAACCAGGGGGTCGCGTGTGTCCAGTAAAATGGCGCCTGTGCTGTTGGCTGCAGCTTCAAATGCTTCGGGGGTTAATGGCTGGGTTCCCTGGCTCAGCACTTTTTCAAAGCTTTCGTAACCCTCCCTGTTCATTTTAACATTCAGCGGGAAATATACCGGAGGGGCGGTTAATCCACGGGTAACCTCAGTTATAAATTCTTCGCGCGTCATGTTGGGGCGTAAGGCGTAGTTGTATTTTTTTTGATTGCCCAAGGTATCGGTGGTTTCCTTGCTCATGTTTTTGCCACAGGCAGATCCCGCGCCATGGGCGGGGTAAACAATAACATCATCGGGCAAAACCATAATGCGGGTACGCAACGAATCGAATAATAAACCTGCCAGGCCTTCCTGTGTCAGCCCGGATGCTTTTTGTGCCAGGTCGGGCCGGCCAACGTCGCCGATGAATAAGGTATCGCCAGAGAACAACGCGGTTTCTTTGCCAAATTCATCGCTTAAAAGATAACAGGCCGACTCCATGGTATGCCCAGGCGTGTGCAGCACTTTTATGGTGAGTTTGCCAACTTTAAAGGTTTCGTTATCTTTAGCTATATAGGCCTCAAAGCCGGTTACCGCGTTTGGCCCATAAACAATCTGCGCGCCGGTTTCTCGCGCCAGGTCAATATGGCCCGATACGAAATCGGCATGAAAATGAGTTTCAAAAACATATTTGATGGTGGCGCCGGCCGCTTTGGCTTTAGCCATATAAGGTTCCACTTCCCTTAAGGGATCAATAATGGCAACCTCGTTTTCCGATTGGATGTAATATGCACCCTGGGCCAGGCATCCGGTATATATTTGTTCTATATGCATCATATATTCTTTATGTTTTAACAAAATTGCGGTTTCGTACGCAAACCGATGGTAACTAAAGTCACCGCCGCATTAAATTTACTTAAAAAACAGTTCTTTGGCCAGTATATAAATACCCATTGCCAGTACAAACCAGCCAAAGCCCTTTTTTAGTTTGCCGGCATCAACCCGGCGGCTAAGTAAGTCACCTGCAAATATGCCGGCGATGGCTATCGCGGTTATTTTTAACAGGAAGCCCCAGTCTATAGTAAAATGCCCCAGGTCGCCGGTAAAGCCAATCAGCGAATTCATGGCGATGACGAGCAGCGAGGTACCAACGGCCTCTTTCATGGGTAAACCAACCAGTAAAACAAGGGTTGGGATCAGCAAAAAGCCGCCGCCTGCCCCTAAAAAGCCGGTGGCCAACCCGATGGCTATGCCATAAAGTAAAAGTTTGGTAATGTTGCGTTTTTTATCGCCGGTGTTATGCGCCGCCTCCGTTTTACTGCCGCTTTTAATCATTGCTGTTGCTGCAGCCACCATCAGCACTGCGAAAAGCACCATGGTAAGGATATTTTCGGTGAGTTGAAATGAACCTACCTGTAAAATGTTATGGGGTATTAGGGGCACCAGGAACTTACGGGTTATAAAAACGGTGCTGATAGATGTTATACCAAAAAGCAGCGCTGTTTTCACATTCACCAGCCCCTTGCGGTAATTGGTAAAAGCGCCAACCATACTGGTTGAGCCAACAATAAACAAAGAGTAAGAGGTGGCCAAAAGCGGGCTGGCGCCAAAAAGGTAAACCAGTACCGGGACCGTCATGATTGAGCCGCCCCCACCAATGAGGCCAAGCGAAATTCCGATTAAAGCGGATGCGAGATAAGCGAAAAATGGCATGTTTAAAACTAATTATTAATACAAAAGTAAATGATTTGCCCTCCTGCTGCGGTGACTTATGTCACCACGGATTTTTATTTTTTCCAATGCAATCCTGATATGCTTCCGGTATAGGACGCAAAGAGGCAATGATATTTTCAAACCTGGGGGTAAATCGAAAAGGGGTTATTTTATTTGCGGGTAAGAGGTGCCGGATACTATGGGCTGCCAATATGCGATAGCCCGAACCCGGTTTTATGGTAAATTAACCAGGCAGGCGAAAATAAAAAGCGCCGCACTCTGAGCAGGCGCTGATTAATTAACTATTAACTGAAAGTATCTTCTTAACAAGTATGAAGAAACAAGTAAAGAACGACAAGAGTACCATGGTTTGCGAAAGCAAGCCTTCCTTTTGGATTATAGTAGTTGTTTATTCATGCACTATTAAATTAACCGTTTTAATTTCAGCGCTGAAATTAGACTAAAAATTTCCATCGGCATATAAATATCGGTGGATAGTCTTTTTATATCGATGAATAGCCGTTCCCTGGGTAATATGTTAAAGACGGTAGCCATTTGATTTCGGAAAAATTTTACCACGGGCCACGGCAGCGGATAAAAACAAAAAGGCCCCGGTAAAAACCGGAGCCCCTGGAATATCAGTAATATCTAAAATCTAATTAAAGATATTTGGTAATATCTTCAGACATTGGTGTGGTTGCCGACCTGAAACGGTGGATTAGCTTGCCATTTTCGTCAATTAAAAACTTTTCAAAGTTCCATTTAATGTCGCCGGTAAAATCAGGGTTCGGTGCTGTTGTAAGGTATTGGAACAATGGATCGATATCCAAACCCAATACGCTAACTTTTCCGCTCATTGGGAAGGTAACGTTAAAGTTGTCATGACAAAAGGTCTTGATGTCCTGGTTGGTGCCTGGTTCCTGGCCGCCAAAATTGTTGGCGGGGAAGCCTACCACAACCAGTTTGCCTTTATATTTTTCGGCCAATGCCTCTAAATCTTTGTATTGTTTGGTGAAGCCGCATTTTGAGGCTGTGTTTACAATCAATACCTTTTTGCCTTTGTATTTGGCCAGTGAAAAGTTATCCCCGTCGATAGTTTTTAGTTTAAAATCGTAAACCGACGATGGAGCGGCCGTCATTAAAACGAAGCCTAATATTAAAGAAAGTAATTTCATGGTTTTAAATAATTGATGGTTAAACAAATATGCAGGTAAAATTAGCCAATAAAACTTCGCGTAGCTAAATACTCGTCCTCTTTTTGTGTCATTTTCTTCTTTGTAACAACACTTTTATCTGTATAGCCTAACAGGTGCAACGCGCCATGAATAATTACGCGATGAAGTTCATCTGTTTCTGAATGGCCAAACTTAACGGCATTTTCACGGATTCGCTCAATTGATATAAAAATATCCCCTACAATATCGCCTTTAACCTCGCTGTTATCAAAAGTGATGATATCGGTGTAGGTATCATGGTCAAGATATTGCTGGTTAAGCGTAAGCAAATAAGCATCCGAGCAAAAAATGTAGTTCAGCTCTTTCAATTTAAAACCCTCGGCAACAATGGTTTCTTTAATCCACTGACGCACAAGGGCTTTGTTTTTTAGCTTATAGTTAATGTCTTCTTCAAAAAAGCTGATAGCGGGCATTATATTTTAAAATGTAGTTCAATTTCGTTGCCCTTTGCATTAAAAATGCACTGATCGGCCAGGTGCTTAATAATAAAAACGCCACGGCCGGTAAGGCTCTCCAGGTTTTCCGGCGCTGTAGGGTCGGCCAGGTGATTATAATCAAAGCCTTCGCCTTCGTCCGTAACTGTCCATATAACGCGCTTGGGGGCAACGTCGGCATTAATAATCACCTTTTTAGTTGCGTCAAGTTTATTGCCATGTATAATAGCATTTATAGCGGCTTCGTTTAAGCAAGTCATCATGTTGGCAAATGTATCATCTGCAACGTGGTATTTATCAGCAATCTCTTCTATCAGCGCTTCAAGCTGCGTTATGCTCTCCGGGTTCGACGGTAGCTGTAACGTGAATAATTCGCCGGTTTGAACATTTGCCTGTTCCATATTATTTGGCATTAAGTTGATCAAAGTAAGATTTAATTTTTTGCTTGTAATACAAATTAAGTGCCGGAGATACTGTCTTTACCTGTTCTGTCTGCTTTGCCCGTTGTTGCTGGTAACCCTGCAACGCCTTTATGTATCCCGGAGGTATGTTTTTGCCGGCCTGGCTTTCTCTTTGCTGATCCTGCTCACGCTCCTGTTGCGCTTTTTCAGCTTCCAATAACCGGCTTTGTATTTGTTGTTGTCTCTTTAGCGCCTCGTCTGTAATCTTCTTGTTTACGAGATCTCGCTCAGTTTGTTCCATTTCTTGCGAAATTTTATCTAAATTACCTAATTTACCTGTACCATTGTTATTTTCTTCACGATTTATCTGCTCCAGCTGTTGTCTTATCTGTTGTTGCTGGCGGGCCATCCGGGCCAATTGTTCGCTCATATTGCCTTGTTTCGGCTTCCCTTGCCCTGTTTTACCATCCGGCTGATTTCCTTGCTGCTGCATTTGCTCGCGCGCTTTTTGCATATTTTTGTTAAGTTGCTGCTGCATTTTTGTTAGCTGCGATATTGACTGTGGCTTGCCTTTACCACTTTTGCTTTTATTCATCATTTTTTGCAGCTGGTCCAGCGCTTCGCTCAACATCAGGGCCAGGTTGTTCATGGATGTCATGGCATACTGCTGGTTGCGGTTGGCCTCGGCCGTGTGCCTGTCGCCCAGGTTATCCAGGGCCTGGTCTATATGGGTGTTTATACTGCTTATCTCCGAATTAACAGTTGATTGTATTTGTGGGATACGCCGGCTAAGCGCGTATAAACTATCTTCGGCTGTTTTAAGGTTATCCTTAATGTCCTTTTGGCTTTGCGACAGGGTGACATAAGCAGGATCTGTAGGGCTGGTGCTTTTCAGCGTCTGCATCAGTTTTTCCTGGTTGAAGGAACTGTTCACCAGGTTTTTCAACAACTCGCGTAATTGTTGGGCGTCAACCGAGTTTTCTTTGCTTTCGCCCTCCTGGTCTTGTTGTTGTAACTTACCGGCTAAGTCTTTCATTTCTTCGGCCGCCTGTTTTTGCATTTTGCTGGCGTTGTTTTTATCGTTTTTTTGTAAAGCGCCGGCGCTTTGCTCCATTTTTTGTTTTATGCTTTGTGTTTCCTTTTCGGGGTTTTGGAAATCGTTTTTGCGCTCGGCCTGTTCATTTATTTTCTGCAAATCGTCTAACCCTTTTTTTACATCATCAAATTCTTTTTTCAGGTTATCCTGTTCCTGCTGTAATTGTTTCTGATCTGCTCCTTTTTGCTGCGTTTGTTCAGCTAATTTTTGTTCTTTTTCGGCAAGTTTATTCAACTGATCAACCTGCTGGTTTAGTTTCTGATCAAATTCCAGCTTTTTATACAGCTCCAGCATCCGGTCGAGCTCCTTTTTTAGCGATTTATTATCCATCTGCATTTTGGATAGTTCATCGCGGGTGGCGTCTTTTTGCTGCTCGTTTAACAGTTGTTGCAGGTTTTGCAAAAGCTCCTTTGTTTTTTTATCAAGTACGTTGTTAAATAAATCTTCAATTTGTTTTTGTTTGGCCAGTATCTCTTCATTTTGCTGCTGGCTTTCCTGCCGATTGTACAGATTTTTTTTGTTATCGTCCTTTATTTCCTTCACCAGGTCTTCCAGGTCTTTGCGTTTTTGCAGTAAATCTTCTACCTGTTTCTTCTCATCAAACGAGAGGGTGTTTTTGTTCAGCAGCATCTGGTTAAGCTTCTGCGACTCCTTTTCAACCTGCCCCGCCAATTTAATGGCCGATTGCATTTTTTGCTTGATAGCCTGCGTGCCGGCATTCAATTGCTCGTTTACTTCGCTGGCATCGGGTACATGAAGGCTGCGTTCGGGGGTGCGGGCCTTTTTTGGGCCGTTTACGCCATCATTATCAGCTACTTCAAAAAAATACGTAACCTGGTCGCCCGGGTTAATGCCCAGATCTTTTAAATTCCAAAAATAAAAGAAATCTGCCTGCGCCTGTCCCATATCCGCCTCCACACGTTTTATAAACGTTTTTGGATTGCCCTTATTGCCGGATGGTTGTACATTATAATGGAAATTCAAAGCCGAAAAGCCATGGTCGTCCTGGATTTTTCCATTAAAGTACAACGATTTCATACTTACCGAGTCGGGTTTCTCTTCAACATTGATCACCGGAGGCTCATCCAAAATCACGTTGATATGATAGGTGGCTGGGTCGGTGTGGTTTACCTGGGTGTTTATTGGGGTAAGGCTGTAAACCGCGTTTTTGTAAACTTTTTCGCTATGCTCAAATAACCCGGCACCACCGGTTGCGGCCTGGCGTGGTTCATTATTCATAAAAAACCGCAGACCGGTTGCAAATTGGGTATGCAAAAGCCACCTGACGGCTGTTCCCGCGGGTATTACCAAATCGCCGGCATTTAAAAGCGTTTCATTTTTTTTATGCAGATAGGCGGGATAATTTAATTCCACATCAAAATGAAGCAAAGCAGGTTTCTGATTTACCCTGATCTCGTACAGGGCCGACGTAAAGCCATTACCAATCAGCCTGAATTTGGTGTTTTGCTGCAAATTTGTAAATTGGTAATGAAAGTGGTTAACGTTCTCTTTATCCAGCTTAAACGTGTTGTTGGCGGTTTCTACATATACATCAGCAGGCAATTTGTCTCCGTCAAGCTTCAGCTCCAGCTTCAGGTCGTCACCCTGAACTGCCGAAAGGGTTTTATTGAGCACATTGAATTTGAAGGGGGCAACAGGTATAAAATACTCATTATGCCTGATGAGCCTTTTTGTACTTTCGGTTAATACGGACGGGGCGGCCAACGCGATAACCACGATAACGGCAACCGGCACCAGGATATACCTCAGGTATTTCGCATTCTCGCGGATGTTGATAGCCGATGGAAAGCTCACCGGCTTTAATGATTCGATTTTTTGATCAATGCTGGCTTCAATAAGCGCGCGGTGACTTTCATCGGCGGCGGCCAGTTTTTTTAGCTGCAGGGTGTTCAGCAGCTTATCATTTACATCCTGAAAATGTTTGCCTATAATTTCGGCGGCTTCGTCATGCGTTAACGACCGGCCTAACTTAAGCCATGATAACAGCGGCGGCAATATCAGCCAGCACACCAGGCCTGCATTGAGCAGGATAAAAAAATAAAAAAGGATGGTACGGAAAAGAATATTAAAATTTCCGAAATATTCGCTCAGGGTAATTATTACGTAGGCGCTAAACAGGCCGGCGCCCAAAAATATCAAGCCGCGCAAAAAATTATTTAAATAATACTTCCTTATAAAGATATTTATCTTTTCAATAAGTAATTCATAATTTCCGGCAGCTGGCATAGTTTGGCGCTAAAGTATCAAATACATAATTAAACGGAAAATATTGGTGATATTATATTTATCAAGGGCGTTAAGATAAAAAATCAAAGCCGAATAAAAGGCAACGTTATCATATTTAACAATATAATGGCCGAAACCCTTTACCTGGGCTGCAGGACGGCTGGCAGCGTTTCTTTTGATGGAAAAAGGATTGTATTTAATTTACAGTTTTGAATTAAATCTGCAAATTATATATTTGCACTCCCTACATTATTTCGGGATGTAGCGTAGCCCGGTATCGCGCCAGCATGGGGTGCTGGAGGTCGGAAGTTCGAATCTTCTCATCCCGACTAATTAGCCTTGTTGAATTTTCAGCGAGACTTTTTTATGCCCGGTATCGCGTCCCGACACGGTCGGGAAGGTCGGAAGTTCGAATCTTCTCATCCCGACTAATTAGCCTTGTTGAATTTTCAGCGAGGCTTTTTTATGCCCGGTATCGCGTCCCGACACGGTCGGGAAGGTCGGAAGTTCGAATCTTCTCATCCCGACTAATTAGCCTTGTTGAATTTTCAGCAAGGCTTTTTTATGCCCGGTATCGCGTCCCGACACGGTCGGGAAGGTCGGAAGTTCGAATCTTCTCATCCCGACGAGAAATGAAGCAATAGAGAGCATATTTGAAAGGTGTTATTACCGATTGAATATGCTCTTTTTTCGTTTGTTAGCCCCGGTGTTTCCCTTCGTGTAGCCGATATTATTAATAAAACCGTATATTATAAAAGCTATTAGTGTTATGTTTGTTGTCACTGAATCTTAAACATCACAAACCAATACCGACCAACATGAATATTTTTAAATCGCCAATCGGGGCCATCTGTATTGCAATACTGGCTACTTCTTGTAACACCACCAGTGAAAGCAAAGTGCAGTTGGCATATAGTGGATCTGTTAACTTTAATAGTGACAGTACAATGGTAGTGGGCTTGTCTCCAAATGGATACATAAGTTATACCAGTAACGGTAACACACTATTGATAGCACGCGAAAATAATGGTAAGCTATCCTATAGTTTTAACGGAAGCGATAAGCAAAGCCAAATCGATGCCGACCGGCAGCCTTTACTAAAGGAAGCTATTGAGGGTGTAGTCAAGAGCGAACGCGCCAAAAGAGCCGAAAAGCGTTAGTTGTTCAAGCATATCTTACTTCCTGCCATAATTTTACCCAAATGGTAAAGGAGATCTTTGCCGGGGCTAAATATATCTTTCACTTATGCCGCACTTACACTTGGTCTGATCGACCTGGTGACGTTTGCTTCGCAGCTGGCTCGCGACATAAATAATTTATACCTTTAGAACTCAACATAAATTAAAATATGATTAACCATATCATCGAATTCGACTTGTGGGAAAATGATCAGCCTTTTGATATACAATTAGAGCCAGAGTGCCTGATATTCAAAGTTACGCCTAATAACGTATTAAGGTTTGTGGCTGTCTGCGACAACGACAATTTCCTATGGGTTGTAAGGGGCAATACCAAGGATGGCGGCATTCAATTATTTCCAGAAGGGATGGGTAATTACGAGATAAACATATATGAAAACGGCATCTTACTTGAAGATTGGTTTAAATACATGCGCTAAACGCTCAACAAAGATCCTCTCCTCTATTCGCGGGCGGCTCGTAGAGTTTGAAATGCAGGCTATAAGAAATATCTTTGATTAAAAACCATATGAAGCCTTATCACCTAATTGCCGTTCTTTTTTGTTTAACTACCTTAAAGACTATTGCTCAACAACCTACATTTAATCAGTATAAGGTTCCATTATATACCGGTCACAAAGCAAGCCTCAGAATAAAAGGTAACGACTTAGCGGAGAGATACAGGACAAGGATCAGAAACACATATAATAGCAAGGAGCCTAAAAACGAATTTGGAGAGGTTATGGGTCTAAACTTCGCCGGACACTATTGCTTTGTTTATTGGGGGTGTGGTTCGCCATGTAAGGCATCAGCTGTTGTAGATATAAAAACGGGCATTGTATATGACGGGATAACAGCCGCAATGGAATTTAGGTTTAAGTCAAATAGTCGCTTAATGCTTGTTGATCCTGACGTCAGAGAAACAGGCTTACCCTATAAACCAGAATATTGGGAATGGAAAGATAGCAGCAAACGGTTTGTCAAGATCTCAGTGCACGACGACCATCACCATAAAGACAAGTAAACGATATTACATTAACTAATGAACTCATACCGCTGCTTTGCAGCTATCCCTTCACAGACGCTAGCTCAAACTCGCAGGACGGCTCGCAGATATTTTAATTATATTCGATATGAATAGACTCATTCTTGTTGGTAATGGTTTCGATTTAGCACATGGGCTGAAGACAAGCTACAATAACTTTATGCTTTGGTACATCAACAGATCTTTTTGTAAAGCATTCAGCGATTATGAGTATGAAGACGATTTGATTACTGTAAAAAGAGTTAAACATGCGCCTACTAACTTCAATACAGTTTCATCAATTAAAGAGTCCATTGAAGATTGTTATCACGAGGGCCAATTTAAAGCTCTAGTAACAAATACCTGGTTCCTTCCGCCAGAGGATTCTTACAATATGCCCAATCCTATAAATTTGACAGTACACTCGGATTTCTTCAGGGAACTTTTGGAAAATTGCTCTGATAACAACTGGGTTGACATTGAAGGGAGCTTTTATGATCGACTAAAGCTTGTTCTTAACCTTCAATTGAAATTAGAAAAAAAGAATAAGCGCCTCGCTGATTTGAACAAATCCTTAAGTGCAATAATCAATCTTTTAGAAACGTATTTAGGTACATTGCCACCCAGCAATTACATCGAGGGCTATATGAAGATATTTACGTCCCCGATATTTAAAGGGGATGTGCATAATTCTACCTTAATGTTTGACTCTGAACCTGAGAGTACATATATGCTGAATTTTAATTACACCGCTACTTTGAGTGAATATATCCGTAATTATAGCTTCCATTCCCAAAAACAAACTCCAGAAGTAAATTATATACATGGGAAGTTAAATGACGAGGGAAATAAAATAGTCTTTGGTTTTGGTGATGAACTTGACGAAGATTATTTGAAAATGGAAAAGGAAAAAGCAAAAGGCTACTTCGATCATATAAAATCTTTTTGGTATTTCAGAACGTCAAACTATCACAATTTGATTAGATTTATCGACAGCGATGAATATCAAGTGTATGTTCTTGGTCATAGTTGTGGGTTATCAGATAGAACCATGTTGAACATGGTGTTTGAGCATCCAAATTGCAAATCAATAAAGATTTATTATCATGGTACACTTGAACGAAATAATTACGTCTCTTTGACGCATGAGATTGCCCGCCACTTTAAAGACAAGGTGGAAATGCGTAAAAAGATTGTTTCTTTAGATCAATCCTATTCAATGCCGCAAGCATAACTTTAATTTAAAAATCAACCCTAAATTCTATGCAAGAGATTAATTGGATACAAATCGGAATAGCGTTTGCAGGCGGCAGCGTCAGCAGCACCATTTTAAAGCAAATTCTCGACAATAGAAAGAATAGAATACAACCAATCACCTATAATATTGAATTACGATCTGTTTATGATCAAATGGCTGACAGTTCGCTGAGCGAATCTTACATTACGTTAACAAACGAGAAGATAGAGTATAAGTTTCCCCGACTTTGGACCGGATCAATAGAGTTGTTTAACTTCAGTCAAACCGATTTCAAGGAATTTGAATTTGGTATTACGGGACGTAATCTAAGATTCTTGCAAATCACTCCATATAGTTTAGATCGGCATCATAATGCCACCGTTCAGTCCGCGCCAACCCTTCAAAGTCCCGCCGAAGCCTTTGACGCAATTCTAAAACCGTTTAATAGAAAAGAGAGTTACAGGTTCGATTTCCTTTTAACGAGTGATTCTATGTTTATCAAAGAGGACAGTCTTAAAGTTAGTTCACCGCACCCTGTTAGCTGGATAAAACCAGGGGAATTCAAAAGCCGATTTTCGAAGCTTGCCTCTGCCTTGACAGAAGTTATGTTATCGCGTTACGGATTAGGAAAATAACTATTCTATAGTTGTGAATTCCATCACAAAGTTAGCTGATACATCCGCACATAGTTCAACTTCACTTCAAGGTAGTATTTCGTAATTGGGTATCCCTCGTACCTCGTGACCCTCCACAATTACTCAATCTCCACCTTGCCTTATTGCTTCTAATCATCACATAGTCGTTCGGGAATTCACCCGACATAAAACTTACTGCTATGGGAGACAATTAAACGGCTACCTAAGGAATTTGAACGATTTACTTATTGCTACAATCCTAAACCACTAACAACCGCCAGCGCTATTTCCCCCTTAACCTATACTTTGCCAGCTTTTGCCGCATGTATCCCCGCCTGCGTTTATCGGCTTCGGCCAGCGTTGCTGCATCGGCGTAGCGGCCCGATGTTTTTGCAATGCCAATGCGTTGCGAGCCGTAAATGCCTGTATGCCCGCTAAAAAAATAGGCCGTAAAACAGGCCACCGCGAAAAACAATGCATACTGGCTGCCAAAAAGTTCAATCCCCATAAAAGTACAGGCCAGGGGGGTATTGGTTGCTCCGGCAAATACCGCTATAAAACCAAGCGCTGCAAAAAGGCCGGCCGGGGCATCCATCAAAACAGATAGGGTATTGCCCAGGGTTGCCCCGATGTAGAACAATGGCGTTACCTCGCCGCCTTTAAAACCGCTTGCAAGGGTAACGGTTGTATAAATGGTTTTCCACAGCCAGCTCCAGGTATCGGCCCCGCCTGCGTTAAATGCCGATGGTATGGTGATTGCCCCGGCATGTTCGGGGTCGATCCCGAGGCCCAGGTAATCTGGTTTGCCCAACAGGGCAGTAAGGCCAATAATGATCAATCCGCCAAGTACGGGGACAAGCCATGGTTTTGGAACGATTGTTCCAAAAAGCGATTTCAGCCCATGCACCAGGTAAGCAAACAGGTAACTGGCCAGGCCGAAGGCAACCGAAGCTACGATGATTTTGCCCAGTAATAAAAAGTCGAAGGCGGTATAGGTTGCGTACCAGCGCGGTACATTTGCAAAAACATCAATATGGTAAGCGGTATGGTGAATGCCCCAGGCGGCAACCGTAACATCGCCAATAATGCTGGCCATTAAGCAGGGCAGCAAGGCGTTGTATTGTATGCGGCCAATGGTTAAAACTTCCATAGCAAATATTGCCCCGGTAACAGGTGTGCCAAATACAGCCCCGAAGCCCGCGGCTATACCGGCAATAAGTATGGTGCGGGTATCGGCAGGGCTTAGTTTAAACCATTTAGCAAAGGCCTGCGCTATGCTGCCGCCAATTTGTACCGCTGTGCCCTCGCGCCCGGCCGATCCGCCAAACAGGTGGGTGATAACCGTGGTAAGCAGTACCACGGGCGCCATCCGTTTGGGCACACCGCAGTCGGGCTGATGGATCTCGTCGATAATGAGGTTGTTTCCTTTTTCCGATGATTTGCCGGCAAGTTTATATATGAAATGGATGGCAACCCCGGCAACAGGCAATAAATATAATAGGTAAGTATGGGCAAACCGGAAGTGCGTTGCCCAGCTGAGCAGCCATAAAAACAAGGCCACCATGCTACCGATAACAATGGCAATGGGGATGATGATGAGTGTCCACCTCAGCAGGTTTTTCACTATCGAAAAATGTTCGGACGTAAAAATGTTATCGTTCATTTTATGGCGACGCTAATTTAGGTTTAAAATTGATGGATTGGAGTTGCTGCAACAAAACAAACGGCATAAAACATTGATGCTGATTGCTGGAGATACGGATATGGCGGAAAGGAAGTATACAGCGTGCTGACAGGCCGTATGTTTTTGAAATGGATTAATCTGGAAAATTTTCACCTGCAAAAATTAGCGCGGAATATCGTTCCACGGGTTAATTAACGCAGGCGCCATCAGCTTTTTAGGGCGGTTGAGTAGGAAGACACCATTTCCTTTGCAACAAATGTAATAAAAAGAGGGGAGTGTCTCTGATTGAAATTTAATTTTCGGCGGGAATCTCGCCCCCGTATCGTATTGCCGCTTCAAGTATATCAATGTTTATATCTTTCAGCGTTTTGAACCTGATGCAGTAGCCTGTCACGCTTGCCTTGCCCAGTTTTTCTCCATACGTTTGGGCTAAGTACGCCTTATCCTTGATCCCGAGGATATAGACAGAGATTCCGGTTTTGTTTGCGCTCAAACCAATTCTAAAAAAATCCCTGGTCTTTCCATCAGCATATTTTATGGTTTGAAACCCATAGCCTATAGTAGGGTTACTAACCGTTTTATTTTCGCTGTTTTTACCATCGTCGAACCATAATTTACATCCTGGTAAAACCTGGAGTATGCGCTGGTGCAGCTCTTGTATCTCGCTACGCTTTGGTTCAGGCTGGCTGGTAATATGCTCTTTGATTTGTTCTTGTACGTTCATATAAATATAAAATTACGGGTTGCTTACGCTGCTTTCTCAAATCTCGCTATATTTTTAGTTATACGCTAATTTCAAACCGGCACACGCAGGGCAAACGCATCAAAATAGTTAACGGCGAAAAGCTGGCCAACACGATGCACAAATATTTGGAGGCGCTTGAATTGCGAGATCGTTTTAGTGTTAACCATGATAAAATATAAAATATTGATTATCAAATACTTGTAAATATGTTATTTGAAATGTGTTAAGTTATGTTAACCCAATTAGATGCGTATTTCCGGGCAAAAACGTTTTTTTGCTGATTTAGCGCGGCGTTTTTGACCTGAATAATCTTAAATTCACACCTATTATGCAAACCGAACCTCAACTGCGCAAAAAAGTAAAAACCTGGATCATTGTATTTATTATTGGGCTGGTATTAAGCGGGATAACCGCCTTCCCGATAGAAACGGAACTGGCTTTCCTGGCCGGCGTAAATATATTCCCGGCTTTTATGCACAATTGGATAACACAGGTTTACCTGGCCGTAAAAACAACCAACCAAAACTACCCTTACTTAAGCTACGGAACAGATTGGCTGGCATTTGGGCACCTGGTTATAGCCACTGCTTTTATTGGCCCGCTACGCAACCCTGTAAAAAATATCTGGATAATTCAGTTTGGAATGATTGCCTGTATTATGGTTTTTCCACTGGCCTTTATTGCAGGCCCCATACGTGGTATCCCCGTTTATTGGCGCTGCATTGATTGTTGTTTTGGCATTTTCGGATTTATCCCGCTATACATCTGCTACCGCGATATCAAAAAAATAGAGGCATTAGCTAATTGAGTGCCGGTCAGCATCCGGTGCGTTGGCTAAATGGAATGCATAGGCCACGTAATGCCCATGGTGCGCCAGCGAAATTGGATGATTTGTTTCGGCCGCTCCGTTATATAAAACCGGGCAGCCTGAATCGTTTTTAATGATATTGGGTGTAGCTGCCGGGGTAACATGCTTAAGTCTTTTCAATATAAATTCCCTTACCTGCACGGATTGAAAATCGGTACCGGTATGGTCAATCCGCTTAATTCCCCAATAGATATTTTCAAAGCTGTTTATGTTGTTAACAAATGAGGCGATATAGGCATTATTAATTACCGAACAGAAATATAGTTCCTGCTGTTCAAACACAATAGCGCCGCTGTAATAAATTTGTTTGTCAAAGCCTTTTACTTCGATAGGTTCTTCCGGGAGCCGGGCAGATGTGCTGCCCGATGGGCTATTGATGTACTGAACTGAAATTTTTGAGGGAGAAAAAACAAGGCCGGGATTATGCCTTTGTTCAAATTTGTAAACGGACTCTTTAACCGACCATAACAGCCATACAAAATGCTCAAACGGCATACAGGCTAATTGGGGGCGGCTGTATAACCGGGTTTCGGGGCCGGTAATGAATTTTGTGTAAAACCTGGGGTTGTTTGTTCGCGCTGTGTCGATGGCCTGGAGGTCTACAATATCATTACCGGCACTTATGATCATGTTTGCTGGTTGGTCTTTTCTTCAATTACATCAATACAACCGCCTACGTTTACCATTTTGTCGGCAGCATCGTAATCTATTTCGATATTGTATTTGGTTTCGGCATCAATAATGATATCAACAAGATTAGCCGAATTAATTTTCAGGTCTTTAATAAGGTCGGTGTTTTCATCAATGCCGGCCAGGGCTTCTTTATCAAGGGTGTATGGCGATAAAACCTTTTTAAGTTCAGTTAAAATTTCTTGTCGTGTCATTAGGGTTAAATTTAGAAAATATTAAGCAGGAATTGACATCGCCGAAGCCAAAATTAGCTTTTGCAACGATATTGATGTCTTTTTTGACTAACGAAACAGGCAAACGGTTTAAATTGATGTAGTTGCCTATTTCGGGATTCGGATCATCCAGGTTTATATTGGGATGAACAAATCCGTGTACTATTTGCAATATTGATGCCACTGATTCGATAGATCCAGCCGCGCTTAAGCAATGGCCGATCATCGATTTAAGCGAATTCATCAGCGGGAAATCGTCTCCGCCCCGGCCAAGCGCCTTGCACCAGTTTTGAATTTCCTGCATATCGGCATTGGTGGCGGTGAGGTGGCCGCTAATGAGGTCGATATCATTAGGGCTGATGTTGGAATTGGATATGGAATCTTCAATACACCGGATAACGCCCTGTGGGTTGGCCGCCGTCATGGAGCCGCCCATCCGCTGGCCGCCGCTATTGGTTGATCCTCCTAAAACCTCGGCGTAAATTCTGGCGCCCCTGGCCAAGGCAAATTCCAGGTCTTCCAAAACAAGCGCGGCCGAACCAGAGCCGGGAACGAAACCGCCTGCGGTTATGCTCATCGGCCTTGATGCCTTTTCGGGCTGATCATTATATTTTCGGGATAATACGCGCATAGAATCAAACGAGCCGAATACATAGGTGTCAACATATTCGCTGCTGCCTGCCAGCATCCGCTTGGCATACCCATCTTTAATGGTTTCGTAACCCATTAAAATAGCCTGCGTGCCGGTAGCGCAAGCCGCCGAGTTGGTAATTACCTTATTGCCCAATCCTAAACGGCCCGATACATAGGAGGTAACGCCGCTGTTCATGGCCTGCTCCACCACGCGCGATCCTAATTTTTTAGCTTCTTTGTTATCAACACGGGTAATCACGTTTTTCATGGCCTCGGTATCAGATACGCTGTTGCCAAAAATACAGCCGGTTTCCCAGCGGGGTTCGTCGGTATCATATTTCAGGCCGGCATCGGCCCAGGCGTCAAGCGCCGCCATCAGGCCATAACCTATATTGGTGCCTTTAAGACCGTGAAAAACAACCTCGGATATGTAGTTTTTAGTTTTAAGATCTTCCAGCACAAAATCGGGCTTGCCCGCCACATGACAGCTAAATTTCAATTCCTCATACAAAGGCTGAAATTTGATGCCCGAAACGCCGTTTTGTATGGCATCCAGGAAAGTGCTGATCCCGATGCCGTTTGGCGATACAACGCCCATGCCGGTAACTACAACGCGCCTGCTCATTTGATATCAATATGTTTAATAATGCCGGCAAATGTGCCCCTGGCAACAATTTCTTTTTCGCTGTTCAGCATCTCCACAATGCATTTTAACTTGCCGAAACGAAAATATTGTTTTTTAGAAATAACCGTAACCTTTTGGCCGGGTAAAACCATTTTGTAAAAAGAAACATCGGTTGAGGTAAGCACCGGGTACAATGATGTGTCGCTGGTAAAATCATTGCCGGGTTCTTTCATAATTAAAAATATACCCAGTACAACCAAACCAATCTGGGCCATAATTTCGGTAATGATAACGCCAGGTGTTACCGGGTTTCCTTCAAAATGATCTTCATAAAAAAAAGCATCCTGCTTCAATGTAAAATCGCCGGTAACCCCGTTTTCGTTTAATGACGTAATGTTATCAATAAAGCGGAATGTTGATTTGTATGGTAAATGATTAAGTATATGGTTATTCATGCCTCTAAAAATCTATATAATTACAAACAATGTTCGCCACCGTCAACATGAATTAATGAACCATTTATCCAGAAGGCTTCGTCGGTACAAAGCATATATATTACGTTTGCCACATCTGTGGGTTTTGTTATGCGCCCCATAGGGTTGTTTGCGCCGGCCAGTTCAATTAATTTATCGCTGCCCGGTATTCTTTTTAATGATGCGGTTTCGGTAACTCCGGCTTGTATCAAATTGGTTTTTATCCCATAACGGCTAAACTCAACTGCCATGTATTTTGTAAGGCTCTCTAACGATGCCTTTGCAATAGATACCGCTGCGTAGCTTTCCCAGTATTTATGCGCACCACCGCTGGTAAGGCCTATAATACGGGCATCTGCGTTAAAAAGCCCGGCGTTTAACAATAGCCTTGTCCAATCAAGCAAACTATTGCTCATGGCATAGCTTGTGGCCTGTATATCATCAGTTGAAAGAACAGTAGCGGTATCAGTATTTTCTGCCCCGGTAGCCAATGGTTTTAAATTGCCCCGCGCTATTGAATGCAGTAATAACTTAACACAATGTTTATGTACAGCAACTTGGGTAAATTGTTTTAAAAATAAATCGCGGCCAGTTTGTTCAAGCGCGTTTATGTTAAACGGTAAAATGGTTACCCCGTTTTTTTCAGCAATCTGGTTAAGTTTTATTTTGAGCGGTTTTTCGGTAATAGCGGTTTCGCGGTATAAAACCGCCACGTTCATGCCGTGTGCTGCAAGCTTTTGCAAAGCCCCAAACCCAAAGCCGCCAGACCCCCCTAAAATTACAGCCCATAAACCCGAAAACTGTTTGGTTTTATCCATGTAGATTGCTGTTAATTAATTTCATTGTTTATGGTATGGAAGATAGTGTAAATTATTTCGCTACTAAATTTCCGAAAAAAATTCAAACCCCAAAGTAAGCGAAAGAAAACCGGATTTTAATGGTGCAACCGCTATTAATTGGGCGTTGTTAAACCATCACAGGCAAAAACCATCATAATATTGTGACACATGGGTTTAAGGTATAAAAAAAATTTAAAACTAAATGATAGAAAAAAGGTTGCGCTTAAGCTTTATTAGTAAAGCGCAAAGGTGTTTGTGGAGCACGTAATATTTATTACATTTGGTAAGGTTTATGAAGAATTATATTAAAAAGCGCATTGCTTTTGTTTGTTTTATACTGGTAATTTTAGCAGGCAGCAACACCGGGGCCAGCGCGCAAAAACTGGAGAAAGCAGCTTTCTACAAAGCAATGGCATCTGATAACATCGACGAAATAAACCAGGAACTGGCTACATTTACCGATGCAGGTACCGAAACAAAAAACGGCTATGAGGGCGCTTTATTAATGAAAAAAGCCAGCCTGGCCGGCAAGCCAAAAGATAAGCTAAGCTTTTTTAAAGCCGGCCGGATTAAACTGGAAACAGCTTTATTGGCCGAACCCGGCAATACCGATCTGCATTTTTTGCGCTTGGTTATCCAGGAAAAAGCTCCTAAAATTGTGCACTACCGTGCCGATATCGAAAAAGATAAAAGTATGATAGTTAAAAACTTTAACAGCCTGTCGCCTGTTGTACAGCGGGCTATAGTTGATTATACCAAAACATCTAAAGTTTTGCACCCGGAAGACCTTAAACCTGCTGAATAATGAGTAAAAAGATCTTGGCTATTTATTACACCCAATCGGGCCAGATGCGCGATGTGATCGACTCATTAACGCAACCTATTATTGATGCGGGGGCATCGGTTGAAAAGGTGGAGATTAAAATGGTAAACGGCTATGATTTCCCATGGACAGGCTCCCGTTTTTTTGCTGTTATGCCTGATTGTGTTTTAGGTGTACCTGCCGAAATTCAACCATTTGTATTAAAGGAAAGTAAATACGATATGATCATTGTTGGTTATCAGCCATGGTTTTTGTCACCCAGTATTCCCTCAAATTCACTGCTTAACCACCCCGACTTTATTAAGGTGGTACAAGATACGCCGGTTGTAACTATCAGCGCCGCCCGCAATATGTGGTTAAATGCTTTTGTGCGGGTGCGCAAATCTATACAGGATGCAGGAGGCAGATTAGTTGGAAATATTGCCCTGGTTGACAGGCACCTTAACCCGGTAAGCTTTGTTACTATTTTTTACTGGATGCTTACCGGTAAAAAAGAACGCTACCTGGATATATTCCCCAAGCCCGGCGTTGATGAGGAGGAGATAAAGGAAACCGCCAAATTTGGCAGGGTTATAGCAGCGCGGCTTAATATGGTTGACTATTGGGACAGCCTGCAGGACGAATTAATGCACAACGACGCCGTAAACATTAAATACCCGCTGATGTTTATTGAAGGGAAGGCAAGGATTATATTTTCGGTTTGGGCAAAAATTATTTCAAAACGGAAAAATAAGGCGGCATGGCTTGCTGCTTTTAAATATTATCTTTTTTTTGCCCTGTTTATTGTTGCCCCTATTGCATTAACGGTTGATATGATTTTAATACGGCCGTTTTTTGGTGATAGGATCCAGGAGAAAAAGAACTTTTACTTACAACTAAATTAAAAATATACATGTCTTTTAATCAGGTTTATATAAACGCCACATCTGCTTTTCTGCCCAACGAACCCGTTGCAAATGATGATATGGAGCAGTATCTGGGTTATATCGACAATAAACCCTCTAAATCAAAAAAAATAGTACTGCGCAATAATGCCATTACCACCCGGTATTACGCATTAGATAAAAGTAAAAAAGCCACCCATACTAATGCCGAAATGACGGCCCTGGCCATTAAGGAATTATTTAAAAATACATCGGCCAAAATACAGGAAACTGATGTACTATCATGCGGCACCTCATCGCCCGATCAAATGATGCCCAGCCACGGGGTAATGACGCATGGCTGGCTGCCCGAAGCGGGCCCGATTGAGGTGGTATCGCCATCGGGTGTTTGCTGCGCCGGGATGCACGCGCTCAAATATGCCTACATGGCCATTAAATCGGGCGAAGCCAGGCAAGCCGTGGCTGCCGGGTCCGAAAGGTTTTCGGGCTTGCTGGTATCTGATGTGTTTGAGGAAGAAGCACAAAAGCTAAAGGAGCTTACCGAAAACCCATATATCGCGTTTCATAAAGATTTTTTAAGGTGGATGCTGTCTGACGGGGCATCGGCATTTTTAATGACCGATAAACCAAACGAAACCGGTTTAAGCCTGCGGGTTGACTGGATTGAAGGTGTATCATACGCCAACCAGATGGATGCTTGCATGTACATGGGCGCCGAAAAGCAACCGGATGGCAGCCTGAAAGGTTTTATGGATTTTACGCCAGAAGAGATTAAAAATAAATCCATCTTCAGTGTAAAGCAGGATATTGGCTTGCTGAGCGATAACATTGTGCCTTTAGGCGGAGCCAAGATTAAAGAGATTTTTGAACGTAAAGGTTTAACTACAAATGATATCGATCATTTTTTACCCCATATCTCCAGCGATTTTTTCAGGCCGAAGATTTATGATATGGTGGAGTTATACGGTGGAGGTATCCCTTACGAAAAATGGTTTATGAACCTGTATACCGTAGGTAATGTGGGTGCGGCATCTGTTTACCTGATGATTAATGAGCTGTTTAATAGCGGCAAATTAAAGGTTGGCGAAAAGATTTTACTTTTGGTGCCCGAGAGCTCACGGTTCTCGTACATGTATGCCATGCTTACTGTTGTTTAAGAAAAGCGTTGCCAGAAATGAAAAAGGAAAACGTACCCCAGGATTTAAGCTCGCTTGGTAAAATTACCAAGGAAGTATGCTATGCTACAGATAGCAATGGTAAGTACGTAACACAGCTGAGTGATGGCTGGGATGTAAAAATAACCGCGCTGGATGTGGCCTGGCAGGAAATTGAGGGCCGTATTGCCAACGCAAAACAAAAAGTTTTAAATAACGAGGCCAGCCCGCTACTATTTTTTATGGAGCTGCGGTTAATGGACATAAGTATTTTGGCCGATTACACCGGCTTTTGGAAATGGCAGATAAAACGCCATCTGAAACCCGGTGTGTTTAATAAACTATCAGATAAAGAGTTAAAAAAATATGCCGAAGCCTTTAATGTAAAGGTTGAGGAGTTAAAAAGTATGGATGTGCATGAAGATTGACTTTGAACACGGACAAGCTGCACATTGCGAATCGGGGGTTACCAGTAATTTATTAAAAAAGATCTCGAACGGCAAAATAACCGAGCCGCTGGCTTTTGGCATCGGTGCCGGGCTGTTTTTTGTATACGTACCGATAATAAAAATAAATAATGGGCCGGCAATTGCTTTTCGCTCAATGCCTGGCTTTATATTTAGCCGTACCTGCAAATCACTGGGGATCCCGGTGATACAGAAAAAATTCAGATCTAAAGAAAAGGCCGAGGCTGCTTTGATGGAAAGCCTTAAAGCCGGACAGCCGGTTGGCGCGCAGGTAGGGGTTTATTATTTATCCTATTTCCCTAAGGAATACCGGTTTCATTTTAATGCCCATAACCTTATTGTTTTTGGCAAGGAAGGCGATAATTACCTGATTAGCGACCCTATTATGGAGCACGCCACCACACTAACCAGCTATGAGTTGGAGCGCGTGCGTTTTGCCAAAGGGGCTTTGGCACCTAAAGGGCAATTATACTATCCCGCCAATCAAACGGAAATTACCGACGACCAGATCAGAAGTGCTATTAAAAGCGGCATTAAAAAAAACGCTTTCAACATGATCTCTATCCCCGGCCCTTTCGCTGGCGTAAACGGGATAAGGTATACCGGCAATAAAATAAAAGGCTGGCGCGATAAGCTGGGCCTTAAAACCGCGGGCTTGTACCTGGCGCAATTAGTGCGGATGCAGGAAGAGATTGGTACAGGCGGCGGTGGTTTCAGGTACATTTATGCCGCGTTTTTACAGCAGGCTAATGATTACCTGCCCAACCCTACTTTGCTACAGGCATCAGAAATGTTTACGCAGGCGGGTGACATGTGGCGAACAGCCGCTGTACAAGCCGCAGGTATTTACAAAGGCCGCATAGGCAGCCAGGAAGATTTTAATGTAATGGGCAACTATTTGTTAGAAATTGCCGAAATAGAAAAGAAAGCTTTTACACTGCTGAAAAATATTAAATGGTAAGCAAAACATCCCTCGCCGTAAATATCGAAAACCTTTGTTTTCATTATCCGGGTAATTCGGGGGTGACTTACGATGGCCTGAATTTAAAGATTGCCGAAGGCGAGCGCTTCGGGTTGTTTGGCCCGAACGGCGCCGGTAAAACCACGCTCATGAATTTGATGACTGGCCTGCTGGTTGCCGATAGCGGCACGGTTGAATTGCTGGGGCATAAAATTGGCACCAAAAGCAAGGCTGTAAATAAGTTGTTTGGTTTTGTGCCGCAGGATTTCTCCTTTTACCAGGAACTTAGCCCGATAGAAAACCTGGAGTTTTTTGGGGCATGGTACGGCTTAAACCGTAAACAAATTGCACATCGGTCGGCCGAATTGCTGGAGATATTGGGCCTTACAGACGTGAGCCATAAAGCCGTTGAAAATTTTTCGGGCGGGATGAAACGAAGGGTTAATTTGGCCATAGGGGTTATTCATAATCCGAAGATCTTGTTTTTGGATGAGCCAACTGTTGGTGTGGATGTACAAACCCGCCACGCCATCATCAATTACTTAAAGCAACTGAATAAACAGGGCACCACTTTAATTTATACCTCGCACCAGTTAGCCGAAGCCGAGGGCCTGTGCGAGCAAATAGCCCTGGTTGATAAGGGCGAGATTGTTAGGGAAGGAAAACTGGATAGTTTGCTGGAAGAGTATGGCCACCAGGACCTGGAGGAACTGTTTTTAAACTTAACAGGAAAGGATTACCGGAACTAATGTTTAAGCTTTGGGCCTCCATAGTAAAAGATGTAAGGATATTGCTGCGCGACAAAGTGGGCATATCGCTGATGTTCATCATGCCCATTATTTTGGTTATTGTGGTTACGCTTATCCAGAACAGCACCTTTCAGCTGATGAACAAAAATAAGCTCACCGTAGTGGTTTGTAATCAAGATGCGGGCAAACTAAGCAAACAACTCACAACCACCATCAACAAAATTGGCATGTTTAAAGTGGTTCAGTCAGCATCAAATTTAAACGAACAGCAAATGGGCGATGCCATGCATAACGCCGACGCCATGCTGGCCATTACCATTCCTCCCGATTTTTCGGCAAAGATTGAAGCAAAAGCCAAATCATCGTCAAATAAAGCGCTAAAAAGCTTTGGCCTGCAGGCCGATTCTGCTAAAGAAGAAAAACTGGCCGCACCTACGCCATTGATCTTACATTACAATCCATCTATACCCGAGTCTATCCGTTTTTCGGTAAACGGCGCGTTAACCAGCTCCTTACAGATTGTAGAAAGCCGGGAAACGCTGCGTACACTCTACTTCGCCATAAACGAAAAGGAGATGCCCGAAAAGCTTGAACAGGAAATGCTGAACGGTAAGGCCGAAATAAAACAGGTGCCGGTATCAAAGGGCGGCAGCATAACGGCGCCAAATGCTACACAGCACAATGTACCCGCCTGGACTATATTTGCCATGTTTTTTATCATCATGTCGTTAAGCGGCAGCGTGGTGAGAGAAAAGGTGAGCGGCAGTTTTATAAGGTTAAAAACATTGCCCACTAATTTTGCTGTAGGCTTGTTATCCAAGCAGATCACTTATCTGTGTGTTACCCTGTTCCAGGCACTGGTAATTTTTTCGTTGGGATTATGGTTTTTTCCGTATATTAATTTGCCCGCGTTGAACTTACCGGCAGATATTTTCGGTTTGATTTTAGTAACGGTAGCCGTTGGTTATTGCGCTGTAAGCTACGCTATTTGTGTGGGCGTGTTTGCCCATACGCAGGAGCAGGCAAACGGCTTTGGAGCGGTATCCATAGTGATACTATCGGCCATCGGCGGCCTGATGGTGCCGTCATTTGCCATGCCGGGGGCATTAAAAACAATTAGTTCATTATCGCCATTACATTGGTGCATTGAAGCCTATTATGGCTTATTTTTAGAGGGCGCGGGATTAAAGGATGTTGTTATCAGCATTATTCCGTTGGTTGGAATTACATTTGTATTCCAGGCGCTAACGTTTATTGGTTTAAAAAGAAAGAATTTAATATAGAAACAAGATGGAAACTACAGAACTAAAGGACAAGTTAAAAGTTCAGATCATTCAGTTCCTGAATTTAACTGACCTAACCCCGGCAGACATTAAAGACGATGAGCCGTTGTTTGGCGATGGCCTGGGGCTCGATTCCATCGATTCACTGGAACTTATTGTACTCCTGAAACGCGAGTATGGCATCAATATACAAGACCCTAAAGAGGGCCGAAAGGTACTTGTTGACGTAAACACCATGGCTGCTTATATTGAGCAAAACGGGCAAAAATAAACACGGATAAAAAATTGGACAGGATTGTAGTAACCGGGATTGGTGTGATTAGTGCTATTGGCCACTCGGTAGCTGAAAATCACGCGGCGTTGGTACAGGGCAAAACCGGTATTATAAAAGGCGGCGGCAATTTCCCTTCACGGTATTCGGGACTTTTGCCTTTTGGCGAAGTACTGATAAATACCGATGAGTTGAAAACGAAACTTGGCGTAACAGCGCCGGGTGTTACCCGCACCAGCCTGCTTGCCTTGCATGCGTTTAACGAAGCTATTGCCGATGCCCGACTAACCCCAAACCAATTAACGGCTACCGATACTGCCCTTGTGGGCGCTACAACCGTAGGCGGCATGTGCCTTACCGACGAGTTATATGCCAACACCCATGGCGATACCGAACACATTGAATATGTAAAATCATACGATTATGCATCGGTAAACCTACATATCCAAACGCGTTATGGTATAACGGGCGTAGTTAACACCCTGAATACAGCATGTTCGTCATCAGCCAATGCCATTATGTATGGCTCCCGGCTTATCAAAAATGGATTGGCCAATCGTGTAATTGTAGGCGGGGCCGATAGCCTGGCCAAATTCACTGTTAATGGTTTTAACGCCCTGCGTATTCTTTCGGACGAAGCTTGTGCCCCCTTCGATCAAAATCGTAAAGGGCTTAATTTAGGCGAAGGCGCTGCCTTTTTAGTATTAGAGAAGGAGGCGGATGCGACAGGCAAAAACATTTACGCCGTGGTGAGCGGCTACGGAAATGCCAATGATGCTTATCATCCTTCATCATTGTCACCCGAAGGGGATGGGCCATACCTGGCTATGAAATATGCTCTGGGCAATGCGGGCTTAAACCCGGCTGCTATTGATTTCATTAACGCTCACGGCACCGGCACCGAAAATAACGACGAGGTAGAAAGCCGTGCCATGCTGCGCTTGTTTGATACCCTGCCCGATTTTGCATCAACCAAAGGCTTTACCGGGCACACCCTTGGTGCAGCCAGCGCCATTGAGGCGGTTTACAGCATCCTGAATATCGACAGGCAGGAGTTATACCCTAATTTGAATTTTAATGTGCCGATAACTGATATTGGCCTTGAACCGGTGTTGCTTAACAGGGCCGCCACTTTAACACATGTGATGAGTAACTCGTTTGGTTTTGGCGGGAATTGTACATCATTGATTTTTTCAAAAGCTTAATGATGAAGTTGTATATCTACAAAACCACCTGTATTTCTCCGCAGCAAACCTTTGGGGAAAACATCGATATTGAAACGCTTCACCCTTCGGTTGATAATAAGCTGTATGCTATTGAGCCTGCTTATCCGCAGTTTAAAGGCAATGCTTTGCGCCGGATGAGTAAAAGTACTCGCATCGGCTCGGGAGCCGCCCTGCCGCTGCTTGCTGACGCCGTACAGCCCAATGGCATAATCATAGGCACCCAGGTGAGCGGGATGGAGGAGAATGGTAAGTTCCTGAACCAGATTATTGAGTATAACGAGGATATGCTTACACCCGGAAGTTTTGTGCAGGGGACCCCCAATACCATATCATCGCAAATAGCCTTTATCAGTAATAACAAAAACTATAACCTTACCCACGTTCACCGTGGGCTGGCGTTTGAAAACGCGGTTATTGATGCAGCCATGCTGCTGAATGAAAACCCGGATAGTCGCTATTTATTGGGTGGTGTTGATGAAATTTCGTTCAACAACTACACCCTTGATACGCTTGCGGGCTGGTTTAAAAAAGAAGATTGCCAGAACAGCGACATGTACCGTTCTACAACCGATGGCAGCCTATCCGGCGAGGCCGCAGCTATGTTCGTGGTTGGTCGTGATAAGCAAAATGCTATGGCGCAACTGAAAGCCATAACTACCATACATAGTGCCGATGTTGAGGTGATTAAAACCCGCATTAAAAAGTTCCTTGAAGAAAATCTTCCCGAAGGCGAAAAGCCAGACCTGCTGTTAACCGGCGAAAATGGCGATAAACGCTCGCTCCCTTTTTATACCTCCTGCGATAGTTTGTTTGATAAGCATACCACCATAGCCCGTTTTAAACACATGTGTGGCGAGTATCCAACGGCATCTTCTTTTGCGCTTTGGCTGGCCTGCAATTTTGTTAGCGGGGCGTTGACCATGCCGGAGCATATGGTTAAGCAACAAGGAACCGCTACAGATTTCAAAAACATTTTGATTTATAACACGCACAAGGTGGGCCAACATGGGTGTATGCTGGTGAGTGTGCCCGGATAATATTCCATTTTTTTGTAGAGACGCATAATTGCGTCTCCCGGGTGACTCGTCCTAAAATAAGTTGACAGTTTAAATAAAGATAATAATTTGTTATTGTTTGTCGTGTTGGAATGTGGGAAACCTCCTTAGGTTTTCCATATTTCAACACGTTTTTCTTTTTTTGCTTCTTTTTTTCTTTTTAAAAACGATAACGTTTTTGTGGACAACTAATCAGCCATGACCTCTTTTGCCGATCTTGTCGGAAAATAAGTCTTCCAGTTTCGCACAAGTTTTATTATCAT